>JAYOTP010000012.1:56679-62164 GCA_038150465.1 Flavobacteriia bacterium | reverse complement strand
GTGCACTGCAGGCCATTTATTCACGTCCATGGATCAAATTCTTTGGTCTTAAAAATAGAGGCGCGTTCTAATTTTTCAATGAGTTAAAAATTGTTAATCCTTTTCTGACAGATAAACCTTCTTTTTTTACCTTAATTTCGGAGGCTTGAACCGATAAAAACATGTTCAGCCTCCTCCTATCTGAATACCACTTTACTCTCTTTTCTGCCGCAGGCGCGATTTTCGCTCTTATCGCAGTTTACAGGGTGTTCCGCTGGGTGCGTGCGTACATTAGGAATTTACGCGTCAAGAATTTCATCCCACCTTATCAGGATGGCGAATAGCCAAGGAGCCATTGAACTCCTGATTCTTTGTTAATTTATTGATGACCATTGAGCCTTGTGCTCGGGACGGGAATCGAACCCGTACGGGCTGTTATGCCCACGGGATTTTAAGTCCCGCGTGTCTACCAGTTTCACCACCCGAGCCGGCCGTGCGATGCATCAAAAAAGCCGACCTCAGCGGATCGGCTTAGAGCGAAAGACGGGATTCGAACCCGCGACCCCGACCTTGGCAAGGTCGTGCTCTACCAGCTGAGCTACTTTCGCATGATTTCCAAAGGGCGACAAATGTAGCGCTAATGACTTTTTCCGCCAAAGGACTGTTCAGCTTTGCTTGGTCTTGGCTTGAAGTTCTTTGAGAACCATCAACGCTTCGATAGGTGTTAGGTTGTTCAGGTCCAATCCATCCAATTCGGACCGGATCTCCTCGAGCAACGGATCCTGCATCTGTATCATGCTCATTTGCCACTCCTGTTTTTTTTCTGTGAGCGGCTCATCCGCAGCTGAAGAGCGGCTCTTCTCCAATTCAGCCAACAATTGCTCTGCCTTTTTCAAGACGAATTGGGGCATCCCTGCCATACGTGCCACCTGAATCCCAAAGCTATGGGCACTTCCACCTTCCTGAAGTTTTCTCAGGAAATGGATCTTTTCCCCTTCCTCACGCACCGCTACATTCATATTTCGAATGCGCGGATACGTCTCAGACATTTCATTCAATTCGTGGTAGTGCGTGGCAAACAAGCAAAGAGGACGTTCTGGATGTTCGTGAAGAAAGGACGCCATGGCCCAGGCTATGGAGACACCGTCATAGGTACTGGTTCCGCGACCTATTTCATCCAAGAGGACCAGACATCTTCCCTGTAGGTTGTTCAGAATACTTGCTGCCTCGAGCATTTCTACCATAAAGGTGGATTCACCTCTCGAAATATTGTCAGAAGCGCCTACGCGCACAAATAAGCGGTCGAGAATGGGAAGCAAGGCGAAATCCGCTGGAACAAATGATCCTGCCTGAGCCAGAACACAACTGAGTGCAAGCTGACGAAGCAGCGCCGATTTACCCGCCATATTCGGACCTGTGATCATCATCATCTGCCGGTCACTCTGTGCCAGCCGAATGTCATTGGGCACATACACTGCATCTCTGTCCAGTACCTGCTCGATCACAGGGTGTCGCCCTTCCTTTATGTCCACCTCCAACTCCTCGGTCATCTGCGGACGCACATACTTGTTCTTGATGGCCAATTGAGCCCAGCAATTCCAACCGTCCAATTCACCTACAAAGCGTGCAGCAGCCTGCAGATCGGGGACATGAGGTAGGAGACCCTCCAGCAACCGATCGAACAGGAATCTTTCGCGCTCTAAAGAACGGGCCTCGGCGTGGACGATACGTTCCTCGAATTCCTTGAGCTCAGGGGTGATGTACCGTTCAGCGGCGACCAAAGTCTGTTTGCGCTGCCAATGCTCCGGAACCTTGTCCTTGTGCGTATTCCGAACCTCAAAATGGTAGCCGAAGACCTGATTGTTCCCCACCTTCAGACTGCTGATGCCCGTGCGCTCAACCTCTTTCGCCAACATAAGGTCCAACTGCTCCTTGCTGTCATTTCTCAATGACCTGTACTCATCCAATTCTGTATCCACACCCGTGCGTATCACCTCCTCCTTTCCGATCTGTACCGGCGGATCTTCCGCAAGGGTCTGCTCGATCGAATCGACCGCTGACCCTGGATAGGACCAGTCATCGAACAGATCGGACAGGTCGATCTCGGAAAATCCTTTTTCAAGTGCAGAAAGCGAACGGGCAAGCTGATGAAGCTCGCGCGGATGGATCTTACGCGTGGCGAGGCGGGCGATGGCCCGTTCCAGATCTATACAGGGTTTGAGCAAATCTCCAAGACGTGCACAAACGGAAGGCTGCTCTGCGATCCTGGCCACTCTTTCATGACGTTCACGGATGGGGTCAGGGAGCCGCAAAGGAGCACCAAGCCAACGACGTATGCTTCGTTTGCCCATGGCTGTAGAGGCGTGGTCCACGACTTCCCAAAGGGACACACCGTCCGGATTTGTACTCGACAACACTTCCAGATTTCGCAATGTGAAATCGTCAAGCCACATGAATTCTGCGGATCCGAGAACGGAAGGCGCACCCACATGATCGAGCCGATCGTGCCCATTGGACCGCAGATAGTGGATGAGCATACCCGCAGCTGCCAGCGATTCAGACCCTTCTTCCAATCCAAAGCCCTTGAGGTTTTCTACACCAAAATGGGCCTTCAATTCCTTCTCTCCCTGTGCCGGACGACAGACCCAATCGGGTAAATAGCTCTCCAGCCACTGGGTACCGAAGGCTTCCTGGAAAAACAACTTTTTTCTTCTGTCCAACAACACTTCCCGTGGCTGGCGGGCGGTCAGTTGCAGGGAAAGCTGCTCTTTTGTCCCCTCGGTCAAAAGGAACTCACCGGTTGAAAAATCGAGGAAGGCCAGTGCTCCTTTCCGCTCATCTCCTGAAAACGCAGCTAAATAGTTGTTTTGATCGTCCTCAAGAATACTGTCCCTGAGGTGTACACCAGGAGAGACCAATTCCGTAACGCCCCTTCTCACCAACTTCTTTCCGGGAGATGCTTCTTCCAGTTGCTCGCAGATGGCCACCTTAAGTCCAGAGCGGATAAGCTTGGGCAAATAGGTATCCAAGGCGTGAAAGGGAAAACCAGCCAGGGCCGTATCTGAGGCTGCTCCATTCGACCTCTTGGTCAGGGTGATGCCCAAGACCTGGGATGACCGCTTCGCGTCTTCGTCAAAGGTCTCGTAGAAATCGCCCACGCGGAACAAGAGCAAGGTATCGGGATGTTTTGCCTTGATCTCATCGTATTGCGCCATCAATGGAGTTGCCTTCTTCGCCACCAAGGAGTACTTTGATCGTTTTGAAAGAAGCCAAGTTATGGACAGAAAACTGAGAACACACGAAATGGGCAGGCTGAGCCCGGAAGAATTTGTTCAGGCAGAAAAGTCGTCCATCCGCTTGATGCTGGACAATGTGCGAAGTGCCCACAATGTGGGGAGCATCTTCAGAACTGCTGATGCATTTCGGTGTCGGGAAATCGTTTTGGCTGGACACACACCTGTCCCACCTCATCCCGACCTGGAGAAGACGGCATTGGGCGCAACAGAATGTGTCTCCTGGACGCATACAGACGCTCCACTGGAATGGTTAAAGAATTCCGAGGCGGTGAAGATCGGCGTGGAGATCACTGAGCATGCCCACAAGCTGGATGCCTTTGTATGGCCAAAAGAAGAATGCGTCCTGATCTTTGGCCATGAAGTCACAGGTGTCAGCAACGAACTCTTAGGCTTATGCGATCAAGTGATCGCCATTCCCCAATTCGGAACCAAACACTCCTTGAATGTTTCCGTGACCGCTGGCATCGTATTGTGGGATCACCTCATAAAAAAACGGGCCTGAGGGCCCGCTTTTTCAATTCGTAAAATGGAAGTCGATCAGTTCGATCGCACAAACTCTACGCGTCTGTTCATATCGTTCCTGTCGGAGGCTGCCATTTCGCTGGCTCCTTTGCCCATGGTCGAAATGCGTGCCGCATCGATGCCGTAACTGTTCACCAACGCATCCATAACTGCTTTTGCACGGCGCTCAGAAAGCTTGAGGTTGTAGGACTCCAAGCCCTGCTTGTCCGCATAACCCACCAAAGTGACCTTCATTTCGGAGTCGCTGCGCATAGCGCTGGCCATGGCCGCGATGGCCCGCTGCTCAGAGCCTGAAACACTGGCGCTGTTGAAACCGAAATAAACCGGGTAAGAGGCTGCGATCGCTGCAGATGCAGGTGCTTCGATCTCCTTGCCCTGGAAGTTCACCATTTTTCCTGCTGGTGTGTTGTTGTCCATGTCATGGCTGTCGGGAACACCATCTCCATCTGAGTCACGCTCGCGTCCTTCGGCATCCACCTTGGCGCCATTGGCACTGAAAGGATCGGCATCGATGTGGTCGGCAACACCGTCGTGGTCAGTGTCCATGGCTACTCCCTTCACATCGACCTTAGCATTCGCTGGTGTATTGGCTTCCGCATCGAACTTATTGCTGACGCCATCCTGATCATCGTCAGTGGTGAGGTCTTGGACCTGCATTTTCAGCTGGTCCATATTGGCCTGCAGTTCCTTCATCTGTCCGCAAGAGGACATGGCAAAGGCTGCAATGGCTACGATACTGATTCTCATAAGATCTCTCTTATTCATTTGTGTCTGTTTTTCGTTGTTTAGAACCATTCAAAGTGTCTGCGGACACCTACACTTACATAGATAATGGCGTCTCTGTCGCCATTGGCGGACCAATCGTAGAGGTCTCCAGGGATGTATACGGTATATAACTCTGCAGACACCGCCCAGTTATCATTTATGGTGTGTACCAATTCCAATTCGATCGGAACCACGAGGTTGCGCGTGTTCCATTGCTTCAGGAATGTCTGGTCATCTCCGGATCCAAATACGCGGTTTCCACTGTTGAAGAGAAGGCCGACGCCTGTTTGAAGATCCATACTCCATGTGCGGTGGACCTCATCTGTCACAAACTTCATCAATTGAAGCAGATTGGCTCCTCCTTTCACGTATACGCTGTGGGCATTCGCATAGTAGGACTTCTTGGTAAGCGCACGTGCGGCATCCGACCCTCCGTAGCCATCACCCACGGGATTGACGCCTGAATGACGATTGTACATATAGGCCAACTCCACAAACCACATATTTCGGAAAGGACCATCCCCACCAAAAGATCGCTGCAGATTCAGATCGAAACCGAAATCTGTTCCGTCGTTGCGCTCGTCGATCTCTGGATGCGAACGATTCGTGTTGTCGCGACCCCAATCAGACTGATTCCAAACGTATCCAATATCGATACCTGCATTCCATTGCTTCTCATCGTGGTGGTCGTACGCGCCACCCACAGACTCTGCAGCTTTAGGTGCCGCAGCCTTCGCCTTGGGCGCTGCATTGGATGCTGGCTTGCGAACAGAAGGACGGGAAACGACCCGTGATGGGCGGGTTACAACAGAGGAAGGAGTTGTCCCCGTAGCTGCCGGCGCAACCACTCCGTTGATCATGTTCAGTGAGTCCACAACACCTTGGAGCTCCTTGGCGATGCGATTGAGTTTGTTCAACTGACG
>JAYOTP010000012.1:30374-56579 GCA_038150465.1 Flavobacteriia bacterium | reverse complement strand
ACGTAATTGGATGAATAGCTCAATTCCAACACCTTGGACCCCCTTATTTCTTTGACCCATTGGAAATAGGCCGCTGAAAGATCATGCAGATAGCTCAGTGGAATGTCCACCTCCATTCCCCGGGCACGGTGGCAAATGTTCTCCAAAGCGCGTTCGGGTTCGGGTTGCAGTAGAATGATAATGTCGGGGCTCCGGAGATCCTCAAAGAGGTTCTTAGAAAATTGCTCAAACGGGGGCATCGCCTTTTTTTCAAGGGTCACAGAAGCGAAAGCAAGGCTTTTCTCAAAATGAAAGTCCGAGATCAAATGCTCCTCTTTGCCCAGTGAGCGGCAGGCTTTCCCCCATTGTTGACTCCTCTGTGCGGCAAAACTCAGTTCCAATGGCAATGCAAAGCGTTTGGGATCGGAATAGAAGGGTGCGAGATACGGATTGTCTTCAAAGCGTTCAAGCAACAAATGTGCATTCCACTCCTTGGCCAGTCGTTTGGCCAGTGTGGTCTTTCCCGCCCCTATGATGCCTTCGATCGCGATCAGCACAGCTTCAATTCTTTTTTGATCAATTCGCCTGTCGAATCCAGATCTTTCAAATGCTCCTTCATAAAAGGCCAAATGCGCCAGGCCTTTAGGTCAGCCAATGGCTGCATCACAAAGCTGCGTTCTTTCCATCTTGGGTGCGGCAAGGTCAGTTCAGCAGTCTGCATTTCCACCTGGCCGAATGCAATGAGATCCAGATCGATCGGACGATCCGAGTAGTCGAGAGTCCTCTTTCTTCCCCGGCTTTGTTCGTGATCCAATAGCTGTCGCATCAGCTCAACCGGCGTCCCGACATACCGAATATGGACAACTGCGTTCAAGAACAGCTGATCGGAAAGAAAGCCCTCTGCCCGGTTCTCGTATACAGAACTGCAGGCGCACAGTTCCGCTATACTTCCTAAAAAGGAGCATGCATCGATCAACTCCCTGCTTCGATCGCCCAAATTGGAACCCAATGCCACTGCCGCATCTGACTTCATCCCGAGCAAAGCTATCGACTGTACCGATTGTATCATTGCACAAAATATCCATTCATGAAATCCTTCTTCTCTTCTCTTTTCGCCAGTGTGCTCGGTGGGATCATCGTCGTCTTTCTCTTTTTCTTCCTGCTTGTCGGAATCGCAGCCGCCGGTGGAGATGAAGATCCGGTCGAGATCTCCAGCGACAGCTACCTACACTTGAACCTCAACGGAAAACTCATCCAGGAGCGGACCGACGACAGCGAGTTTGCGGAACTTCTCTCTCTGGTCGAAGATGCCCCAGCAGCGGGATTGCAAGATATCCTCAGGGGGATCGACGAAGCGGCAGGCGATGAAAACATCAGTGGGATGGTTTTGGAAAGTGCTGTTTTCATGGGTGGAGGCAGCGCGGCTCAGGAGATCCGGAATGCATTGGAGCGCTTTTCAGACAGCGGCAAACCGATCTATGCCTACGGAACATTCTTCAGTGCACGCGGGCTCTATCTGAGTTCTGTGGCCGACTCACTCTTCCTGAATCCGTCGGGCATGATGGATTGGACAGGGATGAGCCTTGGCGTGAGCTACTATAAAGGGATGCTCGATAAGATCGGTGTGCAGGCACAGGCCATCCGCGGGAGCAACAATCAATTCAAGAGTGCAGTGGAGCCCTTTATTCAGGAGGAAATGAGCAGCAGCAATCGCTTGCAACTGGAAACCCTCGCAGGCGATCTGTGGAACGAGATGAAGGAAGCCATTGCATTGAGCAGGGATATGGATCCGGGAGCGTTGCAAGAATTGGCAGATAAACTGCTGCTGATCGATGCGCAGGATGTTCTTAATCAAGGATTGTGCGACCGCTTGCTCTTTGAGGATCAGTGGCTGGCCTTTCTCGAAGGGAATTTGGGCGAGGATCACGAAGAGCAATTGGTCTCCCTTGCTGATTTCCTCGACGCACGCCCTACCATTGGCAGCAGAAGAGAAAAAGACCGGATCGCCACATTATTCGTGAACGGAGAATTCACCTCTGGAGACGGCATAGAGACAGTGGATGCGCAAACCATGGTCGACGCACTGCAGGACATCCGCGAGAACGAGAACATCAAAGCACTCATCATCCGCGTGAATTCGCCCGGGGGACAGGCCTGGATCGCCGATCAAATGGTGCGGGAGATCGAAAAGCTGAAGGAGCAAATGCCCGTGATCGTTTCCATGAGTGACGTCGCTGCGTCTGCGGGCTATATGGTGGCCTGTCTCGGAGATACCGTCTTCGCACAGCCGAATACCATCACAGGGTCCATAGGGGTGTTTGGTCTCACCTTCAATGCAGCGCAACTACTCGAAGACAAAATGGGCATTCGAACCTACCATATCAACACAGCCGAACACGCCGACATGGGCTACCCGGACCGCTCATTGGATGCCTACGAACGTCAGGTGCTCCAAAACGCAGTGGACCGCTATTATGCACAGTTCATCGACCTGGTGGCCGAAGAAAGAGGACTGTCCAGAGCCTATGTTGACAGCATCGGACAGGGACGAGTGTGGTCTGGCAGCCGTGCACTGCAGCTCGGTCTGGTGGATGCGCTTGGAGGAATGAAGGAAGCCGAGGAGGCTGCCCGCTCCATGGCAGGATTGGATTCGGGAAGCTATCGCCTCAAGGACTATCCGGAATATGAAGACCCCATCGAGCAGCTGATCAGCGATCTGACCCAAGCCCGGACACTCAGTGCCTGGACACAACTTGACCCGGCCATTTCTCAAGCGGCAGCATGGTACGCCAAGTGGAAAACGCTTCAGGGAGTTCCGCTCATGCAAATGGAACAGGAACTGCACTGGAAAGAATGACCAACGGAATGCGATCGGTTCAAAGCAAGAGCGCTCCCTTGCTTTATTTGGTCCTCGGCGGACTCTTTCTCACCGCCCTGATCGCCTGCAACCTGATCGCCAATAAATTCGTCACCGTCGACCTTGGGTTCAAGACCTTCATTCTCTCTGCAGGGGTACTTCCCTACCCCATTACCTTTCTGATCACCGATCTTCTTTCCGAATTATATGGTCGAAAAAAGACCAACCAGATCGTAGGCATCGGTTTTCTGTGCAGCGCCTTTGTCCTTTTGATCCTTTGGCTCGGGCATCTCTTCCCCTCGATCCCAGGATCTCCGGTTTCATCGGATACCTACGACCAGGTCTTTCAAAATTCATTTCGCGTCATTCTTTCCTCAATGATCGCCTATCTCTGCGCCCAATTTGTAGATATTCGACTGTATCACTTCTGGAAAGACCTGACCAAGGGCCGGCATCTTTGGCTGCGCAACAACTTCAGCACGCTGCTCTCCCAACTGTTGGACACCACCCTGGTCATTCTCGTACTGTTCTATGGAAGTAAAAGCGCAACCGAAATGACGGATATGATCCGTGACGGCTGGCTGTTCAAAGCACTGTGTGCCCTGTTGGATACCGCATTCCTCTATCTGATCGTTTTCGCCATTCGCAGGCATTTTGGAGCTCAGCCCAATGAAGATCTTCAACTCACTTCCTGAACCCCTCGTAAAAAGGCTTCGGCAACTGTTCCGCTGGCTTTTGGCATGTGCTGCTGCTTGGATCCTGTGGAATAAGTGGCAGGAAAACCCGGTTGAAGCCGATGGGTGGCAGATCTGGCAGTTGACTGCTGCGTGCAGCCTGGCTGCAACGGGACTGCTGATCGAATCCCTGGTCTGGTGGCTCCCCGCCAGAAGGATCGGTCCCCTGCGTCTGGTCGATGCCTTCAGGAACACATTGGCTTTTTTGTACTACCAGATATTCATTTCCTCTGGTCTGAGTGAATGGAGTGCCCGCTACTTTCAATTTGAGGAAAAGCAGGCAAAAAAGAGAAGTGCGGGTATCATCCTGGCTGTACAGACCAGCAAGTGGATCGTTCGGCTCTTTCTGAGCGGTATCCTTCTTTGGCTCGTGCCCACCCTCCTTCCAGAAGCGCTTCCAGGCAGGTGGCTGGCTGCACTTTTCTTCCTGCTTGCCGTACTTGCTACGTCTTGTCTTATTTGGCCCGAAAAACTGAAGCTCGCTTTGGGCGGAAAATGGAAGGCCAGGATATCAGCATTTGTTGCACAGCGGGGAGAACGGATCTTCCCCTTATTACCTGTCCTTCTATTGAGTGCCCTCAAGGTCGCATTGGATACGATCGCCCTCACCCTGCTCATCCATCCGAGTGCGTCATTTGATGTGAATACCTTCCAGCAACTGTATCTCCTCTGCGCTTCCTTTCATGTACTCGCGGGCTTTCTCCCTTCCCTTGGACCAGCCGATGGCATTTTGAGAGGAGCTGCAGGCAGCTTTTATTTCATCGGTGAACCCGTGCAGATGAAGATGGCCGCTGCTTCCATCTTTCTTCTTTGGACGATCAACGTGGCCCTGCCCGGATCGGTCGGTGGTTTGTTGCAACTTTTGAGGAAAGGAAATTCATAGGGCTTCATCCATCTTGGATGTTCTTTGGATATTTGACCTTTGGTTCAGAACCCCATGGCAGAGGAGATAAAGAAGATCACACCCGTTCAGCGTTTTTTCCGACTCCTGCAGCAGGACCGAAAAGACGTCATCTACATTTACGTCTTTGCGGTTTTTTATGGGATCGTCAACCTCTCATTGCCGCTGGGCATTCAGGCCATTATCGGATTCATCCTGACGGGAAGTGTTTCGAGTTCCTGGCTCGTATTGGTGACCATTGTACTGATCGGCATCGCATTCACCGGTGTGCTTCAGATCCTTCAATTGAGCATCCTGGAAAAAATGCAGCAGCGCATGTTCACCCGTGCCTCTTTCGAGTTCGCCTACCGGCTTCCGCGCTTCAAACAGGAGACCATTTGGAAGTACGATGTGGCCGAGCTGATCAACCGCTTCTTCGATATCCTGACCGTACAGAAATCACTGCCCAAGGTGCTGCTCGACTTTTCGACGAGTGTATTGAACATCCTTTTCGGTCTGATCCTCCTGAGCATTTACCACCCCTTCTTTATTTTCTTCGGACTGATCATGGTGGGCATTCTGCTCATCATGTTCTATTTCACCGCTCCGCACGGGCTGCGAACGAGCATCAGCGAATCGAGTCAGAAATACAAGTCAGTCTATTGGCTCGAGGAGATCGCGCATTCACTGACCACCTTCAAGATGGCCGGACGAACCGATTTCGTGATGAAGGAGACCGATCGCCTCTCCATGGGCTACCTCAACGCTCGAAAGGCTCATTTCAAGGTGCTCTTGTGGCAGTTCATTCAAAGTGTGACCTTCAAAACGCTGATCACCGGTGGGCTGCTCATCCTTGGCGGACTGCTGGTGATGAGAAGAGAGATCAACATCGGACAGTTCGTCGCAGGAGAGATCATCATCATCACCATCATCAATTCCGTAGAGAAGATCATCTTGTCTTTACAGACGATCTACGACCTGCTCACCGGATTGGAAAAGCTCGGACAGGTCATGGATATCGAACTTGAACAGGGAAGAGGAGAACAGACCATGGAGCTTCCGGAAGGCACCAACATTCACCTGAAGATGAACGACCTGCGGCTGCACTTCGCGCCTCAGAAGCGCTCTGTCCTGAATGGAGTGGACCTGGAGATCGCTGCTGGAGAGAAAGTCTGTATCTCGGGGAACAACGGTTCCGGAAAGACGGCCTTGATGCATGTTCTTGGAAGCATCTATACCGAATTCACCGGCATACTTGCTTACGACGGACTGCCGGCTTCCAGTCTCGATCTGGAGAGTTTGCGCTTCAGGATCGGAGACAACTTCAATCAGGAGAGCTTGTTCTCCGCTTCGCTGGTGGACAACATTACGCTGGGCCGTGAAGGCATCAGCCAGGATGACCTGCAGACCGCACTCAAGGTGAGTGGATTGATCGAGGTGGTCAACACACTTCCCAATGGGCTTTTCACTGTTATGGATCCCGCCAACCGCAATTTGCATCCTCGGATCATCACAAGGATATTTTTGGCCCGAAGCATTGTCCACAAGCCAAGCCTTTTGCTTCTTGACGACCTCTATGACCTGTCCGAACTGGCAGACTTTGGTGAGATCGTGACCCACATGACCTCCCCAGAAAGAGATTGGACCCTTGTTGTTGCCTCGAACGATCCCATGGTGGCGTCGCAATGTGAGCGTACGATCTATATGGAAGAAGGCAAAGTGGAACTGATCGGAAGTTTTGAGGACATCGTCCGTGAACCTAAAGTGGCTGCGGCCTTTGGAATCTGACGGCATGCTGAACATCACCAACAACAAGATAGACGACAAGATCCGGAAAGAGGATTACCCCTCACTGACCGCATCGGACACCACCCCACAGATCAAGGCCTTTACCTATTGGATCTACACCAGTGTGTCCATCGTCTTCATCCTGCTCTTTGTTCCGTGGATGCAGATCGTCAATGGACTGGGGAAGGTAACGGCACTCTACCCAACCCAAAGACCTCAGTCGGTTCAAAGCCCGATACCGGGTCGTATCGACCGCTGGCTCATTACAGAAGGAGACACCGTACGCAAAGGGGATACACTAATGCTCCTGAGCGAGATCAAGAACGAGTACTTCGATCCCGAGATCATTCTGCGCATGGAGCAGGAACTTCAGGCGAAGGACAGCTCCATTACGGCCTATCGCGAGAAGGTGCACGCACTGGAAGATCAGAGAGGCTTTCTGAAGACCAACCTGGAGGTCAAGATCCGGCAAACCTTCCAAAAGATCCAGGCAGACAGCAATTCATACGCTGCAGCTGAGGTGAAAAGGAGCCTGAGCGAGATCCAGTTCCAGCGTGCCGACACCCTATTGGAATTGGGCGCCATCTCTCGCTTCGACTGGGAAAAAAGACGTCAGGTCTACCAGGAAGCCATTGCCAAGGCAGTGGACAGCCGAAACAAATACCGAAACAGCCGGTCCGATGTGGATGCGGTCCGGGCGGAATATTCTGAAAAGATCGCCAAGGTGGAAAGTGAGCTCTTCAGCGCCCGAAGCAGCGCATTGAGTGCACAAGCCGAAGTGGCGAAGCTTCAGGTGAAATTGTCCAACCTGAAAGTGCGGCGCTCCCACTACACCCTGCGCGCGCCACAGGATGGCCTGGTGACACGGATCAAACGGACGGGTGTTGGAGAGAACATCAAAGAAGGGGAATCCGTGGTGGAATTCATGCCGCTGAATTACGAATTGGCCGTGGAGATCTTCGTACGGCCAGTAGACCTGCCGCTGGTGCAGATCGGACAAAGTGCACGAATCGAGTTCGATGGATGGCCCTCCATTGTTTTCAGCGGCTGGCCCAGCACTTCCTTCGGAACCTTTGGTGCGAAAGTATTCGCGATCGACAATGTGTTGGACGACAACGGCAAATACCGCGTATTGCTGCGAAAAGACGAGGAAGATGTGGAATGGCCCAGTGCACTGCGCTTCGGTGCTGGAGCACGCGGCATGCTGCTTCTCAACGATGTGCCCTTGGGCTATGAGGTCTGGCGGCAGCTGAATGGATTCCCGCCACAGTTCTACACGCCAGAAAAGGACGATCAGAAAGAAAACAACTCGTACAAGTCGAAAGGCTACAGCAAGTGAGAACTGCTCTTCTCATAGCGTGGTCTCTTTGCTGCTTGGGCCTTGGGGCTCAGGTGGACAGCGTGCTCTTCAGCCCTGAACAACTCGGTCAGTGGCTTCAGCAACATCCGATCTATCAGGTCGCTGCTCTTCAGGAACGCGAAACCCGAATGAATCGGCTGCGCAACAAGGGGCAATTCGATCCCAAAGTGGAGTTCGGTCTGGACAAAAAAGAGTTCGACGGCAAGGAGTATTACGATCTTCAGAAATACGGTCTGAAGGTGGCCACTTGGCCAGGCATCGATCTGCAGGCCGCACTCAAAGAGAATTCCGGAGTCTATCTCGATCCTCAGAATAATTTGCCGGAAGGCGGCGTATTTGAATTGGGCGCAGATGCCCAACTGCTGCGTGGTCTGCTGTACGACAAACGGCGGGCAGCGCTTGAACAAAGTCGAGTGTTTCGGATGGCCAATGAGGCCGAGCGACGGGATATGCTCAATGAGCTGAATGCATCGGCACTGAGCGCTTATTGGCAATGGGCTGCAGCACACGCCAAATACAGATTTTCAAAGAAGGGTGTGGGCTTCGCTCAGCTCACCTTCCGCCTTGTCAAAGAGAGTTTCACCAGCGGATTCGCTTCGGAACTCGATACAGTGGAAGCCCTTTCGGCATTGCTGAAAAGACGTATGGGGCTGGAGAAAGCGCGGATGGAACTTTCCAAGACCCGCTATCAGCTCAGCTCCTTCCTCTGGGGACCCGATCAGCTGCCCATCCTGCTTTCCGATGATGCCTTTCCCGTGGACATCCGAAAACGATCCGTGCCCCTTCTGCTCCGGGACAGTCTGGACCGGATGATCCAGGTACTTCCCTCGACCAGTCCTGCGCTTTTAGCCATGCAGGCTAAAAATGCCGATTTGATGATCCAAAGGAAACTGGCCTTGAACAACCTGCTTCCCGAGGCCCGCTTGCAGTACCGCTGGGTGACACCACAAGATCAGGCGCTGGACTCAGAAAATTTTGAAATGGGCAGCAATTACCGCTTGGGGATGGGTTTTTCCCTTCCATTGTTTCTGAGGAAGGAACGGGCGTACCTGGAGTTGAACAAGATCAAACGGACAGAGCAGGTATTCAAAATGGCCCAGAAACAGAACGATCTGGCCAACAAGCTGAGAGGATCCTACGAAGCCCTTCAGACCTACTGGCGGAACAGTCAGACAGCCCAAAGGGCAACCGCCCAATTCCAAAGACTCTTGGAGGTTGAAATGCGAAAGTCAGCAATGGGTGAAAGCAGCTTGTTCCGTGTGAATAAGCGACAGGATGACCTGATCAAGATCGGCTTTGACTGGGTCGACAATCTAAAGGCCTACGAGCTTCAGCGGATCGAACTGTACCGCATGAGCGGACAACTGACCAACTGAAGCGGTATCACCGCCTTCTTTTCCTTTTATTTCTCTTTTTCTTCTTATTGGGATCCGGTGCATTCCGTGTCCATTTGAGCGGCCCACCGCAGTAGAGTTCCAGGGTCATGGCCTTGGATCGCCCAAAGTGCTTTTCCAGCAGCTTCACCCATTCGTCGAACTCCTCTTCAAAGTAATCGGCGCAACGCATCTGGGCGATGACCACATAATTGGTATCCATGATGACTACGGATGGCTGAGCATATTCATAGGCGCGCACCTCGCGGCCTGGCCGCAGCTTTCTGCCCTCCATGAATTCATCCATCCAGGATCTCAGGGCCCAGGCTCCGTCTTCTGCATCGTTCCATTCGTAGAGGGCAAAATCGATCTTGTGGTAGTTCTTTCGGTCCAGGTTGTCCCTTCTCTTTTCTTTGGACTTCCATTGAAAATAGATGTGGTGATCCGGTTCTGAGTGATTGAGCGCCCCCCACTCCGGCTCGACTACATTGTATCCCACCTTTTTGAACTGCTCCGAGACTTCCAGTTCAAAAGAAGCCAGGCGCTCGGCCAGCTCGTCTGACTGTGCCTGCCCGGCCTGATAAAAGCCAAATATGAACAGACCCATGAGTACTCCTTTCCTTATTGCCATATGTATTCTATTTCTTTTGTCTTTGGTTGGATCACCTGTCCCTCTTCGTCTCTCAGCAAAAGTGTGCCATCTTCTTTCACTCCAAGGATCATTCCCCGAAAAATACGTCCTGCCTGCTTGAACGGTGACCATTGGTCCTTGCGGTGCAGATGCCTGTTGTATTCAGCCAATAGATCATTTGTCTCTTCGCTCGTAAAACGATGCAGATAGGCGTCCAGTTCGATGAAGGAAGTATCGAGGAGGCGGTCCAGTTCCAAAGAGTGTCCCAGTATGCCAGCAAGCGAGGCCGCCTGAAATCCATCAGGAAGATCTTTCTGATTGACATTCAGACCCAGACCGATCACGCTGCTCTCCCATTTGTGGCTGATGTGGTTCTCGATCAAAATGCCCGCTATTTTCCGGTCATTGACGATCAGATCGTTCGGCCATTTCACCTGAACCTCTTTGCTCAGGATGTCGGTACAAAATTTCCTCAAGGCCAGACAGATTGACATATTCAGGGTCCAAGGGCCCTTTTCAAAGGCTTCCTCTGGTTTGAAAAAGATGCTCATCAAAAGATCTTTTCCCTCCTGATCCTGCCAGCTTGTCCCAAATTGTCCGCGGCCTGATGTTTGGTGCCTTGCCTGCACGACAATGCCCGATTCCAACGACTCTTCCTTCGTCCATCGCCTGAGCATATCATTGGTGGAATCCACGACATCGAACGCGTGGAGTTTCGTGAGATATCTGCAGCCCTTGATCGGACGCGTGCGGAAAGTCAAAGAGGGCACGGCAAATGAACTAATTTTGCAAAAGAACATTATTCCGACGTGACACAATCATCAGAGGACCTCGTCAAAACGATCGTCTCGGGCATCGAGGAGATCAAAGGAGAGAACATCACCATACTGGACCTTCGGAAGATCGAGAACTCCGTCTGTGATTTCTTTGTTATTACCGATGTTCAGAGCAATACTCAGGTAAAAGCCATCAGCGACAGCGTAGAAAAGAGCGTACGCGAAGAGTTGGACGATCGGCCGTGGCATGTCGAAGGAAAGGAAAACGCCGAGTGGATACTGATGGATTATGTGCAGGTGGCCGTGCACATTTTCAGAAAAGAGGCCCGCAAATTTTACGACATCGAAAGCCTTTGGGGCGATGCACCTGCCCAAAGCGCATAACAAGCCATTCATGAGCAACAAGGAAGAGGAGAAGAAGCAGCTGGACCGACTGAAGGAACAATTCAGCAAGGGCAACAAGCCACCCAAGGAAGATCCGAACAGAAGCGACGGGCAGCCTCCGAGAAAGAAATTCAATTTCTACTGGGTCTACAGTGTGCTTTTCGTGCTGTTCATTGGCCTGTATATGATGGGGAACCTGGCGGCGAATTTCAAAAGCCTGCGGCCCTCGGAATTCATGGAGATGGTAAAGGACGGAGATGTAGAGGGCGTCCGCATTGTCAATGAAGAGAACATACAGGTCTTCATCGATCGGGATGCACTGGAGAACGACAGCCGATACGAGGAGGTTCGTGGCCGCTCTATTGGCGAAGGAGTCAACCCCGGTCCGCATTACGTTTTCGACTACCCAGCTGAAACCTTTGAACGCAATCTGAATCAACTCTACGAAGACAACCCGGAGTTGAAGGAAGACCGCATCAACATTGAGTACGAAACAAGAAAAGACTACTGGGGCGAAGTTTTGGCCTGGGTATTCCCCATCCTGCTGATGGTCGGTCTATGGATCTTCATCATGCGAAGGATGAATCCGGGTGGGTCGGGCGGCCCTGGTGCGCAGATCTTCAACATTGGAAAATCCAAGGCAACACTCTTCGATCAGGACAACAATGTCAAGGTCACCTTTCAAGATGTGGCCGGCCTGGAAGGAGCGAAGGAAGAGGTTGAAGAGATCGTTGAATTCCTGAAGCACCCCGACAAGTACACTTCACTTGGAGGAAAGATCCCCAAAGGCGCATTGCTGGTGGGACCTCCTGGCACAGGAAAGACCCTCTTGGCCAAAGCCGTTGCAGGAGAGGCCAAGGTGCCCTTCTTCTCCCTGTCGGGCTCGGACTTCGTTGAGATGTTCGTGGGGGTGGGCGCATCGAGGGTGCGTGACCTCTTCAAGCAAGCCAAGGATAAATCTCCGGCCATCATTTTCATCGATGAGATCGACGCCATTGGACGTGCACGCGGGAAGAACACCTTTTCAGGCGGCAATGACGAAAGAGAGAACACACTCAATCAGCTTCTAACGGAAATGGACGGTTTCAATACGCAGGATCATGTGATCGTGCTGGCCGCCACCAATCGGGCAGACATCCTCGATCGCGCTCTGATGCGTGCCGGACGCTTTGACCGTTTGGTCTACATCGATCTGCCGGAACTCCGTGAACGCCGTGAGATATTTGAAGTACACCTGAAGCCACTGAAGCTCGATACCGACATCGATGTGGATTTTCTGGCCAAACAAACGCCTGGATTCTCCGGTGCGGACATCGCCAACGTCTGCAATGAATCGGCACTCATCGCTGCCCGGAAAGACAAGAAAAAGATCGGGAAGCAGGACTTCCTCGATGCTGTGGACCGCATCGTGGGCGGATTGGAAAAGAAAGGGAAATTCATCACCCAAGATGAAAAAGAGATCATTGCCTATCACGAAGCAGGGCACGCCACGGTCAGCTGGTTATTGGAACACGCCGCGCCGCTTGTAAAAGTGACCATCGTTCCCCGCGGGAAGTCTTTGGGCGCTGCATGGTATCTGCCAGAAGAGCGTCATCTGACCAATACCGACCAAATGCTGGACGAAATGTGCGCCGCTCTCGGCGGACGTGCGGCAGAAGACATCATATTCAATAAGATATCGACAGGTGCCCTCTCCGATCTGGAGAAGGTGACCAAACAGGCTCAATCCATGGTGACCATCTACGGACTGAACAACAAATTGGGCAACATCACCTACTACGATTCTTCGGGACAGAGCGAATACTCCTTTGGAAAGCCCTACAGCGAAAAGACGGCCCAACTGATCGATGAGGAGATCCACACCATCATCGAGGCGCAGTATGAGCGGGCGAAGGAATTGCTTGCCAAAAATCGAACGCAACTGGAATCCCTGGCCAAGATGTTGTTGGACAAGGAAGTGATCTTCAAGGAAGACCTGGTGACCATTTTTGGTGAAAGACCCTGGAAACACAGGGACGAACTGGCTGAAGAGGAGCGCATCCAGCAGAATGGAGTGGACAAAAAGGAAGAAGAAAAACCTGTGGAAACTTCTGGGGAAGACCCCAAGGACTGAGCTTCATTGAATCGATTCCTTCCTCTACTTTAGTGCTTGATGAAGGAGCGCCAAAAAGACCGACTGAAGATCTTTAACCGCGTGTTGTCCGTCATAAGCGGAAAGCCGGAAACACTTCCGGCCGAGCTCGAGGAGGAACAGCTCGAGGCGCACGCTTCCGATCCATTGGATGTCCGCTTTGTCAAGCGCTTCACAGCGAGCGGTGGAAAATTCATCTACTGCGCAGACCAAAAAGAGATCACGGAAGCCCTTACCCATATTTCTGAAGAACTGGAGTTGCAGAACATCTTTGCACCGAGCGACCACAGCCGGTCGCTACTGGAAGAGATGGAGCATCCGTTCAGTTTGGCCGAATTGCAGGATTCCGCTCTTTTCTTCGCAGACTGCGAGGCCCTTGTGGCCTATAACGGCGGAGTCATGGTCACCTCTGTACAGAAGGGGAATAAATCCCTGGATCAGTTGCCCAAGGAAGTCATTGTCGTGGCCTACACCGATCAGTTGGTGGACCGGCTCAACGAAGGGCTCAGCCTGATCCGTGAGAAATACGGAAAGGACATTCCCACCCGGATCGGCACCCTGCACGGTCCTGAGCAAGAGATCCAAACAGATCCCGATTCTGGACGCCTCAAGAATCTCTTCCTCCTTTTGACAGAAAGGAAAGCATGAATCCGCTGCTGAAGAGAAGCCTCTCGGGCATTGTGTATGTCGGTATCCTCTTGGGGGGGATATGGTTATCCTCCTGGGGATTTGTAGCTGTCCTGACCCTGCTGCAGGTCATGTGTCTGATCGAAGCGCTCACGCTGCTGAATCTCAACCGGGTACTGCCGCGCTTTCTGGGTTTTGCCCTCACTATTGGGCTGTTTGTCCTGGCCTCGCGTCATTTTTTGGGACGCATTGAACTCCCGACCGGTGTCACACCGATCATGCTTTCGCTGGGCGCTGCGCACGTGGGCATCATGATCTTGCTTGTGTTCCTGAAGACAGAACATCTGGAGATCGTTCCTGTCCGCTGGGCACATGCAAGTCTGTATACCCTGCTTCCCTTCACATTGCCTCTGCTGATCTTCACTGACCTGCAGAATTACCCCTTGTACATGACCGCCACCTTTGTGCTCATCTGGACCAACGATTCCTTCGCTTACCTCAGCGGGAAATGGCTGGGAAAGCATCCCTTGGCCTCCACCATTTCGCCCAACAAGACCGTCGAAGGTTTTGTGGGCGGTGCTTTGGTCACGCTCGCCACAGGACTATTTGTCATCCCTCAGTTCAGTCCGTCCATGGATGGACTCACCTTGCTGAGCATGTCCCTGATCACGGGATTGGGCGGTACCCTGGGCGATCTGTATGAGTCCAAACTCAAGAGGCGCATGGGACTCAAGGATTCCGGCAACCTCATCCCTGGCCACGGGGGCGTACTCGACCGACTGGATAGTTTTCTTTTCGTCATGCCGCTCACCTCGCTCTATCTCTATCTTTTCGTCCTGTGATGCGCATCCACAAAGAAGGGGGCAAACCCCTGATGATCCTTTTGCTCGTGCTAAGCTCATTGTACCTGGTGTTCGAGTACGTCTGGCCGATGAACGATCTGCTGACCCAGTTCTTCCTCGTCCTGGCCATGGGGCTCATCATCTTTTTCCTTCAGTTCTTCCGAAACCCGATCCGCATCACAGAGGCCGAAGACCTCGATATCGTCTGTCCGGCGGATGGCAAAGTGGTGATCGTGGAAAAGGTACTGGAGACCGAATACTTCAAGGAGGAGCGCCTGCAGGTGTCCATATTCATGTCGCCGCTGAATGTGCATGTGAACCGGTTTCCCATCCGAGGCAAGGTGGCCTACTCCAAATACCACAAAGGGAAGTTTTTGGTGGCCTGGAACCCAAAAAGCTCCTTGCTGAACGAGCGAACCACTGTAGTCGTGCAGCATCACTCTGGGCAACAGCTTCTCTATCGGCAGATCGCCGGTGCTTTGGCCCGAAGGATCATCAACTATGCACGGGAAGGCATGATCGCGATGGAAGGAAGCGACTGCGGCTTCATCCGCTTTGGTTCCCGGGTCGATCTGCTCTTGCCTTTGGATACAGATATCCGTGTAGAAATCGGTGAAAAAGTAAGAGGGGGAGAAACGCTTATTGGGAGGCTGAACGGCTGAACACTTCCTACTTTTGCCTTATGTCCAATAGCTCGAACGCAAAGGAACTGGACGCTCGATTTCAGGAACACGTCGAGATCGGCCGGGACATGCCGCCACAATCAGCGGACAATATGCTCATCGCCTATGCCTTCTACAAACAGGCGCAGGTTGGCGACAACACGCTGGACCGTCCGCTGCATTCCGATGTGATCCGGACCTTCAAACACGATGCCTGGATGCGGCTCAAGGGAATGAGTCAGGAAGAGGCCAAAGAAAATTACGTAGCTCATATTCAGAAACTGCTGGACGAAACCAAGCAGGAGGGGCGCATGTGACGCAGGATCAGTCTGTGCCCAATTTCTCAAGCACCCAATGGAGCTGCTGTTCCATGCTCAGATCAGAGTTGTCCAGCTCTAGGGCGTCATCTGCTTTGAGCAAAGGACTGTCGAGACGTTGCATATCCTGACGGTCCCGATCCGTTAGGTTTTTCGCGATCTCCTCGAGCGCTACCTCCTTCCCCTTTGCCTTCAACTCTTCAAAGCGTCTTTGGGCACGGATCTGCGGATGAGCCGTCATGTAGATCTTCAGGTCGGCTTTTGGGAAGACCACGGTTCCAATATCTCTTCCATCCATGACCACACCCTTTGGCCCCTCCATTTGCTGCTGCAATTCGACCATTTTCCTTCTGATCGCAGAAATACTGGACACCTCGCTCACTACTTCATTCACCGCCATACTTCGAATGGAACCCTCAATGGCCTCGCCGTTGAGACAGATGCCTTCAGGCCCAAACCGCAACTCAATGGAATCCAGTCCTGCGATCAGGCAGGCAGCATCCACCTTTTGGTCGACGATGCATCCTTCCCGAAGGCCGTACAATGCCACCGCCCGGTACATGGCTCCGCTGTCCACATACGCCAGATCCAACTTGGAAGCGAGCTGCCGGGCCAGCGTACTTTTTCCAGTACTCGAATGTCCGTCCACGGCAATGGTCAGGTTGCGCCTCATGGGTTTACGGTCTGCTTGTTCTTTCGCCTGAAATCATCGAGGTCAAAAGTAAGGCTGATGTGGCTGTTGGTGCCTGAAACATGCTGGATGCTTCGTGCATAGTTGACATACACCCTGAAGAGTCGAAGTCCTGCCCCGAAAGAAAGACCCGCACTGGATCGCCGGGTCAGCATACGCATTTCTGCTCTTCGCCTAAAACTATAGCCCACAGCGAAATGGAACGATCGGGACGGTCGGAACTCAGCGCCAACGACCACGTGGCGCAGAAGCATCTGACCAAAGTTCAGTTCCTGATCCAGGGCCTCACCCGTCAATGGATCGGTCTGAAGTCCGTTTGGATTGTAGTAACTGAGGTCCCAACGCTGGAGCTGTTCCAAGGTGATCTGCCAGCGAAAGGGCATGTGCTCGAACCGATTGCTCAAGCCCGCTTGGATCTCGAAGGGCAGTGCCTCGCGCAGCCCGGCATACGACTCCACCTGCCGGCCCATATTGCGCAGCAACAAGGTGAAAGTGAATCTCTTTTTCGGGATGCGATATGCTATACCCAGATCAGCGGCCCATCCCCATGAGGTATAACTCTCCAGAATGGAATTGATCAATTTCAACTGAAGGCCCACTGTCCAGTTGCTGTCTAGTCTTCGGGAAGCACCTACCAAAAAGGCATGGTCCGAGGCCGAAAAGCTGCCAGAACGGATCCCCTGAAAATCGGCTGCCTGAAAACTGCCGTAGTCCATGAACCGCATGCCGATCTGGAAGGTGGCCCAATTCTCCACATGGTGTACATAGCTCGCCTCGCCAGTGGCGATATCCGTTGCAAAGTTCATGTGGTTCAAACCGATCTGACCGTGCATTTCTTTGCGCAGCATGGACGGATTCCACAAAGCGAAGTTCAGGTCTGCTTCATCAAAGGCCACCGCCTTCCCACCCAAGGCGGATACGCGTGGTGCCGAAACCACATCTAAAAAAGAATAGACACCCTTGCCACCGATCTGCCCATGCAGGGAAAAGGACAAAAAGAGAAAGCCCAATAGAGATGTCGAAAACCGCATGAAAGGGAAGGTACAGCGCACGACAGGAACGACAAAAAGGATACTTTATTGACCGACCTTCAGCGCCTCCGCCACCTTTTCTTTGAGCAAAGCCCGATCGGTCACTTCGGACATCCGCCGCACATAATGGAAAGACAGCCCCTTCAGATAAGTGGCACCGATCTCCTCTACATCCTTCCTATTCTCTTCACTCAGGATGATCTCAGATATTCCCGCCCTGCGTGCCGCCAGGATCTTTTCCTTGATGCCACCCACCGGTAAGACCCGTCCTCTCAGAGTGATCTCTCCCGTCATGGCCATTTTTGAACGAACTTTTCGCTGGGTGAACAAGGAAGCCAGGGCGGTGAGCATGGTGATCCCAGCCGACGGGCCGTCCTTGGGCGTTGCTCCTTCCGGAACGTGGAGATGTACATCCCAGCTCTTGAAGATCTCTGGAGAAAGGCCATAGTCCGAAGCATGGGACTTCAGGAAAGCCATGGCAATGGTCGCCGATTCCTTCATCACATCACCTAGATTTCCTGTGATCGAAACTTTCCCTGTCCCTTTGCTCAGGCTGGATTCAATGAAAAGTATATCGCCTCCAACAGGCGTCCAAGCAAGCCCAGTGACCACTCCAGCCACCTCATTTCCCTGATAGCGATCCGGATTCCGACGTTCAGGTCCCATGATCTCCTTGAGTTCATCTACGCCTGGAGACACCTCATAGGCTTCTTCCATGGCAATGCACTTGGCCGTGTGACGGATGACCTTGGCAACGGCTTTCTCCAATCCGCGAACGCCTGATTCTCTGGTGTAGGACTCCACCAAAAACTCCAAAGCCTTCTTGTTCAGTTTCAGCTGATCCCGCTTCAGTCCGTGTTCCTTGAGCTGACGAGGCAAGAGGTACTTGCGAGCGATCTGCACCTTCTCCTCCAGCGTATAACCGTTGATCTCTATGATCTCCATGCGGTCTCGGAGTGCAGGCTGAATGCTGCTCAGGCTGTTTGCCGTGGCAATGAAAAGCACCTTGCTCAGATCATAGCCCAGTTCGACGAAATTGTCTGTGAAGCTGTTGTTCTGCTCGGGATCGAGTACCTCGAGCATGGCACTGCTTGGGTCGCCTTGTCCGCCGTATGAGATCTTGTCGATCTCGTCGAGCACAAACACCGGATTGGAAGTCTCTGCTTTTTTGAGGGATTGGATGATCCGACCGGGCATGGCACCGATGTAGGTCTTCCGATGTCCTCTGATCTCCGCTTCATCGCGGAGCCCACCGAGGGCCACACGCACATACTTTCTCTTCAGGGCCCGGGCCACAGATTTTCCAAGAGAGGTCTTTCCCACACCTGGAGGCCCGTACAAACAGAGGATGGGCGATTTCATATCGCCCTTCAACTTCAGTACGGCCAGGTATTCCAGGATGCGCTCCTTGACCTTCTCCAGCCCAAAATGGTCCTGGTCGAGGATCTTCCGGGCGCGTTTCAGATCGAGATCGTCCTTGGAAATTTGGTCCCAGGGAAGATCGAGCAAGAGTTCGAGATAATTGCGCTGAACGGAATACTCCGGCATCTGTGGATTCAGTCGCTGTAGTTTGCCGAGTTCCTTCTCAAAGGTCTGCGCCACCTCGTCCGGCCATTTCTTAGCATTCCCTCGGTTTCGCAATTCCTCGACCTCCATCTCGTAGGACGTGCCCCCGAGTTCTTCCTGTATGGTCTTCATCTGCTGATGAAGGAAATATTCCCGCTGCTGCTGATCGAATTCTGTTTTGACCTTGGACTGGATCTCGTTCTTCATCTCCAGCATCTGCAATTCATTGTTGAGATGCTTCAGGACGGAATTGGCCCGCTTGACCAGATCGTTCTCCTCGAGCAACTGCTGCTTGCCCGGCACGTCCAGATTCATATTGGACGAAATGAAATTCACCAGAAAGGTGGGGCTCTCGATATTCTTTACAGCGATCGTGGCCTCGGTAGGGATATTCGGTGACTCTTTGATGATGTGCAGGGCCACATCCTTGATCGAATCGATGAGGGCCTTGAACGGGCCTGTGCTGCGCTTGGGTTTTTGCTCCTGCAGTCCATGGACCGTAGCGCGCATGTAAGGTTCGACACCAATGACTTGTTCGATGCGGAAGCGCTTCTTCCCCTGTAGAATGACCGTTGTGTTTCCATCGGGCATCTTGAACATGCGCAGGATCTTGGCCAGTGTGCCCACTGAATAGAGACTCTCGGGATCAGGGTCTTCATCGTCTGCGTTTCGCTGGGCGAGTATGCCCACCAGACTATCGGATTTCTGCGCATCGTTGAGCAGCTTGATCGATTTGTCCCGACCCGCGGTGATGGGGATGACCACTCCTGGGAAGAGCACTGTATTCCTGAGGGGCAGTATGGGAAGGATGTCCGGGAGGTCTTCCTGATTCATCTCTTCCTCATCATCTGAGGTCATCAGGGGAATGAATTCCGCATCTTCAGGGTTGCCCTGTAAACCGGCCTCACTCAAAGGAAAATTATCGTCTCGTCCAAACATGTAGTCAAATTGTCAATGAGCTCCTGTCTCTTTTGGAGCGCACAAAAAAAGGCAAGCATCGTTCCGTAATTGGAATCTGACAATATGGCTAGCGCAATTCAGCCGTTTCGTCAAAAACATGCCGGAGGATTGCTCGCTCGACCTCATCGAGCTCGATCCCTCTTCTGCCCATCACCTTCTCAGCTGTTTCCATTGCCTTGTCGAATCGGTATTCGGTGAAGCCCGACGAACCGCCCCAGCTGAAGGAGGGAATGAAATTCCTGGGAAAGCCTCCGCCGAAAATATTCGAAGAAACCCCCACCAGCGTTCCTGTATTGAACATGGTGTTGATACCGCTCTTGCTGTGGTCGCCCATGATCAGCCCGCAGAACTGCAGACCGGTGGACTCGAACCGATTACTCTCGTAGCTCCACAGCCGAACCTCTGCGTAGTTGTTCTTTAAGTTGGAGGTGTTGGTATCTGCACCCAGATTGCACCATTCGCCCAGCACCGAATTGCCCAGGAAGCCATCGTGTCCCTTGTTCGCATAACCCATGATGACAGAATTGCTGACTTCGCCACCCACTTTGCAATGTGGACCGATCGTGCTTGGTCCGTAGATCTTTGCCGCCAGTTTGAGTTGAGCGCTTTCGCCAAGGCTCAGACCGCCCCGAACGACACTCCCCTCCATGACCAGGCTGTCCTTTCCCAAATAGATCGGACCGCTCAAACTATTGAATGTCGCGGCCTCGGCCTGCGCACCTTCCTCAATGAAGATGCGGTCACCGATCAGCGTATTGCTCCCACTCAAGGGCGCACTGCTCCTCCCCTTGGTGAGCCTCTGGAAGTCGCATTCCAACTCCTCACCATTCAGACGAAACAGATCGTAGGGATGCCGGCAGAGATGGTACTCATAGGCAAATTCCAGGGTCTCCACGTCCTCTTCCCATTCTTCACCGTCCCAAGGTGCGGAACTCTTGTAGGCGAGAAGCTCTTCTCCATGTATCAGCGCCTGGCCGTCTTCAAGTCCTTCCAGCGCATCGAGCAGCGCATCGTTGGGGCAGAGCCCTCCGTTCACATACAGATTCATATCTCCTGGCAGGAAGGGATATTTCTCCTTGAGATGTTCTGCGGTGAGATAGCCCGGGATCAGTCCGAGTTCCTTTTCCCACTTTTCGGCAATGGTCAGTATGCCCCACCTGAGCAAACCCATGGGCCGGGTATAGGTCAGAGGAAGCAAGGCATCGCGCTCCCGTCCGTCAAACAATATCAGATGCATGGTCTGTGTTAAGATGTATGCAAATTAAAAAGCCTTCCCGAGGGAAGGCTTTGAGCAAATCAAAAATGCGATCACTTTTTGAACTTGGCGTAGCGGCTGCGGAATTTGTCCACGCGACCCGCTGTATCTACCAGCTTCTTCTTGCCTGTGTAGAAAGGATGCGAGTATCCGGAGATCTCCATCTTCACCAGAGGATATTCAACGCCGTCCACCTCGACCGTGTCCCGGGTGTTGGCGCAGGAACGCGTAATGAACTGATCGCCTGTTCCCATGTCCTTGAATACACAAAGGCGGTAGTTGTCTGGATGAATGTCTTTTCTCATGATGAACGCTTTACTTCTTTCAGAAGGGCTGCAAAGATAATGGTTTATCCATGTCAAACAAGACGGCCCCTCAGCGCTTAATTTAGCCCCCGTGATGCGAAAGCTCTTATGCCTTTTCGGACTCCTGCTCCTTTTGTGGAATTGCCGCAAAGAAACCACTCGGCCGGCAGCAGCGCAACAGCTCAAGTTCAGTCAGGACACCGTATTCCTCGACACGGTCTTCACGACCATCGGCAGCAGCACCCGGATCCTGAAGGTCAAAAATCCGGCAAACGAGGATGTGCGCATTCCCATGATCCGGCTGGGCAGAGGCAATGCCTCCTACTTTCGGATGAATGTGAACGGAACAGTCGGAAAGTCGGTCGCAGATATTGAACTGTTGGCCAAAGACAGTCTGTATATTCTCATCGAAGTGACCGCTGACGTGATGGGCGCTCCCGACCTGCTCTACACCGACAGCATCGTATTCGATCTGCAGGGGAACCAACAGCAGGATGTGCAGCTGGTCACCCTGGCCAAGAATGCCTATTTCCACCTGCCCGATCGGGCCGATACGATCGGCAATTACATCGTTCCCTACTCTGTGATCGCCAACGACACGACTTGGAGTGCCGATCTGCCGCACGTGGTCTATGGCTACGTATTGGTCGGAGAGAATGCCACTTTGACCATTCCGGCAGAAACCCAGGTCCATTTTCATTCAGGATCAGGTATGATCGTGGCTGGCAGTCTGCAAACGGATCCGCTCGGGCTTTCCGATTATGACCAGCCCGTCGTTTTCCAGGGCGATCGACTCGAACCCTGGTACGCCGATGTTCCGGGTCAGTGGGGCGGCCTGTTTGGCGGCCTCCTCTTTTTGGGCAATAGCCAGAACAATGTGCTGAACAACACCCTGATCAAGAATGCGACCATTGCGGTTCGTCTGGACAGCAACAATTCGGGTACATCCAATGTGCGCCTGAGCAACACACGTATCTACAACAGCTCACGCGTAGGGCTTTATGGTGGCTTTGGTCATTTGGAAGCAGAAAACCTCGTTGTAGGCAACAGCGGACTGTACGACTTCTTTGCCCTGGGTGGACGTTACCAATTCCTGCATTCCACTTTTGCCAGTTATGGTTCCGGACGCAGCACACCTTCCATTGGCTTGTTCAACTTCTTCGAGGACGCCGCAGGCAACGAACGTGTCCGGGAATTACTGAACTGCTATTTTGGGAATTGCATCATCTACGGCAACCGGGATACGGAGATCCTTATCGGGGAAAACACCCAGGGAGCACACAATTACCTCTTCCGCAATGTGCTTCTTCGTGTGGAAAGCGATCCAGAAGACAACAGCTACGACCTGAATGACCCCAGCCATTTCGATCAGATCGTGCAGAACCAAGACCCAGCGTTCCGCAACTACACAGTGAATCGCTTTGACCTGGACACGCTCTCTCCTGCCATGGACATGGGAAACCTGCAAGACGGATCATTGGTTCCTCTGGACATTCAGGGGAAACTCAGGAGTTTCAATGGACTTCCCGACCTCGGGGCCTACGAACGGATCGAATAAGCGCTATCCCCTCTTGATGCTGCAGCCGATCTGCCGGGTCTCCGCTGGATCGGGTTTTTCATTCCTCGATACAGCCTCAATGGCATCGTTCAAATAAAACCGCGTGGCGATACGGTCTTTGTTTTCATATTGATCGTCGATCGACCCCTTGTAGATGAGTTTCATTTCACTGTCGAACAAGAAAACATGCGGCGTTGTCCGCGCACCAAAAGCATCTGCCAGCTCGTTCTGCTGATCGATCACATAAGCACAGTCGTAGCCTTTTTCCGCTGCATGTTCAGCCATGGCCTCCATGGAGTCTTCATTGCCCCTTTTCTTGGTGTTGCTGTTGACCAGCACCATGCCCATGGAATGAGCAGCAGTAAGTGCCGCCAATTCGGGGTAACGATCTTCCCATCCGATCACAAAGGGACAGGTATTGCAGGAGAAAATAACGAGCAGTCCGTTCTCACCGGCTGCACCCGAGAGGCTCAATTCACTTCCCGAAATATCCTTCATCATCCGATCCGTCATTGGTGCTTTTTCCCCGATCTGCAGCTCTTCAAATTCTGGCAGAAAGGCACAAAGCACAGTGGCTACGAGGCCGAGTAAAAGAGACTTTTTCATGTTTTTTGGGTTTTTGGGCTTAGAAACGTTCCGTGTATTTGTGGCAGTATGGTCGACCGCCCTTCTGGTCGTAGTAGTCTTGATGATAGCCCTCCGCATCGTAGAATGTCTGGACGGGCAGCACGGCCGTCGCAATGCGGTAGCCCTTTTCCTCCAACAGACCGATCAATTTTTCAGCGGTCTTTCTTTCCTCATCATTGGCGTAGAAGATGGCCGATCGGTATTGCGGACCGATATCGGGTCCCTGTCCGTTGGCTTGGGTGGGATCGTGTGTCTCAAAGAACATGCGCGCCATGGTCTCGAAATCGGTCTGCTTCGGGTCGTAGCCCACGCGTGTTGCCTCGTAATGACCGGTCCGACCTGTGCACACTTCCCGATAGGTGGGGTTCTTCACCTCTCCGCCCGTGTAGCCCACTGTCGTGCTGACCACGCCCTCGATCCGTTTCATGTAGTACTCCGTTCCCCAGAAACATCCCGAGGCAAATACGGCGTAGTGGATTTCTGCTGTATCGTTCATTTCTTTTGATTTGGCCTCCTGAGCCTGGCAGGCGCTCCAAAGCGAAGAAGCAAAAACCAAGGAGAGCAATCGTGCTTTCATTCTGAATATCTTATTCAATAAAGACACTTCGCAGCGCGGTGAAGTTCATGGCTCCTCAAGAGAAATGCATCATGCGAACCATTTCAGCGATCTGCACTGCGTTGGTCGCCGCTCCCTTTCTCAGGTTATCTGCAACGACGAACAGATTCAACGCCCTAGGATGGGAAAGATCTTGCCGGATCCGCCCGACGAACACCTCGTCCCTGCCCTCTGCAAAGGCAGGCATGGGATAGATATTCTTTTCAGGTTCGTCCTGGACGATCAGACCGGGAAATGCCGCAAGCAGCTCGCGCACCTCAGGAATTCGGGGCTGTTCCTTCAGTTCGACATTCACGCTTTCCGAATGCCCGCCGCGCACAGGGATGCGCACAGCCGTTGCGCTGAGCCTGAGTTCGGGCAAAGCGAGGATCTTCCGGCTTTCCAGGAGCAATTTCATTTCTTCCCGCGTGTAGTTGGAATCCACGAACACATCGCAATGGGGAATGATGTTCAGATCGATCGCATGGGGGTACACCCTTTCGCCGCTGCCGTTCCCTTCGCGCTCTTCCTCCAACTGACGGGCAGCTTTTTGCCCGGTTCCGGTCACACTCTGATAGGTGGAGACCAGCACGCGTTCCAATCCGTACCGATCACTCAGGGGCTTGAGGACCATCATGAGCTGGATGGTGGAACAATTTGGATTGGCAATGATGCGGTCGTGCGGCTTCAACACATGGCCATTGACTTCGGGCACGATCAGTGGGATCTGCGCATCCATCCGCCAGGCACTCGAGTTATCGATCACAAAGCAGCCCTTTTCTGCGAATTTGGGTGCCCATTGTTTGGAAACCGACCCCCCAGCGGAAAAAAGAGCGATGTCGGGTTTCTGCTCCAAGGCGTGTTCGAGGCTGACCACTTCCTGCATGTCTTTGCCCCACGAAATGCTCCTTCCCAGGCTCTTTTCAGACGCGACCGGTATGAATCGATCCACCGGGAAATGGCGCTCGTGAAGCACCTTGCGCATCACTTGACCCACCATGCCTGTCGCACCAACGACAGCTACTTTAAGCCCTTTTTTCATTTTGATCAAATATCTCTCTCTTCTGCTCTTCCCCGTCTGCTGCATGGCCCAACTAAACTGGCTCGAAGATTTTTCTGTTCCACAAGCTTTTTCGCAGTCCAACTGGAGCGGAGACACTTCCTTTTTCTCTTTGGATTCCGCTTCCTTCCTCCGACTGCAGGGACCGCCTCGATCATCTGCAGCCTCCATCCACCGCTCGAGCGCCATCCGTCATCAAGCCCAATGGGAGATCGATATCACACTGGACTTCAATCCCTCGGCCTCGAATTACGCAAAAATATACCTCTGGGCAGACGAAAAAGACCCCCAATCGATACAGAATGCCGTCTTCCTGAAAATAGGCGGACAGACAGAGGACCGCATTGAATTATGGGGCATGCGCCAGGGGCAGAGCCAGCTCATTGTTGAAAGCCCAGCGGACCTTATCGACAAAAACAGGGTCGAACTGCGCATTCGCGTTTTGGCTGACAGTCTTCAAGGCTACGATCTCTGGGCGGACACTTCAGGAACCAGCACGCCTCAAATGAGCTTTCTGGGCAAGGGACACTTTCTCTCTCAAAGCCCTTCGCTGTACTTCGTCCTTGAGTGTATTCACACCTCAACCCGTTCGGATAAATTCTTCTTCCACTCCATCGGTGCCCAAGGAAATGAATTCAAGGATGACAAGCCCCCAACGGTCTTGCGCTGGCGAAGCTTCCCCAGCCACCAGATCAGTCTTTGGATGAACGAGCCGATCGACAGCCTGGAGGTGTATGATCCCGCCCATTATCAATTGCTGCCCAATGGCTGGGGACCAACCTCCATTGCCTACGATCCAATGGCTTCCAGGATCGACCTCGTTTACGATCAGGCCGCATTCTCCTCTTCCGCTCTTGATCTAAAGATCCAATCTCTTCCCGATCCGGTGGGCAACGAACTGGACAGCACCATTGGCTCTTTTTACTGGCCCAGGCTTTCATGGGGAGATGCACAGATCACTGAACTGCTTGCAGACCCCGATCCCCAAAAGGGACTTCCCCATTCGGAAGGACTCGAACTTTGCAATTCACTGCCCATTCCACTCGACCTGAGCGGTTCCGTCCTCTTCTGCGGAACGGACAGCTTCACTTTGGATTCCCTGACCATTCCCCCTGCTTCATGCATTTGGCTGAGTGAAAAAGGTACATGTGCCAATATCGATTCCTGCCAGGAGGTGGACTGGCCGTATTCCTTCCTGCCCAATTCTGAAGGAAGC
>JAYOTP010000012.1:11532-30274 GCA_038150465.1 Flavobacteriia bacterium | reverse complement strand
CAGATCGGGAGGAATATGTGGTTCTTCGATACACAGCATCAGGACCGGCTGATCTTTTCGGGCTCAGATTCTGCACAGGAACGAATTATCCTGCCGATCTCAGGTGCTCGGACCCGATAAATGATCACCTGCTGCTCCCGCCAAATAGCGCGATCCAGTTGAACGGATCGGGGCGCTTAAGTTCCTTGAACAACTGTGTTAAATACGTCATCGGACTGAAAGGTTTTCCTGCATTGAGCGATCAAGGCGGCGGACTTTTTCTTCTCGATTCCAACCTTCATCTCCTGACAGGATCTGAATTCAGTGCCTCTTCCCACTCCGCCTTGGTGTCCACCTCCAAGGGCGTACCGCTTTGTCGAAACACCGCGACAAGTTGGACCAGTAAGCTGGCAGCATGGGGAGCGGGCTGTGGATGCAATTCGTCAGGATATTTTCCCAAGGAGTCCATCACCCTCTCCTCAGACTGCATCAGTCCGAATTTTGATGGCCATCAGGACGACATGCAGATCCTCATCCGATCGCCATTTTCCAAAGCAGTTGCAGAACTCAAAGTCCTCGATGAGATCGGTATTCCTGTCCGACATTTGCTGCAGGATGAATTCATGGGAACCGAACATGCTATGAGCTGGGATGGAACCAATGGATCTGGAGAGCGGCTGCGGGTCGGATTGTATTTTTTCTGGCTGCAGCTCCGTAGCGAAGGAGGACAAACCAACAGTATGTACAAGGCTTTCTCTGTCTGCCGATAGACTGCAGAATGCCACACAGTTATCGAATCAGAATTGACCAAAGAAGAAAAGATCGCCGCTTTTGACCCGAGCGGAGAATGTGCGAACAACGGACTCTTCGGCCTTCCATTCAATGCCGACGAATCTGAAGTGATACTGATCCCCGTACCCTGGGAGGCCAGCGTGAGTTTCAGAACGGGCACATCCAAAGCTCCGGAGTCGATCAGACAAGCCTCAAGGCAAGTGGACCTTTACGATCCCTTTCTTCCCGATGGTTGGAAAAATGGATATTTCCTGCTCGCAGAGGAAGGGGAATTGGCCGAAAAAAGTGCGGCAGCACAAATGCAGATCGAAAACCAGCGCATTGCAGAAACAGAACAGGGATCAGACAGTGCGCACAAACTGGATCTTCTCTGCGCCGATATGATCGAGCAGGTACGCCAAACCTCCAGAAACTGGTTGGATCGAAGCAAGATCGTAGCGGTCTTGGGGGGAGATCACAGCACGCCACTAGGCCTTCTTCAGGCCCTGTCTGAAGACCACACATCCTTTGGCCTCTTGCAGATCGATGCCCATATGGATCTGAGAGCGGACTTTGAAGGGCTGAAGTATTCCCATGCCAGTATCATGCGGAATGCACTCGAGATCCAGCAGATACAAAAGATCGTTCAGGTCGGAGTTCGGGACTATTGTCAGGACGAATGGACATGTGCACAGAGCCATGCAGAGCGCGTTCAATGTTTCTTTGACCGGCAGCTGCAAAGAGAAAAACTGGAGGGCCGAAAATGGTCGTCCATCTGCGAGGAGGTGATCGGATTCCTGCCAGGGAAGGTGTACATCAGTCTGGACATCGACGGATTGGATGCTTCCCTCTGCCCTTCCACAGGCACGCCTGTTCCGGGCGGATTGCAGTGGGAGGAGACCCTTATCCTACTCGAAGAGATCGTCCGCAGCGGTCGTCAGATCATCGGTTTCGATCTGTGCGAGGTCGGCGCTTCAAGTGGAGATTCCTGGGATGCGGTGGTCGGTGCTCAATTGCTCTATCGTTTGTGCAATCTGAGCATGGCTTCACGCCCCTGATCCTTTTTCACCCTCTTTTTTTCGCACCTCCTGCACTTGCTTTCCCACAGAGTGCTTGTGGATGATGCGAAAAAGTTCCTCAACCTGTCTTTGGTCAATGCCCGATTCCTCCGCATGTTCGCCACGGGTCTTGAGGACCTCCTTCCAACGCGACCACTGAAAGAAGGCCAGGCCCTCTTTCTCTTTCTCGCGTGCGATGTTCGCCACGTGCTCCAGTCGTTTTCCAAACAGCTTCATCAGATCGGCATCGATGCCGTCGATGAGCGCTCTTTCATTCCTGATGCGTTCAGGTATTTCTTCAGGCTGATGAACCTGACGATGCATCTTCAGCTGGTCAATGGCCTCGATCAGTTGTTCTGGGTCCATTTGCTGCTCGGCATCGCTCAGGGCATGCTTGGGATCTGGATGCACCTCGATCATCAAACCATCGAGACCGAGCTCCAGTCCGATCTGCGCCAGCTCCGCCACATAGGATCGGTCACCTGCAATATGTGAAGGATCGCAGAGAACGGAAAGCTCAGGCCACTGTTCTTTCAAAGCAATGGCCAGCTCCCAACCCGCTGCATTGCGATAAGGATGCGCATTGAGCGAAAAATATCCTCTGTGTATTGCGCCCAATTCGGAAACACCGGCCTTGTGGAAGCGTTCGAGTGCGCCCATCCAAAGTCCGATCTCCGGATGAATGGGGTTCTTCACGAGCACCTGAACATCCGTCCCCCTCATGGCCTCGGCGATCTCCTGTACGTAAAAAGGATTCACTGTGGTTCGCGCGCCGATCCACAGCATGGTGATCCCCGCTTTAAGACAAGCATCCACATGTTCGGGCTTGGCCACTTCTGTACACACAGGCAAATCGAGTTCTGCACCGGCTTCCACCAACCAGGGAAGGGCCTGCACACCAATGCCCTCAAAGGAATTGGGCCGTGTCCTGGGCTTCCAAACACCTGCCCGTATGGCCGAAAGGCTCTTCACTCCTTTCAGCGGACGAACGGCGGCGAGCATCTGTTCCCGAGACTCTGCACTGCAGGGCCCTGCGATAAGGAAAGGTTGCCCGTCGTTTCTTCTAAAAGGTCTTTTTGCGCTCATATGCTCCTAAACAAAAACAGATCCGCCCTTCATTCGTTCGAACCCTCGACCACCAAGACCATTTCTCCTCGTGGTTCACGTTGTTCAAACTCCGAAAGCAGATCGGCCAAAGACCCTCTGTGATGCTGCTCGTGGATTTTGGACAATTCCCGACCGACAGAGGCCCTGCGCTCGGACCCAAAGTGTTCAGACATTTCTTTCAAGGTCTTCAATAAGCGATGCGGCGCTTCAAAGAAAACCATGGTCCTGTGCTCTGTACTCAACTCCTGTAAACGAGTCTTGCGGCCCTTCTTTGCGGGCAAAAAACCCTCAAAGACAAAGCGGTCCATGGGAAGCGCCGAAGCGACCAAAGCAGGAAAAACAGCTGATGCCCCCGGCAAGCACTCGACTTCCACTCCTTGTTGTACACATTCGCGGACCAGTAAGAAGCCGGGGTCGCTGACTCCCGGCATTCCTGCATCGCTGATCAAAGCCATCTGCACTCCGCTTTTGAGTTCATTCACGACCCGGTCGAGCTGTTGGTGTTCATTGAAGGAATGGAAGGACTTCATCCTTGTGGTGATCTCATAATGCCCAAGAAGTTTTCCGCTGTTGCGCGTATCTTCTGCCAATATGAGGTCCACCTGCTTCAAGATCCGGATCGATCGAAAAGTCGCATCTTCTAGATTGCCGATAGGCGTAGGAACGATGTACAATTTCACGAGACCAAAGATGCGACTCCTTGGCTTCTTTATGGCTTCCATTCTTCTTCTGCCTGGACTCGGGTACGGCCAGAACGAAGATCCAGCCGAAGTCGTTTTGAAGCTCTTGTCCACAGACCCTCCCTTTGCCAGAGATTCCATATCCGTGCACCTGCAGGGACACAGCTGGGAAAGTCTCGCCTATTGGGACTCGGGCGCGAAGGCAGACCGTTCTCAACTCTCCGAAGCCGTACCGGATGTTTATCGCTTCAGGGATGGCGCATTCGATCTCCTCTTATTCGCCAAGGAAGAGCGCGATAAAAGAAGAGTATCCGGAGTTTATCAGCTGGAAGGAGACCGCTTGCTTTTCTACTCTGCATCGGATCGAACACTCCTCGACTCCTGGACGATCCATTATTTGAACGCGGACTATCTGGCCGTTGACATGGAAGGATTGCGCGTCTTTTTTGTGGCTCCCGACCAGGATCCACTCGCCCCTTAGAGGCATTGTTGATATCTCTGAAGACGACCAATCTCCTGATCCAATGAAGATTCCATTATTTTTTTTAACTTCAGAGGAGATAAAAACCAAATGGAACTCACCGATAAAACCAAGGCAAGTATGCTGATCGGAAGTGTGGTCATATTGATCGCCACGATCACCTTGCTCGCGATCTTCGTGTTGGGCTGAAAGGCACGAAACATTTGAATATCTTCGGTCGTCCCAAATGAATCGAATGGGACCTGAGTCTTTATTTTCTTTATGAGTGGGTTTTTACAGTGGATCGGTGGCGGTGTCGGCTGGGCCCTCGGTGGTCCTATAGGTGCGCTCATTGGATTCGCCCTTGGACGTGTGTTCGACCAGGAAGAACCTGAATCAGTGATCGAAGGCTATGGTACCAGCCAACAAAGCCAGCCCCGGGACTTTGAGATCAGCCTTTTGATCCTGTCCGCTGTGGTGATCAAGGCAGACGGAAGGACCAAGGAAGAAGAAATGCAGTTCGTGCGGAAGTACTTCGCACGCATGTACGGCGCCAAACACGCCAATCAGAGTTTCCGTCTTTTCAGGGAGATCGTTCCTCAGAAGATATCCGTTCACCAAGTGTGTGCGCAGATCCGCAAGCACATGTCCCACGCGGCACGCCTCCAATTACTGCACTTTTTATTTGGGATTTCTCAATCCGATGGAGATGTTGCTCTAAAGGAAGTGAAGACCATTGAACAGATCGCGACCTACCTCTATATCAACGAAAAGGACTTCCTGTCCATTCGTTCGATGTTCTACACCGATTCCACGCATCACTACGAAGTGCTTGAAGTGAACCCCGAGGCCAGCGAAGATGAGATCAAGAAAGCCTATCGACGCTTGGTCAAGAAATTCCATCCAGACAAACTCGAAGGTCTGGGGACGGAAGCCAAAAAAGGTGCTGAGGAGAAGTTTGTGAAGGTCCAGGAGGCCTACGACAGCATCTGCAAGGAGAAGGGCATCAAGTAAAATCCGCCATGATCTTTTCGCGCAGCTGGGTCAGATGGCTCATCGCTCTTCTCTTCCATCTCAGTCGCTCGATCTCTGAGCTGCCACTGATCAGTGCAGAACGGGTTTGCTGAACCTCCATGAAGTATTCCATCTCCTCGATCATCTTGGGATCTGCTGTCTTGATGAAATTCAGGCCCGCCCAAACCAGAAAGATCCGGCTTCCGGCTGCCGAACGAAAGTAGATGTGGTTGTCCATGACCATGATGTCGTTGTAGAACATGCGGAAGGGAACATTCAAAGGGGCGTTGCTCAGACTTTCGCCCATGCGCTGACCAACGGTGGCTTGTCGGTAGATCCAGTCGATCATTTCCTCGGCATCTTCCAGTATCAGCAGTGCTTCCTTGTCTTCAATGCGGCCCGATTCCCTGTAGTACTGCAACTGGCGAAAAACACTCACCACCGAAGTGTCGTTCCAAACTTCTGTGCTCGGGATGGACAGATAGGTGCGGCACAGTTCACGGGAGATCTCGATCATTTCTGAATCCACTTCTGCCTCCACCTGATCATTCTGAGAAGCCTCGTAGATCGAATTCAGCCAGACCTTCATTTTGAATGGTCCCAAATGCGGATAACGAAAGGTGTAATAGATGGGTATGTCTTTGGCCAGATAGAACAGTTCGCTGTTCTCAAGCTGAGTGAAACTCTTCAGCTCATTTAGGCTGTTCCTCAAATAGGCGACAAAGTCCTTCTCTGTCTTGATGAATGGGTTGCGCTGGAAGGTCACAAAGTCTTTCCCTCCACCGGTGAGGGTGTCCAAAGAGATCCCATACCGACCGGCAATGCGAATGGTCTCGTCTATGGTATAGGACGTGGCGCCCTGCAGCCGCCGATAGACACCTGCCTGGCTCACGCCAAGAAGATCCTGCAGCTCAGCGACGAGTTCTTTCTGCGGTGTCTGGTTCAACAACAACTCATTGAATTTAGATTGGATCTCTTTCATAAATCGATAATTGAGTTCTTCAAATCTATTCTAATTCTCATTATCCGAATAAAGCACGTGTTCAATCAATAATATTTTATCATTTTTTGACTTACCTATCTTTTTTCAGTCAGTATTTTATCGTCTTTCGATAATCTTTTCCCTGCTTCATTAAAATTCGATCCAGTGCGGCTCAAGGGTCGGCGGAGATTTGTGCTCAGAAGTTGAATCAAAAACAAACACCATGAAAAACATCAACCTCATCACGCTGATCACAGCAACTGTTCTGAGCATGAGCATCCATGCACAAACCATTGTCGACGCCGGAAGCGACGTACCCATCATCAAACCCCTACAGCTGGATGGCCCAAGGGTAGGCGTGACCATGCTCAACTCTCAATTCTACAATCGGAACATCAACGACAGCCTGGGCGTGGGACCCATCATTTCCCAATTCGGATGGCAGTTCGAATGGAAATACTTCGAAACCCCAGGAGGAAGCGCAGGCTTGTTCGAATTCATTCCCATGATCGGAGGCCTGGATCAAGGCTTGTTCATCCCCAGCGCAAACGCCTTGGTCGGCTTCCGCACAGGAAAAGGATGGGAAGTTGGTTGCGGACCCAATGTGAGTGTGGTCGGCACCGGTTTCGTCATAGCCGCCGGATATACATTCAAAAGCGGCTACATGAATTTCCCAGTGAATTTTGCGGTCACACCAGGAAAGAATCAGACCCGCTTCTCCATCCTGATCGGTTGGAACAAGCGATCTTCCTGAGACATTCGGATGTACGCAGATAAAGAGGGCTTTTTGCCCTCTTTTTTTATTCCGTTTCGCCTTCAAATAGTGTGCGAACGGTCTGGGCATTAAGCCCTTTTTCCTCCCGCAGATAGCGGGCAAATACATCGGTGAATCCATGGGTAACATAAACATGAGTGGCACCACTGGCCTCCACCGCCTTGTTCAGGCCTTTCCAATCTGCATGATCGGAGATCACAAAGCCACGGTCCATTCCGCCTCGTTTTTTCTGCCCACGTATCGACATCCAACCAGAGGCCATGGCTACGACAGGCCGCACAAAGCGCTTGAACCAAGGTGTCCCGACCGCAGCCGGTGGACAAATGACCAGCGCCCTTCCGAGTATTTCCTTGTCCTTTACCTGAGCGGCTGAAATACTTTCGGGCAGAGAAACACCCTGCTGTCGATAGACTTCATTGAGGGCCTCCACCGCCCCATGTGTCAGGAATAGACCCGGACCCTCCGATATCCCATGCAGCAACCGTTGCGCCTTGCCTAAGGAGTAAGCGCAGATCACACTGGTCCGGCCCTCTGCTGCGTTGCTGTGCCACCAAGTGCGGATCTGCTGGTAGACGGCTTCCTGCTCTTCCCAATCGTAGACCGGCAGGCCAAAGGTCGATTCGGTGATGAAGTGCTCGCAGGGAACCGTTTCATATGCACCACTGATCCCGTCGTCTTCGAGTTTGTAGTCGCCGCTGACCACCCAAACCTCACCCTTGTACTCCACCCGGATCTGCGCGCTGCCCAAAATGTGGCCCGCCGGATGGAAGCTGAACCGAACACCGTTCTCAACGATCTGCGTCCCAAATTCGATGGGCTGTATCCGCGCCTTGGGAATGCGGTGCTGTATGGCTGGTGCTGCCTCCCGACTGCAGAGATAGTCCTCGTGGCCGCTTCTCGAATGGTCGGCGTGGCCGTGGGTGATCAAGGCTTTCTTGACCGGCCTCCACGGATCGATGTACACGCCGGCCTGCGCACAATAAATTCCCTTATCATTGAAAACCAATAAACCCATGAAGCCTTAACCCTCGATGCGTCCGAAAGTATGAATGAACCCATCAACAGCCAGCAGGCCCCCAAAGCGGTGGGCGCCTACCCACACGCTCGCAGGGTGGGCAACTTACTCTTCCTGAGCGGTGTGGGACCCAGAAACGCGGGTTCGGGAGCACACGACAGTGCAGTGAACGGACTGGAACTCGATCACAACGGGAACTTTTCGGCCTTCGACTTTGAGGCACAGGTACACTCGGTCTTCGCCAATGTGCGGGCGATCCTTGAAGAGGCAGGAAGCGACTGGGAGAAGTTGGTGGACATCACCGTCTTTCTGGTGGATATGAAACGGGACTTTCCCACTTTCAATCGGATCTATGCCGAGTATTTTCCCAACAACAAGCCCTGTCGGACAACCGTCGCTATAGACGCACTGCCCACGCCGATCGCCATTGAACTCAAGTGCATCGCAGAAGTGTGAGATCTCAGATCTCCACGCTCACGTAGACGTTCTCCGCAAATTTTCCACTAACGTTGACTTCCCTTTTTCTGTCGATGCGGATCAGCAGGGATTCATCGAAGGTTCTGCGCTCGAGCAGCTCCAGATGACTGCTGAGCTGAAGACCCAAGGTATTGACATATTGCAGGAAAGCCACCGAATTGTCCCGTACCGCTACGATGCGGCAACGGGCACCTACTTCCATCTGTCGTAAGGTTTTCTTGGCCGCCGGCCTGTAGCTTGAATCCGCTGCGGGGATCGCATCGCCATGAGGATCCGTCTTCGGGTGGCCCAGGAATGACTCCAGTTCACGGATCAGCTTTTCTGAACGAATGTGCTCCAGCTCCTCTGCCACTTCGTGGATCTCGTCCCAGCCAAAATTCAGATGCGTGTAGAGAAAGGTTTCCCACAGACGGTGTCTGCGGATCATGTCCAGGGCCATGCGCTGCCCGGAAGCACTGAGTTGCAGTTTTCCGTAGCGCTGATAACGGACCAGACCTTTGGCCTTCAAGCGCTTGAGCATGGCATTGACCGAGGAAGGCGACACCTGAAGGTAATCCGCCACCTTTCCCGTTCCCGTTTCTTTTTCCCGACTCTCAAGAGTCAGGTGGAAAAGGGCTTTCAAGTAATTCTCCTCGGCTGAACTGAGTTCCATTCCCACTTGTTCTACGCATCTAACTTATTAGCTTTGACGCTGAAAAGAAAATCACGGCAAAAGCCGTTCACTTTCCGACATTGACACCGACCGACCCATCAGAGCAAACACCCCTGCTGCAGGTAGATAACCTGACAGTGAGCTACCACCACAAGCCCGTGCTCTGGGACATCAATTTCAATCTGCCGCAGGGGACCATCACTGGTGTCATCGGTCCGAATGGCAGCGGAAAGACCACGCTCTTAAAATCCATCATGGGGCTTCTTCCCGCAGATTACGGTTCCATTTCCCTCTTTGGTCAGCCCCTTAAAAAGGTGCGCAACCGGATCAGCTACGTTCCCCAAAGAGAATCTGTGGACTGGGATTTCCCCGCCACCATCCGTGATGTGGTGATCATGGGCCGTTACCGAAAAGAGAATTTATTCCGACGCCTGAAGAAAGAAGATCACGAGATCGCCCGGGAGGCCATGGAACAAGCCGGCCTTCTCGACATGGCAGACACGGCCATCTCCGAACTCTCTGGAGGGCAGCAGCAAAGGGTATTCCTGGCGCGTGCTCTGGCCCAAAAAGCAGATCTGTATCTGATGGACGAACCCTTTGTGGGCGTAGATGCCGCCACGGAGGATGCCATTTTGAAATTGCTCACGCGAATGCGCGATGCAGGAAAGTCGGTGATCATCGTCCACCACGATCTTCAGACCGCTTATTCCTTTTTTGACCACATTGTCTTGTTGCGCACCCGATTGGTCGCCTCAGGTCCAAAAGATGAAGTCTTCACCGCAGATAATCTGCAAGACGCATACGGCGGAAGACTGAGCGTTCTTTCCCGCATCGGCGATCTGATGAAGCGGGAGGAAGTGCAAATGAAACAAGGACCGGGCGAATGAATCTGAATGCCGAATCCCTTCTTGGGCCTTGGTTCCTGTCTCAGGATCCCGTTCTTCAAGCGTTCATGGCCACCACTTTCACCTGGCTGTTGACGGCAGCTGGCGCCTCCCTGGTCTTCTTTTTCAAGAACATGAGCCGCAAGTGGCTCGACGGTATGCTTGGATTCACAGGAGGTGTGATGATCGCCGCTTCATATTGGTCGCTGCTTGCACCGTCCATTGCCATGAGCGAAGCACAAGGACAGATCTCATGGCTACCGCCCGCCGTTGGTTTTGCATTGGGTGCATTGTTCCTCTACGGCCTGGACAAATTCGTACCTCATCTGCACATCAATTTCAAAAAAGAAGAGAGCGAAGGACCCAAAACGGACTGGAAGCGCTCCACCCTGCTGGTCCTCGCCATCACCTTGCACAATATTCCGGAAGGTCTGGCTGTAGGGGTGGCGTTCGGGGCCTATGCATCGGGAGTCGACGGGGCCAGCCTGGGGGCTGCACTGGCTTTGGCCATTGGCATCGGACTGCAGAACTTCCCGGAAGGATTGGCCGTGAGTATGCCATTGCGGCGCCAAGGTGTGAGCGCCAAAAGAGCCTTTTGGTTCGGCCAGCTATCAGCCATTGTCGAACCCATCGCTGGAGTTGTCGGAGCGGTTGCTGTTCTTTACATGCAGCCTCTTCTACCCTATGCTCTTGCCTTCGCCGCAGGGGCAATGATCTACGTGGTGATCGAAGAAGTGGTGCCCGAGACACAACGGGATCGCTTCACGGATGTGGCGACCCTCGGATTCATAGGCGGTTTCCTGGTGATGATGATCCTTGATGTCGCGCTGGGTTGAGCCGCTCGGCTGCCGCTTACCTTTGTCGAACCGAACGTCCATCTGCTTGTTTTTCCAATATGACCGCAGACGAAGTCAAAGAGCTAAGAAAAGAGTTTCCCATCCTCAGTGAGCAGGTCCACGGAAAGCCGCTCATTTATCTTGACAATGCTGCAAGCAGCCAGAAGCCGCTTCAGGTGATCGATGCGGAAGCACAATACTACCACCACAGCCACAGCAATGTCCACCGCGGCGTGCATCAGATGAGTCAGCGTGCGACCGAAGCCTTTGAGCAGGCGCGGGAAAAAGCGCGGGTTTTCCTCAACGCCCGTGAAACCGCTGAGATCATTTTCACCAAAGGCTGTACGGATGCCATCAACACTGTGGCCCATGGATTCGGCCAAACACTTTCCAAGGGCGATGAGGTCCTCATCTCTCATCTGGAACACCACAGCAACATCGTTCCCTGGCAGATGGCCTGCCAGCGATCGGGCGCCACATTGAAGGTGATCCCAATGAAGGCCGACGGCACCTTGGATTGGAGCGAAGAACTGCTGACCGAAGCTACCCGGATCGTCGCCGTGAACCATGTCTCCAATGCACTGGGAACGATCAATCCGGTGAAACGCATCATTGCCGATGCACACGCCAAGGGCGCACAGGTCCTGATCGACGGGGCGCAGTCTGGTCCGCATATGGCGATCGATGTACAGGCATTGGATGCCGACTATTACTGCCTGAGCGGGCACAAGGTCTATGGACCGACCGGCATCGGCGTGCTCTACGGAAAGCTGGGCCGATTGAAGGAACTTCCGCCCTATCAGGGGGGAGGCGATATGATCAAGGAAGTGCGTTTCGATGGAACCACCTATGCGGAACCGCCCTTCAAATTTGAAGCAGGAACGCCCAATATTGCCGGAGCAGTGGCACTGGGAGCCGCCTTCGACTTCATGGCATCGGTCGGGGCCGAACGGATCGCGCGTCATGAAGAATCGCTGCGCAAAATGGGCGAAGAAGCGCTAATGGGCATCGACGGGTTGAGGATCTATGGAACGGCGGAAAACAAAGCCTCTGTGATCTCTTTTCTTATCGGGACGAATCACCCATACGATACCGGAGTGCTGCTCGATCAGATGGGGATCGCGATCCGGACCGGACACCACTGCACCCAGCCCATTATGGATTATTACGACATTCCGGGCACGGCCAGGGCATCATTTGCTGCGTACAACACCGAAGAGGAGGTCCTTAAATTTGTGGACGGCGTGAAACGAGTCGCCCAAATGCTGCAGTGAACGCGTGACCATTCAACAAGCACAAACGGAGATCGAAGAGGAATTTGAACTCTTTGACGATTGGATGCAGAAATATGAGCATCTGATCGAACTGGGCAAGGACCTGCCGCAGATCTCGGAAGAGCACAAGGACGATGAGCATCTGATCAAAGGATGCCAAAGCCGGGTTTGGTTGCATGCCCGCCTGGAGAATGGGCGTGTGCGCTACAGCGCGGACGGAGATGCGCTGATCACCAAGGGGATCATCTCGCTTTTGGTGCGCAGTCTGGACGATCAGCCAGCAGCAGATATTGTGGAAGCCGATCTGGAATTCATTGACCGCATCGGGCTCAAGGAACACTTGTCCCCCACACGGGCCAACGGTCTTTTGAGCATGGCCAAACAAATGAAATTTTATGCATTGGCCTTTCAGGCCCAAAACGGAGACGCCCATGGATGAAGAGCAACTTCAGAAGATCGGAGAAGAGGTCGTTCAGGTCCTGAGCGAGATCTACGACCCGGAGATCCCGGTGGACATCTACCAGCTCGGACTGATCTACGACGTGCAGGTGAGCGAAGACAAGGATGTGAAGATCCTGATGACCCTGACCTCACCGAATTGCCCCGTGGCCGAAAGCCTGCCGGAGGAAGTACGCCTCAAAACGCAAGCGCTTGAGCAGGTGAATGAAGTGGAGGTGGAGATCACCTTTGAACCGCCCTGGGAAAAGGACATGATGAGTGAGGAAGCCAAAGTGGAGCTCGGCCTTTTCTGATGGACGTGATACGGAACAAAGTAGCTGAAAGCGATCTGATCCAACTCGACCTGGAACAGCTGATCAGGCTGCCCGCCATAGTTTCCCTCGATATGGCCTCTTTTCTGGAAGAAGGGCTGTTCCTTAAGGAAAAAGAATTTCGATCCGCTATTCAGCAGCTCGATACACAAGCCTACGATCAGAAGGTAGTGGCGCTGCATTGCTCGACAGATGCCATCCTCCCGCTTTGGAGCTGGATGCTGGTCAGCATTCATCTTCAAGATGCGGCAACTGAAGTCCAGCGTGGAACGACCGAAGAGGTCCGGGAAAGACTCTACCACCAGCGGATCCATGGCCTGCCCCTTGAGACCTACCAAGATGCAAAGGTGATCGTGAAAGGCTGTTCCTCTGGCGTCCCGACCTCTGCCTATATGGCCTTGAGCCAACTACTCAGGCCCGTTGTGAAAAGCCTGATGTTCGGGGAAGCCTGTTCCTCGGTGCCTCTTTTCAAAAGAAGCCGTGCCTAGGTGAAAAGGGCTGTCCCTTTTTTGCGCGCTCCTGCGTACTCGATATATATGCGTTGCATGAAAGATCTCTTCCATACCCTCGCCCTCATTCTTTTGACCTTTTTCCTCGCCCAGTGCAGCAAAGAGGATAGCACAAAGCAGAATGGGCCAGTGGAACTCATGTGCCCCAATGATCTGTTGTATATCGATCTTTCCAATACACAGGAACTCCTGCTCGACCTTGAAGTCAGTGGAGATGAGGAAGGAGCCAATATCATTCTGCCACCTGCCCATGCACTGAACAGCGAATTGCTGAGAAACAGCAGCACAGAGTGGCGTGCGATCTATCGCTATGCCCCAGACCCCACCTACCTCGGTGCAGATTCTGTCTTTATTGAGCGATGCCGCGGCGGCCAAGGGGTGGGATGCACGCAGACAGATACCGTCAAGGTCTTTCTCACGCTCATCCCCTGAAGCACATCTTGCCAAGGCCGCTTTATGTGAGGCCTTTGCTTTTTAACGGAGAGGAAACATATGGCTCGCTTAATTTGTAGCCTGTTTCAGCTGTCTCCATGAAAAAGATCCACGTCCTTCTAATTGTTCTGAGCATGAGCATGGGATGCTTTGCTCAATCCGAACCTCGTTTGATCGTAGGTATCGTGGTCGATCAGATGCGTGCCGACTACCTCGACCGTTTTCAGCCGCTCTTCGGCTCGGAAGGATTCGAACGGCTCAGAAGAGAAGGAGCTGAATTTCGCTACGCACATTTCAACTATGTGCCCACCTATACAGGGCCGGGCCATGCCAGTGTATTTACCGGAGCACCGCCCTTCGAACACGGCATCATTGGCAACAATTGGTACGATCCCTTTCTCAAGAAGCAGGTGTACTGCGTGGGCGATGAGCGACAGACATCTGTTGGCTGTGAAGGCAGCTCGGGCATGCACTCCCCCCACCGAATGCGCAGCGGAAGTTTGGGAGATGCCCTCAAACTGCACACCTTCGGCAAGAGCAAGGTCTTTGGGCTGAGCTTCAAGGACAGGAGCGCCATTCTCTCCGCCGGGCACTCAGCAGACTGGGCATTTTGGTACGATAGTGAGTCGGGTGATTTTGTCAGCTCGAGCTACTACAAGAAAGCCAGCTTGCCCAAATGGCTTGAGCAGTTCAACAAGGCCGACCGACCTCGCCGGATGATGCGCAACAGCTGGAACCTACTCGCAGACAGAAAGGCCTATGCCCACCTTGCCCCCGACAAGGGCCCTGGCGAAAGAGATGTATTTCAGGAAGGCGGCGTCTGCTTTCCGCATGAATTCTCCTCTTTGAGCCGATCGGAGAAAAGATCCCTGATCCGATGGACGCCGCACGGCAACACCTTGCTCACAGATCTGGCCATGGAACTGATCGAGAATGAATTCCTCGGGCAGGACGAGTTTCCGGATATGCTCGCCCTCTCCTACAGCACCCCCGACCACATTGGCCATGCCTACGGACCTAATTCCTGGGAGGTAGCCGACCAGTATGCCCGACTCGACAGGGACATTGCGCGTCTTTTGTTCTTTCTGGACGAAACCATTGGCGCTGGCAAATACACCGTTTTCCTGACTGCAGACCATGGCGTCAAGCCCAACGGAGCTGTTTTGAATGAACTGAACATTCCGGCCGGGATTGTCTCGTCCCATGAGGTGGCCAAAAGCAGCAAGGATTTCCTTCAGGAAGTGTTTGGAGACACTGCTCTTTTCGAACGCGTCTTTGACAACCACATCCATCTGAAATTGGATCCATTTGGGTTGCCTCCCGAACCCTTGATCCGCGCTTTGCGCAGCCACTTATTGGCCAAGCACCCCAACATCAAACAGATCTATACGCGGATGGACCTGGAAGGATTCTCCGCAGTTCGCGGAATGGACCATTTGGTGCTCAATGGAATGAATCCGCTTCGCACGGGTGACCTGGTATTTGATCTGTACCCGAACTACACCACAGGAGGCGGACACGAAGTGGGCACCACCCACGGCTCTTCCTTCGATTACGACACACATGTTCCCCTACTGTTCTTTGGAAAAGGAGTTCCTAAAATGCGCAGTGTAGAGGAAGTCTACATTCTGGACATCGCCCCCACCATCAGCAACCTGATGGGTATGATGGAGCCGGATGGCTGTATTGGCAAGCCGCTGTTTTGAAGGGTTTTCTGGTTTCATTGGCCCTTGTTTTCCAGCAACTCGCTGTTCTTGGACAAGCGCCATCGTCCATCCGAATTTCTCTTTTTACTGGGGAAGTTCCCTTGGAACTCAAGTCAGCGTTCTCCCTTCCACAAATGGAAGACGTACAGATAGAGATCGACAGATTCAAATGCTACCTAACACAGGTTCGGCTGGTCCACAGCGAAGGAATGGACAGCACCTGTCTGGAAGATCAACTCCTGGATGCCTCTGACCCGTCGAGCTGGAAACTCAGCCATGCAGACGCCATTGGGTTGCGCCCTGGAGAATTGCGGTTTCTCATCGGGGTGGACAGCACGGTCCAAGTGGGGCAGACCCAGGGAGGAGTGCTCGACCCCATACGTGGCATGTACTGGACTTGGCAGGCGGGATACATCCATTGGAAGATCGAAGGCCACTTTTTGTCCGGAGCCAAAAGTCAATTTGAATACCATATCGGCGGCTACCGCAAACCCTACGGTACAGCACAGCGCGTTCACATACCCTTTGCACCCGAGAACAAAGAACTTTCAGTGGATCTGGCCCCATTCCTGAGTTGGGTAATCGAAAAAGACGTTCCGACCCGGGTCATGAGCCCCGGACCCCTGGCCCACGAGTTGGCCTCGGGCATTCCCAACTGCCTGAGTGCGATCGGTCAATGAAGCGCGTGCTTTTTTTGGGCCTGCTGGGTCTGTTGTCCTTCCGATCGGATGAGCCGTCTGCACAGCTCACATTGCCGGAACACTTCCCTACACCCCAATACGATCTTGAGGCCATGCCCTGGGATGCAGGGATTTCTGAACTCGGGCGCGCGCTCTTCTACGATCCGCTCTTGTCTCGGGATGGGAGCGTCTCTTGTGCCTCCTGTCACTCTCCCTTCAATGCCTTCGCGCATACGGATCATGCGCTGAGCCACGGGATCGATGACAGTGTGGGAGAACGAAACGCACCGGCCCTGTTCAATCTGGCCTGGAAGAGCCACTTCATGTGGGACGGAGCCATCGAACTGCTCGATCATCAGGCGCTCACCCCTTTGACCCATCCCAGCGAAATGGGCGATACGCTTCCACACATTCTCGGAAAACTCAGAAGGAATAAGCGCTACCGGAACCGATTCAGCAAAGCCTTTGGAGATACGGCCATATCCACGCAAAGACTGCTGCATGCTCTGGCTCAATTCCAGCTCAGTCTGATCTCCGATAAGGCCAAATACGATCGGGTGAAAAGAGGAAAAAGTCAGTTCAATCAGCAGGAGCAGAACGGCTACGCCCTTTTTCTTCAGCACTGCAACAGCTGCCATACAGAACCCCTGTTCACTTCCAGGCGACTTGTGAGCAATGGACTGCCTCCGGACCCCCAGCTAATGGATCTCGGACGTTACCGGATCAGTCAAAACCCCAGGGACAGCTTTCGTTTTCAGATACCAAGCCTTCGCAACCTCAGCTATACCTATCCGTACATGCACGATGGTCGGTTCGAATATCTGAAAGAAGTGATCGGCCATTATACCGATGGAATCGCTACGCTTCCCAACCTGGGCAAGGAACTGACATCCGGTGTGTCGCTCTCGCCTTCAGAGCAGAAGGATCTGACGGCCTTCCTATTCACATTGAACGACAGTTCATTCTGCTTCGATCCCCGCTTTGGATTTTTTAGATCGGACTAAACCTCAAAGCGACTTGCGCGTCCAAATCACGAAAAACCCAATCTTAAATACCAAGATCATCTGCTATGAAGCCACTCTATTCTCTGATCCTATTCGGATTCTTTCTCTCGGTTCACGCACAGACCAACCCAGCCATCACCCACTTCCTGAAGAACACAACCCAAACGGGCAGTTACTATATGCAGGGAAACAGCACGGCGATCGGCAATGGCCTATTGGTGAACTGCCAACAGGTGGCTTACACCAACGACTATTCCTACATCACTTGTACGGGCATCCCATCTTATCCGACCGGCCCCTTTCTCGATGGCAATCCCTCCCAAGCCCAAGATCAATCGGCCATCTATGAGATCCCGCTGAATCCCGTTCCGGAAACAGGAACACCCAGTTCCACAACGGGTGGCAATATTGGCGTCTTTATCAACGGAGTTTCTCTTTTTGATTATCGGGACGGTGTGGCTTGGAATCCCTCCACCAATGCCCTTTGCGGAGGCGCTGGTAATCCGCCCTGTCCTGGTGGGCCTGGGGCAAGCATGGACTGGAACAGGGATGCGATACCCGCAGAGATGGCGGGCTTTGACTGCAGCAAAGGCCATCCAGCCATGGGAAACTACCATCACCATCAGAATCCATCGGCCTTCAAACTCGACCTGAATGTCGTTTCCACCATCTGTAATCTGTACGATGCCGATGGACTCTACGCCATAGACAGCACACAGCATTCGCCGCTCATTGGCTTTGCCTACGACGGATATCCGATCTACGGTGCTTATGGCTTCGCCAATACAGATGGAACCGGAGGTATTGCACGGATGCAATCGAGCTACCAGCTGCGCAATATGACCCAGCGCTCCAACGGCCCTGCCGTGGATGCGACATATTTTCTTGGATACTTCCGGGAAGATTATGAATACATCGCCCAAACAGCAGAAGATCGACTTGATGAGCACAACGGGCGGTTCTGCATCACTCCGGAATATCCAAATGGTACCTACGCCTATTTCTGTACGGTCGATGCCAATTGGAATTCGGCCTACCCCTATGCCGTTGGACCCACTTTCTATGGAGTGTATGCCAACAGAAAGGTGAACTCGGTGCCTGCTGCGGCCACTGTTTACACATCCTCGTTGAGCACAGGTGTGGAAGTGGAACACATGAAATTCAGCGTATTCCCAAATCCGGGTGCAGATCTGATCGCTATCCAAGTGAACGGACTCAATCCATCGGATCTTCAGGTGGACCTTACAGATATGGCTGGAAAAAAGATCAGAAAAACAGTGATCCGCGCGGGTCAGACCATCGCCTACTTCGATGTGCAAGCACTTTATGCCGGCACCTATTTGGTGACTGTCTCATCGGAAAAAGCGCGCAAAACATTCCGCATAGTGATCGCTGAATGAGGATCGGTACTGACAGGCGCTAAATGCGCACTTCATAGTCGATGGTATCAAAGGCCGGGACAAAAAAGTGCTCTTCAACGGTTGTATAAATGCTATCCCTTACCAATGTGCGGGCCAAACTGTTCTCCTGATTACCCCTTAAGCGCAAGGTGCGGTATACATCCACGCTGTTGGAGAAAGTTTCGTAATGGCTTCCTGCTCTGAAGGTATAGAGATCCCCAGGCTGCGGATCTGTGCTCAATATGTGGAAGCGCACCCAGCCATAGGCCGTTAGGTA
>JAYOTP010000012.1:9318-11432 GCA_038150465.1 Flavobacteriia bacterium | reverse complement strand
ACCGGCGGATGGTCCATCACCTCCTCCGTGCCGTAGGTACGCACCTGACCATAGATGTGGGTGTCCTGAGTCGATGACTTGGAACAAGCAGATGCGGACAGGAAGAGGATGAAAAGAAAGAAGGACCGACAAATGAGCCCATGAGAAAATGGGTAAAAAATCAATAAATACATAATTGAATGAATAAAAACAGATCCATCGGAACACCCTTTGGACCGAGGCCAAATCTATCGTGGGCATGCATGGCCCATCATCCCGATGGCGTATGGACAGAGACCGAAGAAAGGCTCCTGACCCATGGGTGGAAACAGCTTCTTCGTTTACTCAAATGATGAATAAATTCGTTTTCTGAACCTTTCTCATTCAAGCGCTTGAACCATCTGTTCCGAACACCCATGCTTTTTTGGATGCAGTTCCTAGTTATGGGTCTGCTGCTGTCCTGCGACCCCAGTCCACAGGCCATCGAAGCCGACCGGGAAGTGCTCTATGCCGGTGCTTTGCGCTCCATCATGCACCAAGGCGATGTATCGGTACAAATGGACCTTGCCGACCTGAAGGACAGGGCCCACCTCTATGCGCTCGGTGCGGTGGAAGACCTCAAAGGAGAGATCCTCATCCTGGATGGACAGCCCTATATCTCATCGGTTCAGGACAGTGCCCTTTCTCTGAGCTCTTCCTTCGATAAGGGCGCGGTGCTTCTGGTGTGGACGGAAGTCGATCAGTGGAAGGACTTCCCTGTCCCCGACAGTGTTCGGACCTATGCGAATCTGGAACGATATGTATTCGAGCAGGCGGCCGGGTATGGCATCGACACCGATAAGCCCTTTCCTTTTCTACTGGGCGGTCTGGCAGAATCCTTCGATTGGCATGTGATCGACTGGCCGGATGGCGATTCGGTCCACACCCATCAAAAACACGTTGAATCCGGGATGAATGGACAAATGGAGAACCAGCTGGTCGATATTCTCGGCTTCTATTCCACGCACCATCACGCTGTATTCACCCACCACAGCACGAATATGCATTTGCATGTGAAGACTCGGGGCCACATTCTGGCCGGCCATCTGGACGACCTGATCCTTGGCAAAGGAATGCTGCTGCAGCTACCAGAGCAAGACCTATGACTCATTTGAAAGAATCCCACTAAGCCATCTGCAAATGAAACTTTCTACCACTCTCCTTTGCATCGGAACAGCCTTCATGATTTCATGCAGCGACGGCCCGGACCGCTTTCCTGCTCCACCCATCCCGCCCGTGACTTCGGTGTACGCAAATTCCGAGTGGGAAGTCCTGGTGGAAGAAGACATCATCTACGGATATGGCTTGAGCCATGAAAGCTGGAACAGCGCCGAGGACACCACCCTTCCTCTGAAACTCGATCTGTACCGACCCGATGACCAAAGCACGGCAAAACGACCCGTCATTCTCTTCATTCACGGAGGAGGGTTTCGGGGCGGATCGAAGCAGCAAGCCCAGATCGTGCAGTTGGCCGATTATTATGCCTCCCGTGGATGGGTTTTTGTTTCGATCGATTACCGTCTGGCAGATGATCGGGGCACTGTTCCTCAGGAGTGGATCGACCACGCCCAGACATTGCCTGCAGAGAGGGGCCAACAATTCCTCGCTATGTATCCGGCACACCGTGATGCACGGGCAGCCCTGCGCTGGATCTCCGCACACCAAAGCATGTACGGGCTGGACATGGATCATCTGACCGTCGGCGGGGGTTCGGCCGGGGCCATTATAGCGGTGAGCATGGGCATTTCGGAAGAAGTGGATTTCCTGCAAGAGATCAGCATCATTGACGACCCCACTTTGAACAGCACCCACATCGGACAGAGCTATACTGTGCACAGCATCATCGATCTATGGGGCTCCGACGCAGGTCTGGATGCGCTGGAAGAAGGCCACGGACATCAGCGTTTCGATGCGAACGATCCGCCGCTTATGATCCTGCACGGGACCAATGACAGCACGGTCCTGTTCTCTGAAGCCACCGATCTGAAATCTCGCTACGATGGACTTCAGCTTCCTTACGCCTGGTATCCGATCCAAGGCGCAGGCCACGGACTCTGGGGAGCACAGGTGGACGGAAAGGGACTGGACCAACTGAT
>JAYOTP010000012.1:0-9218 GCA_038150465.1 Flavobacteriia bacterium | reverse complement strand
GGAGCGGAGAAATTGGGGCATCCGCCCCAGAGCGGAAAATGTGCACTGTCCAGCGGGCAGTTCAAGGAAAAGTCCTGCGGCAGCGTGGGAATATTTATGACGCACCAGTCTGAAAGATCCTGATCGAAGCTGCTCGCCCCTTTGAACATGGCCGTCATGTCGCTCACATTTTGAACATCCCACTGACCGATGTCCTGGTCAAAGGCCGTGGCCTGCTGGAACATGGTCTTCATATTGGTGGCCGAGGAGACATCCCACATGCTGATGTCCTGGTTGAAACTCGGATTCAGGGAAAACAGATTGTACATATTCTGCACCGTGGAAACATCCCAATTGTCGAGTGGCTGATCGAAACTGATGCTTCCCCGGAAGGCACCGGCCATATTGATCACGCTGGTCACATCCCATGAGTTCAGAGGCTGGTTGAAGGCTTCGGCCTTGGAGAAGAGATGGTAGAAGTTGGTCACCTTCGACACATCCCAGCTGTCGATGTTCTGATCGAACTTCTTTGCCTCGCGGAACATCCGCGCCATGTCCGTTACCTGTGCGGTATTCCAGTTGCCAATGGGCTGATCGAAGGCATCCGTCTCGCGAAACATACTGGCCATATTCCTGACCCTGGACACATCCCAACTGCCGATGGGTTGGTCGAAGCGCCGCGCGCCGTAGAACATGCCATTCATGTTCACCACGCTGTCCACATCCCAGTTGCCGATCGGCTGGTTGAAGGAATCTGCACGGTGGAACATCAGCGCCATCGAGCCCACATTCGAAACGTCCCAGCTGCTGATGTCCTGATCGAAGAGGCTGTCGCCCTCAAAGAAATTATTCAGGTGGGTGGTCACCAGGCTGATGCACTTCCGGCTCAGGTCTGCGCCACTGTTATAGCGTTGCTGCAAAAGAGATTTGTCCACGGCCTCCATCCAGCTTTGTCCGTTGTCCAGAGAAAAGCTGTCGCCGGGGGCGTATTGATCGCAGACCACACAGCCGCGGGCATTGACATAGGCATTGCCCGGATTCAGCTGAGCCTGAAGAGAGACCGAGGCCAATATCAGGATCCCGATCGCTGCACGCTTTTTGATGATTGAACTCATATACCGATGGATGCTCCTGCGAAGAAACCAAAAAAGAGTCCGATGCCCATGTCGGAGCTGGAAGAAGAATACCCGAAATTTAGTCCCATGAGAAGAGCTCTTTTCTGTCTGATGATCGGATCATTTGCATTCTCCATGCAGGGGCAGAGCAAATTCTCTAAAAACTTCCAAGAGCTCATGGCCGGGGAGCTGGATTCCCTGACACTCACAGAAGACCTGCCCTTTCAGCAGTTCAGCGGTGAAGGATGGACCTATTTCAACGAACACGAAAACAAGGCGAATCCAAGCGGGAAGGTCGCTGTGGATCGCTTTTATCCGATCACCAAAAAGGATGTGATCGAGATCCGGGACGAGCTGATCGTCGTCCTATTGCAAGAGAAGGACAGCCGGAAGATCCGCGTGGCCAGTTTGCAGGCAGATGGCACACCCATACAGAGTTTCCTGCTCTACGACCACTACGGCTACCTCTACGAAAAGAACTTCCGCTCCTACTCCTTCCACGAGCCCTATCGATACGATCCAGAGCACAAGCGCTTTTCCTTCTACCAGCTCATCTACGGCTACGAACCCCTTCCTTCCCTGGAGAGCCCCACGCTCGATCCCATCTACTATCAGTCGTTCAACCACCTGCATGTGGATGCAGCCGGGCAATTCGTGCGCAGCGAATTCGAGGCGAGTGACACCTATATGTTCAGCCAGGACGTCAGCGATCTGCAGGTGCATGAAGTGGCCTTCCACGAGCTGAGCATTCAGTATGTCAGCGACAAGAACCGGCCCGAATCTGCCCTTTGGCCCGAGGTCTTCATCACCCACGGCGACATGGAATCGCACGACAGCATCCGCATTGAATTCGCTTTGGGAACTGAATGGGTGGATCGTTTTTTCTTCTTCCAGCTCCGACACGGGAACCAGATCACAGAAGTGGTACAGCGGCATGAGAACATCCTGTTTTTTCCTGGCGACGGCGACAACTGCTCCCTCGACAATTGGAAGCGCTACCGATCGGATTGGAACGAGGTCTACCTCGAGGAAGGCATCTTCTCGCTTCGTGAATTGAGCCAGGAGGAACGCAAGCGCTTTGTCCCCTACGAGCGGGATGAATTGCTCAAGGCTTTTGAGAAGGAATGCGGCCCACTGCCCGAATCGCCCACATTCAATGGGGTGGGCATCCCCCATCCCGATGAGGGTATCGTGGTCACCGATCGGATCATTCTTCGCATCCGCTTTGAAGGTCCTGCCGGGAAAGGCACGAAATACCTCATCTTCGGACTGCCCAACGGCTGCTGAACCTTTAAATCCGTTTGCCCCATGCGCATCAAGATCTTTCAGGTGGACGCCTTCACCGACCGACTCTTCGGAGGCAATCCGGCAGCGGTCTGCCCCCTCGATAAGTGGCTCCCCGATGAGCTGCTGCAACAGATCGCCATTGAAAACAACCTGGCCGAGACCGTCTTTTTCGTAAAGCTGCCCAGCGGTGCTTTCCACATTCGCTGGTTCACCCCGGAGCACGAGATCGATCTCTGCGGACACGCCACCCTGGCCTCCGCCTTTGTGCTCTTTGACCGGCTCGGGCATCCTGGAGACCGGATCGATCTGGAGTCGGTGAGCGGCCCTTTGAGTGTAAAGCGTGTAGGCGAGCTTCTGGAGCTGGACTTTCCTTCCCGCCCACCGGAGCCCGCACAGCTGCCCGAACTGATCCAAAGGAGCCTGAACATTGCGCCCAAGGAAGTCTGGAAGGCCCGGGACTATGTGCTGGTCTATGAAGACGAACAGGAAGTGCTCGACCTGCAGCCCGATGCGCATCTGCTCGATGGGATCAACATTGCCCCTGCCGGGCTGGTCGCCACGGCGCGTTCAAAAAGCTTTCCGGCCGATTTCATTTCCCGCTACTTCACCCCACAGGCCAGCGTGTTCGAAGACCCTGCCACCGGTTCTGCCCACTGCAGCCTGGTGCCCTTTTGGGCAGAGCGGATGGGCAAGACCGAACTGCAAGCACTTCAGGTATCGCGGCGCCAAGGCGCCTTCTCCTGCAGCCTGACCGACGATCGGGTTCTGATCCGTGGCAAGGCCGTCTTGTTTTTGGAGGGAGAGGTGGTTTTGGAGGGGTGAGTTGAAGGTCAAGATGCCAGAGTCTTTATCTTCCCCTAATGGAATTGGATGAACTCCTTGAAAAGCTATCCAAACTGCGCCTTTTCCAAAAAGATGGGAAACGGGCGCCGCATAAACCCATTTTGCTGCTGTATGCTCTGGGGCAATGGCAACACGGTCGTACCGAGATCCAATGGGCCGAACACGAAGAGCGACTTCAGGGGCTATTGGCGCAGTTCAGCAATGGAAAGCCCAGTATGGAGAATCCCTTCGTGCGGCTGACCAATGATGCATCTGGTAGCCTTTGGGAGCTCACGAACTATGCCTACCAACTGGGAGACAATTATTCGGCTAAGAAGCTAAGGGATGCAGGTGCCTCGGGTCGTTTTGGACAAGAGGTCATGGACGTGCTGCGGATGGATCCAATGAACCTGCACCAAATAGCCTCATTTGTTTTGGAAGCTGAGTTTCCACAAAGCCTGCACGAAGACATTCTCTCCGCCTGCGGCATTGAATACGAAGCGGTGGCTGTTCGAGGCGCATCGGAAAAACGAAAAAGAGACCCTCAGTTCCGTGAAAAGGTACTGACCGCCTATGGAAGAAAATGTGCCATCTGCGGATATGATGTGCGCCTGGGAGATCAACTCATCGGGTTGGAGGCAGCGCATATCCAGTGGCATAACAAAGGAGGACCGGACATCACACAGAACGGATTGGCGCTTTGTGCGCTTCACCACAAGATGTTCGACTTCGGACTATTGGGATTTTCAGATAATGCCGAAGTCTTGATCTCAAGAAAAGGCAATGGAAGCAGCATCTATGAACGTCTTTTGGAATACGATCAGAAAGCGATCAGCCTGCCCCGCTTTCAGGAAGACCAGCCGGATCCGGCCTATTTTGCTTGGCAGCGAAGAGAGGTTTTTAGAAGTTGATCTAGGGCGCGATTAAGCCAGCGTCATCCCGATTCGATCTTGCATTTCTTGAAAGCGGCTCTCTTGATCTTCAATGGTCAATCCAAGTGTTTTGGCCAATCTCACCCAACCAAAAGTTATTCTCAATCGGTTCAAGGGGTTTCGGTTTCCGTTGGGATTCTGTTAGTTTGGAAAGTCAATAGAGAATGATGAAAACGATCGAAGTTGTTGCGGCCGTAATCACCGATGGTGAGGAGACCCTCTGCGTGCAAAGAGGATTGAGTAAACTGCCGTATGTCTCCCAGAAATGGGAATTTCCTGGGGGAAAAGTAGAGATCGGCGAGACGCATGAAACGGCCTTGAAACGAGAAATCAACGAGGAGCTCAAGCTCGATATCGTGGTGGGCACATGCCTAATGACTGTGGATCATTCCTATCCGGATTTTAGGTTGATCATGCATACGCACCTTTGCGCACTTGGGACATCCTCGCGGGCAGACCTCCAACTGACCGAGCATTTGGATTTTGCCTGGCTCAAAGTGGAGAATGAAGGTTTCCAGCGGCTCGATTGGGCAGCTGCAGATATTCCGATTGTAAATAAGTTAACCGGCAATCCTGCTTAACAAGCTATGCGCACAACCCTCATCAGTGGCAGGCCCGGACAGCCGACTTTACGCCAAAAACTCATTCGGCAGCTCGACGGTTGCGAGCGGTTTGACTTCTATGTCGCATTCGTTACTACTGGAGGGATTGCATGCATCAAGCAATCTTTGCTCGAAGCGGAAAATTCGGGCAAAGGGGGACGCATTTTGGTATCCGACTATCTGACATTCACAGAGCCTGAGGCGCTGCGGCAGCTGCTACAATTTGAAAATATAGAGCTGCGTGTTTTGGAGGCGAAGAAAATGCACGCCAAAGCTTATTCCTTTTTTCGTTCGCAGCAGATTACAAGTCTGTTGGGAAGCAGCAATTGGACAGCAAATGCCATCACGAGCGGCACCACGGAATTGAATGTCTGCATCTCAGATGCCGAGAACGGCATTTATGGACTGGAGCTGAAAGAGGAATTCGATTTCTTTTTTAATCGGGCTACTCCGGTTACTGAGGCCTGGCTTGATTCTTACCGGACCCAGTACGAACTGAAAATGAAGCGCGAGCCGCTACCAGAGTTACCCGGCGTTGCCGCTGACGTGGCAACTCCTTACGCAACGCAGCTCACTCCCAATGCCATGCAACGGGAAGCATTGCACAAGCTGCAAGCGCTCAGAGATTCGGGGGAAAATAAGGCCTTGATAGTCTCTGCGACAGGTACTGGAAAGACCTTTCTCGCAGCCTTCGATGCGCTTGCGGTGAATCCGAAGCGCCTGCTGTTTGTGGTGCACAGGGAGAACATCGCTCGCAAGGCTATGACCAGCTTTCAGCGTGTTTTCGGGCAACATGTCGAAATGGGTGTGCTATCAGGTAATGCACGACCAGGAAGTGCCTCGTATGTCTTTTCGACCATCCAAACGGTTTCCAAGCGCGATCAACTCGAGAACTTCCGTCCCGACTATTTCGAATACATCATCATCGATGAGACCCATCGAGCTGGGGGCGCCACGTACCGGCGGATTTTGGACCACTTCACCCCACGCTTTCTACTGGGGATGACGGCCACGCCAGAGCGCTCAGATGGGTACGACATCTACCAGCACTTCGACCACAACATCGGATACGAGATCCGGCTGCACCGTGCGATGGAAGAGGACATGCTATGTCCGTTTCACTATTACGGGATCAACGACATCTCCGTCGACGGGGTGGCAATTGAGGAGGAATCTGAGTTCAATTTGCTCGTACACGAGGAGCGGGTTCAGCACATCAGCAAGGCGATCAATCGCTACGGCAGCCAAGACGGTCAGTTCTGCGGCCTCATCTTTTGCAGTCGGATCGAAGAGTGCGAGCGACTGTCCACTGCGCTCAATGCCAATGGATTCAGAACACTGGCCTTGTCAGGAGAAAATTCAGAGGACGAGCGGCTGGAAGCCATGAAGCGGCTGGAATCAAATGATCCGGACGGGTTGGAGTTCATCCTCACCGTCGACATTTTCAACGAGGGCGTGGACATTCCTTCCGTGAATATGATCTTGATGCTCCGACCCACCCAATCATCGATTGTATTCATCCAGCAGCTCGGGCGGGGCCTCCGCAAGACCTCGAATCCGCTGAAATACCTGACGGTGATCGATTTCATTGGAAACTACACCAATAACTTCATGATCCCCATGGCCCTGTTCGGGGATCAGTCGCACGACAAAGACAAACTGCGCAGGCTGGTTGCCTCCGACGGCAGCGAACTACCCGGGAGTTCAACAGTCCAATTCGACCGCATCTCCAAAGACCGCATCTTTCAGTCGATCAACCAACACACCGAAAGGTTAAACGACCTCCGAAAAGACTGGAACGACTTGCGGCAAAAATTGGGGCGTGTGCCTTGGATGACGGATTTCCTAGAACACGATGCCCGCCACCCTTCTGCGTTTGCCGGCTATTCGGACAGCTACCGGGCTTTTTTGACCCGCATGGAATCTGAGCAATTCCCTCCTATGCAAAGGGAGACCCATGAGCTACTGAAAAGCTGGACCAAGCACGCTCTCAATGGCACAACGCTGGAAGAGCCCGTCATTTTACAGCTAGCACTAGATAGACGAACGTTCAGTATAGATGATGTCATCCAGCGCATCACGGAACTGACAAACGGCCAATATGGGTCAAGCTCAGTGAGGGTTGAGGCGGCCGTTCGGGCATTGAATTTCCAGTTCGATCGGATGAAGGTGGATGGTGAGATGTTGCCGTTGGGCGAGGCGTTCAGCGTGAGCTGGATTGCAATTAAGAACGATATGATTCAGGCCAATCCAGACCAGCTTCCGGGTTGGGGTGATTCCGCCATACAGCTGGAGTTTGCCGTGGGTGATATGGGCCGGTTTGGATTGCGCGAGGCGTTGTCTGGTTGGGAGGGCAACGAGGTGGGACTTGTCAGGTACAGAAAATATGATCGGGCCGATGTCTTCCGCGTAATGGGGACCTCGGTGAACCCCGTGGCGCAAAACGTCGGCGGCTATCAAATCCAAAACGACTTGTGGTGCCCCATTTTTGTCACCTACCACAAGTCGGAAGAAATCGCGGCTTCGACCCAGTACGAAGATCATTTCAAATCGCCGGGCGTAATGCATTGGTTTACGAAGAGTAATCGCTCGATGAAGAGCCCCGACGTTCAGTTTTTTGCCAAAGCCGCCCAAGACAGCCAGAAACATCTACCCCTCTTTGTGAAGAAAGACGACGATGAAGGCATCAGCTTTTATTACCTAGGCGACGTACGGCCGGTACTCGATTCATTCGAAGAGAAGCGCATGCAAAAAGACCAAGGTGGCACCACCCCAGTCGTCACAATGGACCTCACCCTCGACCAACCGGTGGAGGATAATTTATATCATTATTTGATGGGGGGATGAGGGATTCAAATAGAATGAACTCTACCAAGCATCATCCCAACCCATCCACTTCCAACAATTTCGATCAAACCACCCTCACCCCGATCCGCTCTGGCATCTTCCCAAATACAAACTCCGTTACCCCGCAGAGCCACATCATATGCGGCCAGCCGTTGAGTGTGGTGCGGTAGTAGGCGCCGTCGCCTGCAGGGTGGGGTTCCACATATTCGAGGATCTCGTGCTCGTCCGAGCAGTCCAAAGACAAAGAGAGCTGAACGAAGTCGGTGAAGCCGGACCTATGGTCGAGCCAGGTGTCTGCGCCGCAGACCATCGCCAGCATTCCCTTTGGGCCAGGCCAATTTTTTACATCCGCGTACCAGGTTCCCTCTTCTTTGTGAAAGCCCATTTCGAGCTGTGTGGTGGTTCCAAGGATCTTGCTCCCCAAACGAGAGGCGGCACTCTTGAGTGTTCCGTATGTTTTTAAGATCTGTGATTGCATATGACTGATTTTTAGATGAATTGCTGTAGCAAAGGTCCGATATCAAGGAGCGGATTCCTCTTTTTGACAAGCTTGTCGGAGGGTGTTTTGGCTGCCTTCAGCCCTGAGAGAAGCCATCCTCTCTTGGCAGTGAAAAGAGCGGAATGCAGTGCTCAGCCTAAAGCGATCCAGCCGCAGAATTTGATCAATGAGTTGAGTGATCTACACCAATTCCTTCGGCCACTCGGTATTCGTCCAGGTATCGGGTGCACCCAACAGATCGGCTCCGGCCGCTACATGATCTCTGTAGGCGCGATCCACCGGCAGATCAGCAGCGATCCGATCGGGCTGGGCTACATACACCACTGCATCCACCCAATTGCCTGAAGATTCCAGCTGCACCTTCATAAACTCTTGCCGGTAGTGGTCCGGAGCGCCCTCAAAACGGTCCAGGGCCTTGAGCGATGTCTCTGAGGTGCGGTAGAGAATACCCCGGAGAGGAGATAACAGATCGGCTTTGGGCATAACGTTGGCATATGCCTTATTCCCATTGGTTGCCCGCTTGTTGAAGACACAGACATGACCGGGAAGAAGTCCCACTGAGCGCTGGTCAAAGTCAACCTTGCGCTTTGTCAGGCGCTGCGCATCTTGATTCGATCCGTAGGCAAAATACCAGACAGGCCTGCCCTCAATAGGAACCGTCTTATCGTTCCACTCTCCACTGGGCACAATGGACTCTTGGCTTCCATCATTGAAATAGACCCAAGCCTTGCTGGCTTTCTTCTCAGCCGAACGATCCTTGAAGTGTACCTCCACTATTTCCCGGTGGTACCAACTGCGCGATGGATCTTCTATATGGCAGCCTTCCAACTGGTCCAACTTCTTTAAGACCGCATCACTTACTGCATAGACCTCGCCCTTGATCCTTGAGACCGCCTGGCTTTTGCCCACAAAGGGAATGCCCATCCGCCCCGGCGACCTGCGCGCACGCATGATGTATCGATCGGCTGTAAGGGCCGTACCGAGAAATTCCGCATCGCTTCCACTGAGCAGATAATGATTGGAGGCGCCTCTCTGCAGGGTGCCATAAACGAATACGGTGTTTTTCATGCTGGACATTTAACGGTACAAAGGTCTGATGTCCAAGCGTGCATCCCTCTTTCTGACAAGCTTGTCA
>JAYOTP010000011.1:29487-64694 GCA_038150465.1 Flavobacteriia bacterium | reverse complement strand
CTTGCGTCCAGTCCGAAAATGGTGGGTTGTTTGTGCAGCTCGGGTTTCTGATGTGCCCACTGGCCAACGGTCATGGTTCGGATGAATTCATCCGAATGGCTGATGTGCCGAGCCACGCAAAGCCGAACATCAGATGAGAGCGCAGCAAGCAGGTCCTCGAACAACTTGTCGTTGCGATAGGGCGTTTCCATGAAGAACTGGGACTGCCCTGTTTTCCTTGAATGCCGCTCGAGATCCCGCAATCTGCTTCGTCGCTCTGCCCGATCGATGGGGATGTAGCCCACAAAGGCAAAGTCCTGCCCGTTCATTCCGCTGGCCATGACCGCCATTAAAATGCTTGATGGGCCAGACAATGGGGACACACGAATATTCCTCTGGTAGGCCCTGCTGACGATCGAGCTGCCCGGGTCGGCCACTGATGGAGCCCCGGCATCCGAGATCAGACCCACCGGATGACCTTCCAAACATGGGCGGAGGAGATCGTCCAGCTCAGATTCAGCCGTGAACTTGTTCAATAGATGAATGATCAAAGCGGCCTGATCTTTTCCAGGAACGATCTTTTTGATGAAGGCACGTCCACTTTTTTCATTTTCAACAATGAAGTGCTGTGTGCTGTCGATGACCTTTTTTACCGACAAAGGAATCACTTCCAGAGGCGGTACGTCCGCGATCAAACTGGGAATGAGGTAGAGGCAGCCTGTTTCCATCAGAGTCGATCTTTGATCTTTTGGCAGGCTTCGAGGATCATCAGATAGACCTGGTCGAATCCCTCCTCTCCACCGTAATAGGGATCGGGAACCTCCCGGTCCTCTCCGGGATGCGACGCGTTGAGCAAGAGCTCCACTTTGGCCCGATCCTCATCGTTGCGCGCAATGAGCAGCACATTCTGCAGGTTGCTTTGGTCCATCACATAAATGCGGTCGAAGCGATCGAAGTCCTCAGCTTTCAGGCCGCGGGAGCGGATCCCATTCATTGAGACTCCGTATTTTTTAGCCGTTCGAAGCATCCGGGCATCTGGTCGTTCCCCTTCGTGGAAGGATGAGGTTCCGGCCGAGTCGATCTCGTGAGCGCTTCCATCAAGGAGGTCCCGCATGATGCCTTCTGCCATCGGAGAGCGGCAGATATTGCCCAAACAAACCATGAGGATCTTCATTTCAATTCGTTTAACAGAGCCTGAGGTCTCATCGTTTGGCCCGGTCCATTTCGCGCTTCAAGGACTTTTCCTTCAGCTGATGTCTTTTGTCGTGCATCTTTTTTCCTCTGCAAACCCCGATCTCTACTTTGGCCAGCCCTCTTTCGTTGATGAATAGAAGAAGAGGGACCAGGGTGATGCCCGTATCCTTGACGCTCTTCTCGATCTTGTTCAGTTCTCTTCTCTGCAGCAAGAGTTTGCGGATGCGCAGCGGATCGTGGTTGTTGATGTTGCCGTGGCTGTATTCTTGAATATTCATGTTCCGAACGAAGAGCTCACCTCCTTCCACATAGCCGTAGCTCTCCGCGATATTGGCTTTGCCATCCCGCAGGGACTTGATCTCTGTGCCCATCAAGGCGATCCCCGCCAGATAGCGTTCCAGGATCTCGTACTCAAAGCGCGCCTTTCGGTTGGCAATGCGGATCTCTTTTTTCTTCTCCTTTTTGCTCATGTTCAGCGCCTCATTCGCTGCAGTTGTGGCCTATGATTCAGGATCTCGCCGGCTTCAATCCGATCTCAACAAGTCGCTGGTCAAGGTAATCTCCGGCGGTGATGTCCGGGTAGGCGGGCTTTTGGCCCTCTTCAAGACATTCCTTCAAACCGTTGAGTGGCATGGCCGATACGGGGTGCAGGAAGAAGGGGATCGAAAAACGGGAAACACCCTCGTAGGCTTCTGCCGTGTTCACAACGCGGTGTGTGGTACTCCTCAGTTTATTGGATGTGAGCCGTTGCAGCATATCGCCCACATTGACCACCAGTTCATCATGAGCGGCGGCCACCTCGATCCAATCGCCCTTGCGGTCCTTGACCTGTAGTCCTGCAGAAGAAGCACCCATCAGCAAGGTGATCAAATTGATGTCTTCGTGTTCCGCACTGCGCACTGCCCCGCCAACGGATCCGGATATCGGTGGGTAATGTATGGGTCGAAGGATGCTGTTCCCCTTCAGGATGTATGGGTCGAAGTAGGACGGTTCCAGTCCAAGGAAAAGGGCGATGGCCGACAACATCTCTCTGCCGATCCGCAGCAGCTCCTCATGTGCTCTTCGGCTGCACTCAAAAAGTGCCGGTACTTCTTCCACGCGCAGGTTGGCGGGATACCCGAGGTCAGACCGCTCTTTGCCGGGCAGTTCGGGTCCTTGCTGCCAAAATTCCTTGAGGTCTCCTGCCGTGCTGTTTTTCGCGTGTTCCTTGCCATAGCCCGTATAGCCCCGCTGGCCAAAAAGGTCGGCCCTGTGGTAACGCAACTTCACTTCATCGGGCAGGGTGAAGAATTCTGCAACAGCCGCGTGCAATTCGGCCGCGAGTTCTGCTGGAAATCCATGGTCTCGTATGGCGACAAAACCAATTTGCTGATAGGTCGTACCGAGCTCTTCGACAAAGGCACTATTGCTTGTTCCATCGAACTCTTTGAGGGATAGGACTGGGATCATAACCGTTAATTGATCAGCACTTTATCGGTGCTTAGTTCTTTACCGTTCAAAAATACCTTGAGGAAATAGGTTCCGGCAGAAAGATGCGCCACATTCATTTGAAGTTCATGGGCACCCGCAGATGCATAGCGTTCACTGATCAGTACAAGTTCACGTCCGTTGAGGTCGCTGAGTTGGACATTCACTGTGCCCGAGGCAGGCAGGAGAAGGCGTGAGATGAGCAGATCGTCGGCGGGGACCGGATAGGCTCTGCTCGTTAGCCCTGGATCTTTCAATGGAATGACCACTTTCTCGCTGCGGGTGCACAGGCTTCCGTCTGTCATTTGGACCAGAATGGTGTCTCCTGGGCAGTGGCCTGTCGATCTGTTGGAGCTGCCTGCCGGCCCGCCGTTGAAGGAGTAGGTGATGGGGTCGGTTCCGTTGATGGCCTCGACTTCCACACTTGCTTCGCAGTTGGCGTTTCCTCCCGTATTTGTGATGCGCCAGTCCAAGTGCAGTGTGTCCGGCGAGTAGATCCGCGCAGAATAGATGCCGTTGTCTTCGCTGGAATGTCCGTAATAGCCAGATGCCCAAACTTCCCCGGGTCTGTTGTACACCCTTTGCAGACCGAAGTAGTCGCCCCAGCGTTCATAACCACCAGACATCCTGTCCACATGGGCCTCACCTCGGGTGATGTAGGTGATCGGTGAATAGGTCCCAAGATCCGAGTAGAAGAGTGCCGAACAGCCTGCAGCATCCATTGGTGAACTGTGATTGAAGCCGATCATCGACTGTCTTTCGCAGGGCTCAGTTCCTGTCCAGGCCACATTTGGATAGCCAAAGTCCAGACGCTCATGTCCAATGATCTGACCCCTTACCGATGGCGAACCATATGGGTCTTCGATCAGACCGTGGTAGACAGCAGCTCGTCCCGATTGCGGATCGACAGTATTGCTGACGAACTGAAGGTGATCGTTCACAAAGAATCCGCCAAGGACGCGCCCGTCATTGGTGTCGAATCCGCTGCCTGTGTCGCTGGTGTCGGTATCGGATTGCCTACCGAAAGGCGGGACTCCGTAAGGCGTATCACTGATCAGAGCCTGAACATCCAGTCGGGTGTCCGGGTCGTTTCGTTCTCCGGTGAGATGCAAGAGGAAAAGGGTGTCGTTCTGCAAACTGAAGTTGCGGTTGGAGAGCAGGAAAAGGTCTTTCCTGTCGGGATGACCACCGTGCTGTACAGCATGTACATTCCGGGTGAACCGTCCGTTGTGTTTGATATCGTACCAAAGTCGGGCATCCAAAGTGCTGTCCCCAGCATATCCAGCATCGATACCTACCTGCCAGATCATGCTGCCGTCGAAACCCGTTTGCCAGGGTTGCCCGGGGATGATGAAATTGGCGGTGAAGATGAGTTCATTCTCTGTTATGGCGATGGTGGGGAAATCCGTCCAACGATCATTGTTCAGCGGATTCCCTGGGAGTACGTAGACATTCCATCCGTCTCTTGGGTCATTGCTTTGGCTGAATGCCAGCATCACCCCGGATCCGCTGGGCGTATTTCCCCGTAAAAAAGCCAGGACGAACCGATCGCGCAGGGGATCATAAGCGACCTTTGGGTCGTAGAAATGATTGCTTGGCCCGTTGAATGCCTGACCGATGAGCCCGAGCGGATACTTTCCGAGATCGAACAGATCCTCGCCCGTATTCAGATCATAACCAGCGATGTGGGAATTGAAAGCAAGGAGGAGTATACCGCCATCGCTCACCGCGAGACTATTGTCGTTGGGTACGCCGCCAAAAAGGGGGATCTCGATCCCATTGGGCAAGGTGCGGAAGAGGTATTTCCCATTGCTGACGCTCAAACTGTCCATCGCCGTTTTGTTCGGGGCTGAAAATCCTTCACGGGGCGGAATCCGTTTTCTCTGCTCCGCTCTCAAACGCATCAGGTGCGCGCGCACCGATTCCCCATCTGGACGAGGTGCTTCAATGGCTTGCAGTTGTGTTTCAACGTAGCCTTCTGGCACCACATGCTCAGTGATCTTTTGTACAGCTGCGGAGCGAAAATGCCTGGATTGTGCGGTTTGCCCCCAAAGTCTGGGTGCGTTCAGTATCAGGCCCAATGATCCAAGAAGAAGTAAGCGGTGCACGAAAGGGGTCATAGGCTCTAAAGTAAGACAATAATCAGCTGTGAAAAGCCTTGTTTCGGGCATTGGATCATCCGACAGCTGCGGACAATGTACCTTCGTTCAATAGCTCTTTCAGCCCATGGTTCGCTTTTCTTTTCTCATCTCTCGATCACACTCTGCCCTCGTCTTCATTTTTTTGGCTTTTGGCCTTTATTCCTGCTCAGTCCTTCAAAAACCGGTTCATCCTTTGGAAGCTACGGAAACGGGGATCAAACGAGGATCCGATAGTTTGATGTTCCAAATGAACGTATGGAAGAATATGATGCCTGGGCCGTCTAAAGACCGCTCCGTCCTGCTCTCCTTGGAGGTGATGTCCGAGGGCCTTGATCTGTCCCTCTTGTCTCTGGATTCAGTCCATGTGATACCCGAACGAACAATGAATGCGACATGGCGTGTCCGTTTTTCGGCTCCTTCTGAAAAGCGGGACGGAATGTGGACATATGGTGCCAAGAGCAAAGATCTTCTTTGGCGCGGCAGTGGCTCCGTCCGGGCAAAAGTTTTCGGCAGCTATGACTCTGCGCCATTTGTTTACGAAGGTTGGAACGGACGCATTCAGATCACTCACTGAAGCACGATCCGCGGCGCGTCTTTTTCGTGTGCTCTAAGTTCTCCAATGGATTCTGTATAGGCGCCATGAGCTTTCAAGATGTCTTTTACCTCTGCTTCTGCTGAAGCTGCGCATGCGATCAAAAGCCCACCGCTGGTCTGCGGATCGGCCAGTAATTGCAGGTCGTTGCTGTCTGCCCCTTGAATCTCTTTGCCATACGAACGCCAATTCCGGGTCGTGCCATTGGGCATACAGAATTCTCTGATCCAGCGTTCCACAAATTCGAAACGGGGAATAGCAGAAACATTCAGGCAAGCGGACAGATCACTTCCCAGACACATCTCCATTAAATGTCCGGCCAGGCCAAAGCCCGTCACATCTGTCAGGGCATGCACCCCTGCAATCTTCCCAAGATCGGATCCTGCTTTATTCAGTGTCTTCATGCACTTGTAGGCCACGCTCTTTTCTTCCTCGGTAGCGATATCCCTTTTTTCTGCCGATGAGAAGAGTCCTGTGCCCAAAGGTTTGGTAAGGAAGAGCCGATCTCCGTCTCGGGCGGTATCGTTCCTTTTGAGGTGCGTCATCTCGACAAGGCCGTTGGCGGCCAGGCCGAAAAAGGGTTCCGGCGATTCTATGCTGTGGCCTCCAGCCAATGGCAGTCCTGCCTCCTTGCAAGCCGCTCTTCCCCCTCGAAGCACTTCCGACGCGACATCCGTACCAAGTCGGTCGACAGGCCAGCCCAAAATGGCAATGGCCAAGAGCGGTTGTCCGCCCATGGCGTAGATGTCCGAAAGCGAGTTCACTGCCGCGATGTAACCAAAGTCAAAAGGGTCATCCACAATTGGGGTGAAAAAGTCGTTGGTGCTTATCAATCCGCGGCTTTCATCGAGGCGGATCACGGCGGCATCGTCCCGGCTGTCGTTTCCAATGATCAGGTCATGGGAAGGGGAATATTCACCTTCTTTTTTCTGGAGAATGGACTCCAATACATCTGGGGCGATCTTACAGCCACAGCCTGCCCCTGTGGAAAATTGTGTGAGTCGGATGGTCTCCATCAGCTTAGGTTTCTCAGCGTTCGTGCGATCGCCTGGTGGTTTTCTTTCTTGAATTCAAGCGCAGTGCCCAAGTCAGGGTCGCGTTCTTTCATGCTCAATTCGTAGCTCTTGTCGTAGTAGTCCAAAAGCAGAGCGGCTGTGCGCTGCAGCGCTCCTTGTCCAAGTTCATGGAGGCATTCGTTCATGCGCTCCCCGCCCAGTCTTTTTTGCAAGCGGCGAATGGCCTGCTCCAATTCCAATGGATCGGCGGATCCGTAGAGATCGACCAGGTGTTTCAGCCGAAATTCCCTCGGGCGCTCCATCCGCACCCACTGACTTTCTTTCATTTGATCGAAGAAAAGGTCAGGCAAGTGGCATTGCCCAATGCGGATACTTTCATCTTCCAGCCACAGAGGAAGGTGAGGATCCATTTGGGTCAGGGCCTCGATCAGTCGGTTTTGGAATTGTTCTGTGCTCGGTTGTACGCCTTTTCCCAGACCACCGAAGCTGGAGCCACGGTGTGCGGCCAGATCTTCCAGGTCGATCACCTGGGCACCAAGGGCTTTGAGTTCCTGCAGTACTTCTGTTTTTCCACTGCCGGTATAGCCTGTGAGTATCCTAAGGTTCCAGTGCGCTCTGAATAAGGAGGATCCCCATTTGCGAAAGGCTTTGTAGCCGCCTTCGAGAACTTCTGTTCGATAGCCAGCTGTGTGAAGGAGCCAGGCCATGCTTCCCGAACGCATTCCGCCCCTCCAGCAGTACAAACGGAGATGTTTGTCTTTTCCATTGGTCCATTCGTCCACTTTTGCTACGAATTGTGGCAGCTTGACCGAAGTGAATTCGATTCCTTTTCGGGTGGCTATGGCCTTTCCCTGCTTTTTGTACAATGTTCCCACTTCTTCACGCTCCAGATCAGAGAAGAGCGGGAGATGAACCGCACCGGGGATGTGTCCTTTGGCGAATTCCGCAGGCGAGCGGACATCGATCAAGAGCGCATCAGAGAATAAATGTCGATCTGCAGTGAATGACCTCACTGGACGAAGGTAGAGATCAGAACACGGCCAAACATTCAATATCCCAGACGCTGCAGACGCTTTTTCTCTTCTGACGAGATGTTCAGATCCTTTGGCGCTGGCTTTATCGGTCGGAAGTCCAACTGTCTGATAAGTGGTTCGATGGGTATTTGCCATCCAAGCTCAGCCATGAGTTCGGAGAGGCATTCTTCAGGTGTTTTTACAAGATCTTCATACCGCAGTATGGATATGCGGTCGGGATTCTGGCCTTTCAGATCAGCCATGCGTTCATTCGCGGCGAGCCAAAAAAGAAAGTGATTGCGTGTTGCATCTTTTTCTTCCAAAGATTGAAGTACCGATCTCCATCTGGCGAATTGTTGTTGGTTTTGCGAATGAGCCATGTAGCGACCATCCCGTGTCATGTGGATGTAGTGAAGGCCGGGATGCAGTTCAAGTAAATTTTCTGTGAACCAGTGGGTGTTCGGCTCTTTCCAACCCCAACGGTCATTTTGATGCTGTTGCCTCCACAGCCTGTTGATCTTTGGTTTTCCGGTCAAACGAGGGTCTTTCAGTGCATGGGCGAATTGTCTGCTCTTTTTCCATTCGGCGATCGAAAGTTTTTTCCCTGAACGCAATTGCCTGTAGAGTTGGAATCGATCCGAGAGCAGTTCCTTGTTGTGCAATATGCTCGGTCCGTCCTCTCGAAAAAGGGCCGTGAACCACAGGTCGTCGAGGGCCTTGTTCAGATCATCGCCCATGTGTACGCCTGCCAGGCGGAAAAATTCAGCCAGCAGACGGGTCCCGCTGCCGCCCAGTCCACCGATGGCGATGACAGTTGCTGTGCTCATTTCGGTGTAAAGAAAGAAGGAAATCTTGCTGATTCAACAACTGGTCCTACGATAGGGGATATGTGCCGAAAAAGATTGAAAGAATATCTTTACAACATGAAAGTAAAAGAGTTATAGCAGTGATCAGATCGCTCTTTTTGCTGGCCATGTTCTTGGGCATTTCAGGCTATGCGCAGCAACGGCCCCTGTTCGGTTTGGATGGCGGTCTCAGTGTGGCCATTCAGGAATGGGAATCGTCAAGTGATCTCAGGACAAATGTGCGTGGACCTCGCATTGGACTGCTGATCGCTGCGAATATGGAGTTCTATCACGAGGAGCAACTCAGTCTGGTCACTGAATTGGCCTATGTGCAGAAAGGTTCCAGCCTCGATATGCAGGTGCTGGATCCAAACCAACCGGGATTCAGTAAAGGAGTGGTGCCGATCCTGTACAGTGTGGACTATGTACACTGGTGGGCGGCCGCCAAGATCAAGGCCAATTGGGATCGACTTCAGCCCTATGTTTTCTTTGGCCCCCGTTTGGATATTCAGGTTTCTCCGCCTGTAGAATTGCCCGTTACATCAACCATTCGGACCAAACTCCTCTTTGGAAGCACCTTTGGTGGCGGCTTACAATACCTTCCCAAAAGCCGGAATTATGTCTTCTTCGTTCAGGGAAATCTCTTGTATGATTTCAGGGAGATGCATTCGGCCGGAAATGGGAACCAACCGGTTTCTGTTCGGGTGCGAAATGTGGCCGTCGGGATCACCGCAGGTGTGAAGACCCGGATCATCTTCGACCGCTGAGGCCTTTTTGTTTGAATAGAGGCGATCGCCGATCAGTACCGCTGGATGCTCATCTCACGCATCTTCAATATCAGAAATTCGAAATCTTCGTGAATGGAATACCATTGATCCGCCGTTAGATGCTGACGCAAATAGCTGCGTAGATCGAACAGTTCTTCGTAGATGCCAAAGGTGTAGAGATCGGCCCGTTCAGTCGCCTTTTCCATATCCTCTTGGTTGGCAGAGCGCAACCTTAGCCTTGGGTGATTGTACAGATCGAATTGCTTGAAGGAGCGATAATTCTCCATCACCTGATTCTTGAATTCGTACATCGGGATCTGCAGCGGTGCCTGCTTTTCGATAGGAAATTTGGGAGCGGTGGACTCAATGAATTCCATCAATGCGATGTTCATGTGGTGGATGAGCTTATTCTCCTTATCTGAGTCTTTATCCGATTTCTTTTCCAGCTTCTCGAGATAGATGGACCATTCTTCATCTGTGATCTGCTTGGTCATCTGGAGTCTAAGTCCCATCACCATTTTTCTGTAATCAGCCTGCAGTATGCGAAGGCTGTCGAGGTGCTGGGAAAGTAGCTCATCTGGCATGAAGAGTTCGGTCACTCCTTCGTAAAATTTCTGCTCCTTGGCGAGCCTTTCCATCTGGTAGGCTTCTTGCAATTCCGAGAACGAGGCACAGAGTTCTTCCACTGCCGATTCTCGCTCCTCTGACTCAATGTAATAACCCGCGAAATTTTCCAGATGAGGCGGCATGAAAAAGTCCGCAGGATCAGAGATCGAGGGACCGAGCAAAAGCAAAAAACTGAGTTCAATCATCTTTGATGTTCAATTCCTTACGCTTCAAAGGTCAAGAAAAAAAGCTAAAACGGTCATTTGAAGCTCCATCCGTGGCCCATGAGTTTTCTTCATCGCGCCCGGATCAGGGTCACCGAGCCCTTGTAAATGAATTCTTCTTCCCCTTTGAGCAGTATATAATAGGTGCCGTCTGGCAGGTCTGCACCGGATAGGTCCTGCCCCCTCCAGTCATTGGCGTAGGGCGAACTTTCAAATACCATCTTTCCCCAGCGATTCAAAACAATGAGCTGCGCATTCTTCTCCTCCAATACATTGCTGAGGTCCAGGCGGTCATTTCTGCCATCCCCATTCGGGCTGATGAAATTTTGGACCAAAGGGTCTTCAATGATCTCCGGAAGGAGGTAGACTCGAACCGAATCGATGCCCTCGCAGCCCAATTCGTCTTTCACTACCACGTAAAATGTTGTTGTGTCCCGCTCGGGCTGCACAAAGATCGTCGGTTCAAAGCGACCGCTGTATCTCGCAGGAAGATCGCTGTACCAGAAATATTCGCTGCCGCCCGTGGCTGTCAGCGCAGTCGAACTTCCTGATGCGATGGTCTGATCGGGTCCGGCGTCCACATTGGCAGAAAGACTGCTGATCTGGATGCTGTCTTTTGTGACCACTTGGCACCCCGGAGGCCAGTTCGCTGAAAATGTCACATACTTCCAGCCAGGTGTGGTCCAGGTCACAGGCGGTGGAGTGAGGCCGTTCCAGCCGCTGATGTTCGCATTGCTTCCAAAATCCCACTGAAAGCTGGTGCTGTCCCTGAAATTGCCCAGAGCTTCCCACTGGATCTGTTGTACCTCAAAACAAGGAATTCCGGTCCAAGAAGTGCTGACCGAAACGGCGTCCTGAATGCGAAAATCAAATGTGGTCGAGTCGCTGCATTGCCAGCCTGGATTGACGACAAGAGTAACAGTGTACAACCCTGTATCGGCGTATGTGAAAATCGGATCGGGCAGATTTGAGGTGTCTGTAGAGATGCCAGGAACACCGAAATCCCACCGAAGGTGATTGAAATTGCTGCTCTGGTTTTGGAACTGGACGGTCTTGCCATCGCAAAGAATGGTAGGGTCTTCTGTTGCGGTCAGCATGTCGGCGACGATGTTGCTGATGCAGTTCACAATATTGAATTGATAGTCGAGCCGTGCCGTGCTCAGTGGGATGCCGCCTCGGTATTCGGTGACGCACACGCCCACGACATATTGCCCTGTGGCGTCAGGGGTGCCCAAAAGGGTTCCATTGCTTGCATCAATGGTGATAGGCGATGCGGAACTGGGCAGTGGGTTTTGAGCGGTCGATGGTGCGATCAAAGGAATGGGCGCATAGGGTGGTGGGCAAGGAGGATTGGGAATGACTGCATTGCAGCCGCCCCCACCTTGTCCTCCTCCGGCCAGTATGTCACAAAATTCAAAGTGCAGTGAATCCCCATCCGGATCGATGGCATCCAGCTGAACGTTCAGTGGATCGTTGGCGCAGAGTACGATGGGTGCCGCAGACTGGAATTGTGGACTTGAATTGCAATTGGTGTCCAGCGAAGGGATCTGTATGGTGTAGGTATTGCCGTAAGATCCGGGATTGCTGATGTTGTCGATGCTGTAGTTTCTGCAACATCGCTGATGGGTCAGCGTGTATCCCCCCAGGACAGGAGGCAGGGTCACTTGTCCTTGGTATTCAGCATATTCTGTGCACAAGCCAGCAGGTGGGGTCAGACAGGGATTGCCCGTAGAATTGGTGGGAATACTGACCGTTGGTCCTTTTGGCAGTCGCAGTTGGGAAACCGTATCTCCATTGATGTTGTAAATGGCTACGAAGGCCGTATCATCAAAGGTTCCGGTAACTGTGGCGCCACAATCTTTGTACACCCGCAGGTTGATCATGTATTCATTTCCGCCCGCACATTCATAGGTGATGAATCCACCTACCAAATGAGTAGCGAAGCTCGTTTGGATCGAGAATAAGGCTGCTGCGATCAGCAGGATCTTCTTCAATTCATTCATTCTGCTACGAACCTACGACAAGAGAGGCAAGAGCTTGAGGCGTCATCTGTCCGGATATCCACATCAAAAGCGAAAAACCTCTGTTTAGTGCTTCAGCCATCTTTTCGAAGACATCTGACCATTCTTCTCACGAATGCGCAGGAGGTAGATGCCCGATGGCAGATCAGAGGCGGGCAGTGATATCTTCAGGTCGTTGAAGGCGGTGGTGGAGAGGATCTTTCCCGTCAGATCAAGCAACTCGACCTCACCTTCTGTCCATCGCTCAAACTCAATGTATATCACATCCTTTCCTGGATTCGGATAGAGCTCGAAATCCGTTGTGGCGATCTCCTCATTGCCAAAGAAGACACTGGAATAAACGATCAGCAGGGGTGCATGCGCAGCGCCGCTATTGTTGTTCTCTTTGGTGTTGAATCTTTTGGCCGTGCCAACAGTGGACTCATCGTCTGCCTTGATCAGCCATCCAAAGTTGGTGTTGGGATTGGACATCATGTCCAGTACATCTGAGGTCAATTGTGCTGAAGACCAGGTGTAAGAGGCACCGCTGGCAGCAACCGAGCTTGTGGCAGAAGCAGAAGCGGAGAAATCGCCCCCAGGGGAGTTCCATGGGGCAGGAACTGTGGACCCGAAAATGGCGTCTGTCCAAGTGGCATCGCCAGTGGTTGCAGCGGTTCCTTTTCCGTGCTGGGTGGAAGTGGCCGAACTGCCCTCACCCCACAATTGGTCGGCACGATGCAAACTGAGATCGACGACCGATGAATTCTTATCGCACCATAATTTTATTTGCACCGAGTCAATGACTGCACCCATAGGCATGGCCAAATTCTGGAGGTCGAAGCGGAGCAGTCCTCTGCGCAATTGGCCTTGATTGGTGACACCAGAAAAGAAGTAAGGACCTGCGCCATTGCTCAAGCTTCCGCTGGCAGATTCGTAGAGGGTGTTGTCTTGTGCGGGCAATAAGGTGTCTACTTGTCCGTGTGCACATAGACTTATAATGAGCGCAATGGGTAGGAATCTATTCATGTTGTACTCTTTTAATGTTAACGGCAAATAAGTGGTCGGGGTTTAACAAAATTCAATTTCAGCCCGCTTTTGTCGAGAAGTTGCTGAGAAAAGCACCTCAAACGGCTGAACAAAACAAGTCCGGCTTACCAGCCAAAGGCATAGTAATCGGGTCGGCCATTGGGTTGAATTCCCTGTATGAGCACCCCGTCGCCCGGTTGCAGCTGTGATGAGATGCGTTCGATGTCTTCGGCAGAGCTGACATATCGGTTGTTCATCTTGGTGATCACAAAGCCTTCGGGGATCCCCGCTTTCTCAAATTTTCCACCCACCACTTTTTCAACACGCACACCGGAACGGATGCCCATTCGCCGTTTTTGATCTGCGCTGAGTTCCTCGAACCGGGCACCGAGGCCGGCCGTGAAGTTCATCTCATCTTGAGTGATGATGTCCGTTGTTCCTTGTCTGTTGCGCAATTCGACCTCGATCTCTTTTTGCGTTCCCTCCCTGTCGATGGTCAGAAGGACCACATCGCCCGGACGCCTCCTGCCGATCGTTTCCTGCAGTTCGGTGGCTCCGTTCACACTTTTGCCGTCCACCTCCGTGATCACATCACCAACTTCAATGCCCGCATTTGCCGCAGCTCCATTGGGCACTAGGCCACCGATGTAGACGCCGCTGTTTACCGAAAGCCCGAGCTCTTCCGCATTCACGGGAGTGACTGTTCCGATGTCGACTCCGATGAACGCCCGCTGAACGGTTCCGTATTCGACAAGGTCTTCCACCACTTTGGAGGCAATGTTGCTCGGAACTGCGAATGAATAGCCCTCAAAACTTCCGGTATGTGTGCTGATGGCTGTATTGATGCCGATGAGTTCTCCATTTGTATTGACCAAGGCGCCTCCGCTGTTACCAGGGTTGACGGCTGCATCGGTCTGAATGAAACTCTCTATGGCCGTTCGGCTGGGGATGATGCCAATATTTCTGGCCTTGGCAGAAACGATGCCTGCGGTGACTGTTGAGGTAAGGTTGAACGGATTGCCCACTGCCAAAACCCATTGACCGACCTTGACTTCGTCCGAATTGGAGAAGCTCAAAAAGGGCAGTCCGCTCTCTTCCACCTGGATCAGGGCGATGTCTGTCGTGGGATCGGTTCCGATAACTGTTCCTTCATATTCGCGTCCGTCGTTCAGTGCCACAACGATCTGCTCGGCATCTTCAATGACATGGTTGTTGGTGATGATGTAGCCATTTTCACTGAGGATCACACCGGATCCAGCGCCTCGAACGATCTGCGAACGTCCACCGGGATTTCCAAAGAACAGGTCGAAAGGGGAGGCGCTTCTTCTTTCAAAGGAGGTCTTTACGTGCACGACCGCGTTGACTGTTCGTTCGGCTGCAAAGGTGAAATCCGTCGTTCCATCGCCCTGCAGTGCGACTGCGCGTGCGCTGTATTCGGGCTGGACATTCAGCTTGGTTGGCGGGGCGGGTGTTTCGTAGAACTGGCGGTACATGCCAAGAGCGATCAATGCACTAAAAGTGGATGCGGCCACTATTCCCAGGACTTTTTTCATCTCCAATACTTTACATTTGATTAGGTGGTTCTTGCGTACAAAAGACATACCGTTGAAGTGTTCTAAATGCCCATGAACTCTTTCTTTAACCTCAATTTAACTGCACTGTTGTGAGCAGCACCATTCAGTTTCAAAAATGGCACGGATCGGGCAATGATTTTCTGCTGTTTGAGAAGAAAGTATTCGGTGAAGGAAGCCCAGGGCAGCAGGAGGTGGAGAGCTGGTGCAACAGGCGGACGGGTATCGGTGCGGATGGGCTGATCGTTGTGCATCCTGTGGACAAGGAGCGGGTAGAGATGCAGTACTTCAATTCCGATGGACATCCCGGAAGCATGTGCGGGAACGGAGGGCGCTGCGCAGCCAAATATGCATTCACCAATGGTTGGGCCGAGGGAAAATTGGTTCTGGATGCCCCGGACGGTGCCCATCTGGCTCAAAACGCGCCCAATGGAGATGTGGTCCTGGGGATGAACGATACACCCATACCAGAAGCCATATTAGGCGGATATTTTCTGGACACGGGTTCTCCTCACTTTGTTCTTTCTGTCGATCGGTTGGATGATTTCGATGTAGATGGGCAGGGGCGAAAGTGGCGATCCCAGGAGCGGTTCATGCCAAAGGGAACCAACGTCAATTTTCTCGAAGAGCGGAACGGACAGTTCTTCATGAGGACTTTCGAGCGGGGAGTGGAGGAGGAGACCCTGAGTTGCGGCACAGGGACGGTGGCTGTTGCCTTGGTCCTTGCGCTTCAGAATGGATGGGAAAACGGTCCGGTCACATTGAATGCACCCGGTGGAGTACTGAGCGTGGATTTTCTAAGGACCGAAAACGGTTTTGGTTCCGTCACCTTGTGTGGTCCGACCGCGCAAGTTTTCTCAGGGCGATTGGAAAGAGGATGAGCGAAAGCGACCTCACTGCTCTGCGCCCGGTTCAGGAGAAAGATCTGGACCTTTTGCTGCGTTGGGAGAATGATCCGGAATTCATGGCATCGGCCGATCCACATCGGTCGTATTCCAGAGCGTTGCTGGAAAGATATATTCAACACGCTGCGGATGACCTTTTTGCAGCCGGACAGTTCAGGTACATCATCGAAGAGACCCGGTCGGCGCGCGCCATTGGGCACATCGATCTGTACGACCTGAACACCGATCACCTGCGTGCAGCCGTCGGCATTCTGATCGCAGAAAAAAAGGACCGCAGAAAAGGGCATGCACGAAGAGCCCTTGAGCTGATCCAACAACGGGCATTTGAAGAATACCGCTTGCATCAGTTGTATGCTTTTGTGTCCAAGTCGAACCACGCGAGCATCCAACTCTTTGAGGGCGCGGGCTTCAGCTCTTCAGGAGAACTCAAGCAATGGGTGTTCTCTGCGGATGGACATCAGGATGTGTTCGTGTATCAGAAATTTCATTCCCCTTGAACAAGGCATTCCCCATTTGGACGGCATTGCTGATCGCCATTGTATTTCTTGCGCAGTGCCAGCAAGTGGGCCAAAAGACCGCTGGCATTCCCGATGAGCCCGTCTGGTGGAACCATGCGGATTCAGTTGGGTATGTGGGCATCGAGACCTGCAGGAATTGCCACTATGACATCTATCAGAGTTATCGTGAAACAGGTATGGGCCGTTCGTTCGGTCGGGCCACTGCCGAGAGGAGCGCTATGGATTCTGGCCACATGGACTTGTTCGATTCCATCGGTCAATGGTCTTACCGCATGTGCGTTGGGTCCGATGGTCTCTTTTTGAAAGAATCCCGGTCGGTCGGAACAGATACCCTGCATCGTTTATCGCAGAAGGTGGACTACATCATCGGGTCGGGGCAGCACACCAATTCCCATCTGATGGACAGAATGGGCTATATCCATCAAATGCCCTTCACTTATTACACCCAAGATCAGCTGTCCGATCTGCCGCCGGGTTTTGAAAATGGATTCAATGAACGCTTCGATCGACCGATCGGCCTGGAGTGCATGAGCTGTCACAACGCCATGCCCACGGAATTTGTGGCAGGATCCACCAATAAGTTCAGTAAGCTGCCGGAAGGCATCGATTGCGAGCGATGTCACGGTCCGGGCGAAGCCCATGTGCGCAAGATCATGAGCGGGTCGATCACAGATACGGCAAACGAAGCAGACCCGAGTATCGTCAACCCCAAAAGGCTGACTGCCGATCTCCGAATGGAGATCTGTCAGCGTTGCCACCTTCAGGGCAATTCGGTGCTGCATGAGGGCAAGTCTTTTTTCGATTTCAAGCCGGGAATGAAGCTGGCTTCTGTGATGGATGTCTACATGCCTCGTACACAAGGCGACAAGGAGGAATTCATCATGGCCGGACATGTTCAGCGCTTCCGGATGAGCGCCTGTTTCTTGAGTTCTGATGGTCAGTTTGTCTGCACCAGCTGCCACGACCCGCATGTGGCTGTCGCCCATACAGACAACTCGGTGTTCAACTCAAAGTGTGTGTCCTGTCACGGATCTTCAGAAAAAGAGGGCTGCACGGAGCAGCTGAGCCTCCGCCGAGAAAATGGCGATGATTGCAGTGGATGCCACATGCCGCTCAAGGGAAGTGCCGATATTCCCCATGTCCGCGTGCACGACCATTACATTCGTATTCCCAACTCGATGCCTGAAAGCCCCAGTACAGTGAAGAACGGACTCTATGCGGTCAACAACCCAAAGCCCTCGCGGCAGAGCCGGATCCGGGCGTATTTGCAGCAATACGAGCGCTTCGATCAGGAGTTGGTATTGCTCGACTCTGCCGAAGCCTTGCTCAGTGGATCCAATGGCCTTCTGCCAGAGCGCATACATCTGAAGTATCTGCGGGCAGATCTCAATGGGATCGTCGGGATCGGCCGAGGCTTTCCGCTCGATTCGCTCCTGGAGGAACCTTCTTTGGACAATTCCGGTGCTTGGACGGCCTTCCGTTTGGCCATGGCCTGGAAGGAGGAAGGAGATGACAGATCCCGCTGCGATGCCTATTTCCAGGAAGCCATTCATCGGGCGCCTTTCGTATTGGAATTCAGATCTGCCTATGCGGGCTTTCTGGTGGGCGAGGGGCGCTGGGATGAAGCGGCGGATGAATACTCTTTTGCCCTTGGTGAAGATCCACAGCAAGAAGAGTGTCTGAATGGTCTGGGCTACGTCCGTTTGCTTCAGGGCCGATTGCAGGAGGCTGAGGATCTGTTCTCTCGCTGTCTGCATTTTGCTCCAGACCATGTGCTGGCGCGCATCAATCGTCTGGTCCTTCGTCAGCAGTCGGCGCATCCTGATGGTTGGAGATCCGACAAAGAGTGGCTGGAACGCTATCATGCAGATCACCCGAAAGTGCGTATTCTGTTGGATCATTTAGAAAGCACCGGATGAAAAAGCTATTGATCTTCTTTTCTGCAGCAGGACTGATCGGCAGTTATGCGTTGTACACCCTATTCGGACAAGGCGCACTTCGTTCCGGTCGGCTTGTCATTCATCCAGAGGGTGGTCAGTGTGCGGCTGTGGCAGAGCAATTGGTCGATTCGGGATTTGTGGAGCGCGGTGATGCGCTGGTCTGGTTGTGCCGGCTAAAGGATATTTCAACGTTTCCGCCGGGCATTTATCGAATAGAGCAAGGAGACCCGATCCGGAATCTGTTCAATCGCTTTCGATCGGGCGCCCAGCATCCCATTCAACTGACCATCACGAGCTGTGGCAGTTTGGATGTGTTGAGCAGAAAGCTCGCAGCCCAGTTGATGGAAGATTCGGCTGCATTTTCAGATTATCTGCAGTCCGAAAAGGCCGGCCGTGAACTCGGTCTTGAGCCACACGAACGCTCATCGGTCATACTGCCCAATACCTACGAAGTGTATTGGACCATGAGCCCAGAACAATTCCTCGATCGAATGCAGGCGGAAAGTGAGCGTTTCTGGCGCAGCAGGGATTCGCTCAGGGAGCAGATCGGTCTGAGCAGAGTAGAGGTCGTCACCCTCGCAAGCATTGTACAAGCCGAGACCAATCGGATGGATGAAATGCCCCGTGTCGCCGGCCTTTACCTGAATCGCATCAGGGAGGGCTGGAAGCTGGAGTCCGATCCCACAGCCGTTTACGGCTTCAAAAAGAGCTTTCCCGACAGTGTGATCCGGCGGGTGCTCCATGCGCATGTGCGTTTCCCTTCCCCCTGGAACACCTATCTGAATGCGGGGCTGCCTCCCGGCCCTATTTCCATACCTTCTCTTCAGGCGGTCGAGGCGGTGATCCATGCCGAACGGCACGCCTATTTCTTCATGGTGGCCAGTGTCGAGCGTCCAGGATATCATGAATTTTCCCGGGCAGATCAATTTGGCAGGCATCAGCGCATGGCTCGGAAGTATCAGCAGAATCTGAACAGAAGGAAGCTGTGATATCTGCCAAGACCAAACTCCAATGGTATTCTGTTCTTTCCGGAGGTCTGATCAGGATCTTCGGTCCTCAACGCGCCAAACTGTTTTTTGAGCATGCCTACTGGAGATGGGAGAAACTCAGAGAGGGTCAGCTCACCAATGAATTCTACGAGCCCTTTTACACCAAGGCGTTCGGGCTCTCCAAATCAGATTATGCAGGTAAGGACGTACTCGATGTGGGCTGTGGTCCCCGAGGGAGCCTCGATTGGGCCGATGAGGCACGGAGCCGAGTGGGCATCGATCCCTTGGCCGATAGATATCGGAAACTCAATACAAGGCTCAAGATGGAATTGGTCCAGGGTGCTGCGGAGCAAATGCCTTTCGAAGATGCCTCTTTCGATCTGGTTTGTTGCTTCAACGCGCTGGACCATGTCGACGACCTTCAGGACAGCCTCGATGAGATCTGCCGGGTACTTCGTCCAGGCGGACGCTTCTTGCTGATCACCGATATCCATGAGGCTCCGGCCATCTGTGAGCCAACAGTGGTTGGTTGGGATCTGGCCAGTGACCTTCAGGAGCGCTACGACCTCGTGGATGAAAAACGCCTTCGTCGCTTGAATGGCGTTTATGAAAGTGTCCGTTCGGCCATTCCATTCAAAGAAGACTCAGATGAAGCCTATGGACTGCTTCAGCTGCATCTGATCAAAAGGCCAGTCTGAACCGCCGCCGTTTACAGTTCCAGTTCCGGTGTGGTCTGGTTGCGAAAGACCAGCTGCTCGTCTTCCCTGTCGATAAGGATGACGGAATCAGCGTCCACATCGCCTTTCAAAATATCTTTTGACAGGCGGTTGAGCACTTCACGTTGTATGATCCGCTTCAGTGGCCGCGCACCGAACTGCGGATCGAAACCTTGAATGGCCAGCCAGTCCACAGCCTGTGGCGTGGCATCCACTATGATCCCTTGTGCACCAACACGCTTGCTCAGCAGGTCGATCTGAAGCCGGACGATCCTGCGGATCTCCTCTCTGTTGAGCGGTGTGAACACGATGGTTTCGTCGATTCGGTTCAGAAATTCAGGCCGAAGTGCTTTTCTCAGAAGGGGCAGGAGTTCTCTTTTTACCTGATCCATCTGTTCATTGCGGTCGGTATCGGCCTGCTCGTCCACCATTTCCTGTATCATCTCAGAACCCAAATTGGAGCTCATGATGATCAGGCTGTTCTTGAAATTTGCCGTCCGGCCCTTGTTGTCGGTGAGCCGTCCATCATCGAGGACCTGCAGCAGAAGGTTGAAGACATCTGGATGTGCTTTTTCGATCTCATCCAGCAGAATGATCGAATAGGGCTTTCTGCGAACAGCCTCTGTGAGTTGTCCGCCTTCATCGTAGCCCACATAACCGGGAGGAGCACCAACCAGACGGCTGACGCTATGCCGTTCCTGATATTCACTCATATCGATGCGGGTGAGTGCCGATTCGTCCTGAAATAGGTGGTCTGCCAGTGCTTTGGCCAATTCGGTCTTTCCAACCCCCGTGGTGCCCAAAAAGATAAAGGAGCCAATGGGTCTTTGGGTGTCGTTCAGTCCGGCCCGGCTGCGCCTTATGGCATCAGACACTGCGGCAATGGCCTCTGTCTGTCCGATGATCCTTCTGCCGAGTTCCTCCTCGAGCTTCAGGAGTTTCTCGCGCTCGCTCTCGAGCATTCGGGTAACGGGGATCCCCGTCCACTTGGCGACGACTTCTGCCACATCCTCCCGAGTCACTTCTTCCTTGATCAGGTGGTTCCCGTCTTGGCGGCTTTGCAGTTCTTCTTCGGCCGATCTGAGTTCTTCCTCTGTTTCACTGATGCGTCCGTAGCGGATCTCGGCCACTTTTCCATATTCGCCTGCACGTTCTGCCTGCTCGGCTTCGAATCGGAACCGCTCCAATTGTTCCTTGGCAGTTTGGATGCGATCGACCATTTCGCGCTCGTTGTTCCAGCGGGCCTGAAGGCCGTTGCGTTCCTCCTGCAGACCTGCGAGCTCCTCCTTCAGCACGGCGAGCTTTTTTGGATCATCCTCCCTTTTGATCGCCTCTATCTCTATCTCGAGCTGCATGATGCGGCGGTCGAGGATGTCGATCTCTTCGGGCTTCGAGTTGATCTCCATGCGCATCTTGGAAGCGGCTTCATCGATCAGGTCGATGGCTTTGTCTGGGAGGAAGCGATCGGTGATGTATCGCTGAGACAGTTCAACTGCACTCAATATGGCTTCGTCCTTTATGCGGACCTTGTGGTGGGTCTCGTACTTCTCTTTGATGCCCCGAAGGATGGAGATCGCCGATTCGCGGTCCGGTTCGTCGACCAGAATGCTCTGGAAACGTCTTTCAAGCGCCTTGTCCTTCTCAAAATATTTTTGGTATTCGTTGAGGGTGGTGGCACCGATCGCGCGAAGTTCGCCCCGGGCCAGTGCCGGCTTGAGGATGTTTGCAGCGTCCATCGCACCTTCTCCGCCGCCTGCGCCGACCAATGTGTGGATCTCATCTATGAACAGCACGATCCGACCATCGGATGAACTGACTTCCTTGACCACTGCTTTGAGCCGTTCCTCAAATTCACCCTTGTATTTGGCACCCGCGATGAGCGCGCCCATATCCAGAGAGTACAGCATCTTGTCTTTGAGGTTGTCCGGGATATCTCCGCGAATGATGCGATGGGCCAGGCCTTCGGCGATGGCGGTTTTGCCCACACCGGGTTCCCCGATGAGGATCGGATTGTTCTTGGTCCTGCGAGAGAGGATCTGGAGTACCCGGCGGATCTCTTCGTCCCGGCCGATCACCGGATCCAGTTTTCCCTGCTGGGCGAGTTCGATAAGATTCCTGCCGTATTTGTCCAGTGCCTGATATTGCTCTTCTGCTGAATGTGAGCGAACGCTTTGGCCGTTGCGCAATTCCTCTATGGCGTCTTTGAGGTCTCGCGTGTTGATCCCTCCGTCTTTGAGCATTTGGCTGACGGTATTCTTTTCATGAAGAAAGGCGAGCAAGAGGATCTCGAGCGAAACGTATTCATCGTTGAATTCCTTCAGAAGATCCTCGGCTTTGGTGAGCAGTTTAAGACCGTCCTGGCTGAGGTATTGCTGCCCTCCTTCGATCTTGGGCAGTGCGTTCAAGCTTTGTTCCAATGCGGAACGGAAATTCGTTGAATGGAAATTCAATTTTTGAAAGAGGAAGGAGAGGACCTGATTGTCCACCTGCAGCATGCCGATCATCAAATGCACGGGATCTATGCTTTGATGCTTCTTGCTGAGCGCCGTCTTTTGCGCCTCTTGCATGGCTTGCTGGACCTTGGTCGTATATTTTTCTAAGTTCATTGAGTCGATTTAACAAAGCAGCCGGGAGCAATCTCCAGACCATTGGGGTTTTGGGACGAAATGACGGAGATGATTCCTCAAACAACTGATAGACAGGACATTTTGTCCTTTTGATCGCACAAAAAAAGCCATCTCGTCAGAGATGGCTTTTCATTGAATAAAAGAATAGGTTTCTTTATTCGATCACCAGCTTCTTGACCACTGTGTGGCCAGATATGTCGAACTGAACGATGTAAAGACCCGGTGCCCATCCAGCTGTGGGGACCTCAAGTGTTTGTACGCCGCGGTCAACAGATTGCACATCAGAATACAATTCCTTTCCAAAGAGGCTGTGCACCTGAATAGCCACATCGCTGCGTTCCATGAGCTGGATATTCATATGAACCCTTTCCCTTGCCGGGTTGGGGAACAATTCTCCAAGGGACACTACACCTGGAATGGATTCTTCCATGCCCACGTAGTAATCAGCAGCATCAAAGGTTTGCTGGAAGCAGAAATCATCTATGGCCCATCCTTCGGTCTCTATCCCTTGATCCGATCCAAAGCGGAAGCGGAAGATCACCGGACCTGTTTTGGGAATTTCAACGACGATGCTGGCGGGTCTGTATCCATTGGAATTGCTCGTCCACCCTGGCTTGATCACATCAAGTGAAGTGACGAACTGTGTGTTGAACCAACTTGTACGCACATTTCCTACGGTTTCCCAGCTGACTCCACCGTCTTTGGAGATGTCCATGGTTCCTCCATCGTGGTAGCGCTCCGTCTTGTAGTTGTGCATGAAGGAAATGCGGTACCTGTGTGTGGAGTCGATCTCAAAGACAGGCGTGAAGAGGGCCGAAGAATCCCGGTTCCGATAATTGTTGGCCAAATTGACCATCCAGGCGTTGTTGCCACTGAAAGCACCATTCAGACTTGCTTGAGCAGGTGTTCCTTTCTCCCAGAAGGTGTTCCCATCGTTGTAGGTGGCATAGTTCGAAGTGAACCATTCCTCCTGAGAGGGATCTTCGAAGTCGTTGCAATAGCCGATGGTATCGATATTGGCAATGGTCGTGAGAATGACCACTGATTTACAGAGGCTGTCGTCTGCATTGAAATCGTCATATGTGCGGCCGTTCGGGAATTGCGTGTATGCACAAACATTGTGCGCTCCGCTCGTGGCATTGGGCCAAATGTTGACGATGGTGTCCCACCTTGTTTTGCCTCTTTGCAGAGGCGGGTCAAACCGAGACATCTGGGAACCGATAAGCACATTGTCTGCCCATACGGTCAGGAGGCAACTATCCAACGCACGCGCCCCGGAGTTTTCGATCTTGACCATCAATTGGTTGTCGCCGGGGAAGGGGAGGTTGGCAATGGTCTGGATATCGGTGGGTCCAGCACTGTATTGCGGTGGAACATAGAGTTCGAAGTCATCGATCTCCCAGCCCGTTGAATTGGCAGAAGCGTTCGCACCCAAAACAAACCTCATGGCCAGAGGCGAGGTATTGTTGTTCATGAAAGCCAAAGGATAAGAAGAGAACACCCAACCATTCGAATTGCCGGTGAATCCAGGCTCGCCTCCAAGACCAGCGATCTGTGATCCGCCGAAATTGGGGTTTCCGTACCAGTTGGGGTAATCCGGGAGGGGAGTTACACTGCCCAGCGTAATCCAGTTTCCGTTCTTGAAGTATTGCACCTGTCCGCCATCGCCAGGAGCAAAGTCAAACTTGTGCCAGAAACGGATCTCTGCACCACTGATGGTGTCAAAACCGATGAAGCGGGGAATGCGCAGCGCCTCTCGCGTATCGTCGCGGTAGTTCTTTCCGGCTCCATTGGTCTTCCAGCTTCGGGTACCGGAATGGGCGCCTCCACCGTTCTTTTTCTCCCAAAGCTTATAGGTTGTTCCACCAGAGTTCCCCATGATGGCAAATCCGTGTTCATCACGGGCACACGATTCGAAATCGGTAGAGAACGGAATATTTTGATCTGTAAAGCCGGTGGCGTACTTGCAGTAGGCATCATTGAAACTGTAGCCGTCTCCTGAGAGTCCAGTGCTCACGCAGATCTCCTGCGCACCAAGCACGTATCCGGGTGGAGTGGAGATGGTATGGTTCACAGATGCTCCAGGCTGCAGAGTGCCCGTCCATGTGTCTGAAACCGAAATGGGTGCACCTCCGCAGGAAGGCGTGACCGTCAGCTGCAGAGGAACACTGGTCACCGCAGCAGATCCAAAATTCTGGATCTTCACCGTAGGTCCAGAACCTCCGGGCAGGTTGATGCTTCCGCCAGGCGAAGTAATGGTCAGGATGCCTACATCCTGTGCGGCTTGGTCGTATACCCTGAATCCGTCGATGGCCACATCAGCCTCTTGTCCGCCGCCTGTCTTCTGGCATACGATGCGCAATTGTACGGTCTGACCAACAAAGGCAGAGAGGTCGATGTGCTTGAGTTTCCATTCATCAAATTCACTGCTCATCGTTTGGTTGGCATTGGACCCCAGGATCGCACCTCCAACAGACTGGAAGTTGTTGCCTGTTTCGGGCTTTACTTGAAATACCAAAGCAGCAGCATCGGCAGCGTAGAAATGGTACATGAAGTCGACATACGGATTCGTCAATCCGGTCAGGTCCATGCACTCGCTGATGAGTACAGCGCTGGTGGGTGCATTCCCCCAGTTCCCTTCTGTGTAGAGATAATTTTCACTCTGATACCCTCCATAAGGTCCGGTTCCGTCCGTGGGTGTCAGTCCGGTTCCTATATACCAAGCGAAGTTGGATGCAGAGTTGGGCGGAGGTGCGATGGTCCAGTCCGTGGTGCCCAAAACACCTGCATTGCCTGGGTTTCCATTTCCAGCTGTGCTCTGAGGAGGATCAAAATTCAGGAAGTAAGGAAATCCAGAGATCGTTGGGTCGTGCACGATGCTTCGGGGTCCGAGTTCATCGTTGGTATTGTCCGCATCGCCTACTGCCTCTACCCGAACCTTGATGGAATGTGTTTGAAATGCACTCAGGTCCGCTTTCGGGCCGAAGGTGAAGTTTGTGGAAGCGCCACTGGCCAGGGGACCTGCGATGGTATCGCGGAAGGTCACTCCATTGAGTTCAAAGGCCACTGGAATATTGCTGATAGCCTGACATCCAGCGTTCTTCACGTTGATGATCACATCTTCCGTGCTGCTGTAGGAGCAGAATCCATTGAGGGGGGCATCGAAAGAGACCATCTCCATTTCAACGGGATCCGGCTCAAAGATCCGCAGATCGTCCAGGGCCATATCTCCGTTCGCTCCACCGCGAACTCCAACGAAGCGAATACGAATGATCTCGCCTACAAAGGGCGTCAGGTCGACAAATGCCTTGGTCCAAGGATCGGTCGGACTTGAATGGGTTTGGCCAGGAACCAGAAAATAGCCGCCCCACCATTTGTTGACGTCTGTTCCCTTGCTCGTATCGATGTCCACACGCATATTGCCCATGGTGCCCCCGAATTTGTGGTAGTAAAACTCCAGTGCAGCACAACCCGTGAGCGATGTCAGATCGATACAAGGTGTGATGAGCTGGCTGTTGGGAGGACTCGAGCTTTGGGTCGATTCAAAGTAGATATAGGTGGCCGAGCCAGTGGTGTGGTCTCCCGCGGGACCTGTCTGACTTGTCGGGTGGGTTCCAGTCCGGATGCTCCATCCCATGCCCGTTGTAGTCGTGTTGGGAGAAACCACCCAGTTGCTCACTGGAAAAGTGGGGAAGGTTCCTCTGTGCGAAACGCCCGCATCTCCGCTTCCGGTACCGGAGACCCATTCATTGCCTTCAAAGTTCTCTGTCCAGGGGAATGTGTTGATGATGGTCGGCGAGGCGCCACATGCAGCCGTACCGCATTTAGTTGGAAACCCGGGAACTTCCCAAAAGGTGACATATGCCCCGTTGATGCCAGGGAGTCGGCGCACATTGTTGATGCAGGAGGCATCTTCGGCTTCGAGGTAGTATTCGACCGTGTCGCCAAGAGCCAAGACGCCATTGGCGAACTGATACTCATAGCGATCGGGATTTCCACCCGATGCAGTAAGGATGATCGTCTGTTCCGTTCCGCCGTTGATCTTGTACTTCAGACGGACTTCATTGATGCCACTCGGGTCGGTCACGTCCACACCGATCTTTGGGTTGAGATTGTCGATCGGTCCCACGGGCATATTGTCGTAGCAAGGAATGGGGGGAGGTTGCAGGTTGAAAGTGGCCGATGGCGGTGTCACCTCGCAAGGAGCAGCCAATACTTCCACATCGTCCACGAACCATCCGTCAAACTGGCTCCAATTGGCCTGTGGTAAGATGTTTCCCTGGATGCTTCGGTAGGTGAAGCGAACCTTACAGTTTGCAAAGCCATTGGTTCCTCCGAGTTCTGTGGAGACGTCAAATTCCTCGAGTTTCCACGCTGCCTGTGATGCGGACAATGGAGCCGCGGGTGTTCCCCAGATGGATGTGTTGATCGGGTAGGAGGTGATGTTGAAGTAGCCCAGTGTGGGATATGAACTCGAGGTGCCGAGATACTGATTGCTGCCGAGTAAGATCCAAGTTGCTCCGTTGTCATTGGACACTTCCACCTCTGCCCGCATCGAACCAAACATGAGCGCTTTGTGGAAGAAGCTCAATTGAACGAACGTATTGCCCACAGTGCTAAAGCTGTTGGACTCAAAGACCACTGTGTCGCTGCTCAATGGAGTGGCCACATGGTAGCTGTTGGGTGCGGAAGTGGATATCGCACTTGTGTCGTTCCAACACCATTGTCCGGCCGGGACCGGATTGGCCTGTGGAAGGGTAGAACCTCCTCGGCTCGTGCAGGTGACGCCGAATGGAGTGAGGTCAAAGTCTTCCTGAAAAACAACGGTCTGGGCGTTGCTGTTCAGTACAAAGGCGATAAGGGCTAGGAGAGAGAGTATGTGTCGCTTCATAGATCTTTGGTCTTCTCGAAAATGCACAATTCACAAATATAGCAGAATTGAAGCGGCATTGGGCGGCTTCCTGCACGAACTGATTGATTCGTTCGGGTGGACTATTTAACGAGGAGTTCAAGGAGGCACTGATCGCCCAAAAAAGCCTTGAGTCGATCATCCGCTGAAACCGGCCCCACACCCTCTGGAGTGCCTGTGAAGAGTACGTCTCCCTTCTTCAGAGTGAAGTATTTAGATATGTAAGCGATCAAGCGGTCCACAGAAAAGATCATTTCAGAGCCCGAACCCTTCTGTACGGTGCTGCCGTTCTTCTCTAGCCGGAAGGAAATTTCCGGTATCGGCCCGATCTCAGACTTGTTGACCCACTGCCCAATGGCCGCACTTCCATCAAAGGCCTTCGCCTTTTCCCAGGGCAGTCCTTTTTTCTTGAGTTCTGCCTGGACATCCCGTGCTGTGAAATCGATGCCGAGGCTGACCTCATCGTAGTATCGGTGGGCGAATCGTTCTTCGATGTGTTTGCCGACCCGGTTGATCTTGACCAGGAGTTCCACCTCATGGTGCACATCGCAACTGAAGGAGGGAAGAAACAAGGGTTGTCTCTTGAGAATGACGGACGAATCTGGTTTGAGGAACAAGACGGGCTCCTGGAGAACTTCACTCCCCATTTCCCGAGCGTGTTGGGCATAGTTGCGTCCGACGCAGATGATCTTCATCCGCCGAACTTGGCTTTCAGACGCAGATCGTTCAATACCCTTTTGGTAAACAAGGGAAAGTCTGCGTTTTGGATCCATTGAAAATAGCCGGGATTCTCCTCGAGCAATTCACTGACCAGCCGCCCTTTGTATTTCCCAAAACTCAGGTAGGCCTGCCCGTCTTGGTTTTCGCGTACAAAGCCCGCGTAATCAAGGGTTTTACCCCGATTCGAGATCCTGCTCAGAAAGGCAACATCGACCTTCTGATCCAGCTCGCTCGCCTCTTGCTCAAAGGCTTGGGCATAGCGTTCGATCTGCGCTATGAGCACGTCGTGGGTGGCTTCCGTATCGGCCAGTGCCGTGTGTGCATTCTCCAAAGTTTTACCGCAGTAGAATTTCAGGGCCGCACCGAGGTTGCGCGGTTCCATTCGGTGAAATATGTTTTGTACATCCACGGAAAACCGCTTCCGGAAATCGATGTCCACCTCACCGCCTTGCTGACGGGCGCGTTCGAATTCCTCAGCCAGCATCGGGATGTCGAATTTGTTGGAATTGAAACCGCTCAGGTCGCTGTCTTCGACGAAGGCTGCTATCTCTCCCGCAAGGTCCTTGAAACTGGGTGCCTGTGCGACCATTTCATCAGTGATGCCATGGATGGCCGATACTTCTTTAGGGATGGGCCGCTGCGGATTCATTAGCCAGCGTTTTTTCAACTGACTTCCGTCGGGCATCCTCTTGAGCATGGCGAGTTCGACGATCCGGTCGTTCACCACATCCGTGCCCGTACTTTCTATATCAAAAAAGCAAAGGGGTCTTTTGAGTTCGATCATATTCGGTCAAATTCCAGTCCTGCTTGCGTTCAGATCTCTCGCTCGCCGTCAAAGGCTTCCAGTAGATCGGCGACACGACGGACAAAACGACCGCCCAAAGCTCCGTCCACCACCCGGTGGTCGTAGCTGTGCGACAGGAACATCTTATGCCGGATACCGATCATATCGCCTTCCGGAGTTTCGATGACAGAGGCTTTCTTGACGATGGCTCCTGCGGCCATGATGGCCACTTGTGGCTGATTGATGATGGGCGTGCCGAGCAAATTGCCGAAGGTGCCCACATTGGTCAAGGTATAGGTGCCGCCTTGTATCTCTTCAGGCTTCAATTCATTTTTCCGTGCCCTTGCTGCCAGATCGTTGACCTTCTTGGTCAGCCCGGTCAGATTCAACTGATCAGCATCATGGATGACGGGTACAATGAGGTTGCCAGAGGGGAGTGCGGCAGCCATGCCAATGTTGATCCGACGCTTCTTGATGATGGAATCCCCATTGACTGAGACATTGATCAATGGGAACTCTTTGATCGCCTGAACCAGTGCTTCGATGAAGATCGGAGTGAAGGTGATCTTTTCTCCTTCTCTTTTTTGGAAATCGGCTTTCACCCGATTGCGCCATTCCACGATCCTGGTCACGTCCACCTCGACAAAGGAGGTGACGTGAGGGGCCACTTGCTTGCTCATGACCATATGGTCGGCGATCAGCTTGCGCATGCGGTCCATCTCAATGATCTCATCTCCAGCGCCGGCACTGACTTCCACGGGCTTGACAGGCGATGGTTTCGGGGCGGGGCGTTCTGCTGTGCTGGGTGCAGAAGATGGGTTTCTATCCGCTACATAAGCGAGTATATCCGCTTTGGTCACCCGGCCCTCTCTTCCGCTTCCTGCCAGTGCATCGAGCTCACTTAATGAGATGCCCTCGGTCTGTGCTATACTGCGTACCAGAGGCGAGTAGAAGCGGCCGTTCGATTCTCTGGGAATGCCATCTGTTGCAGTTCCGTTGACGGCTTGTACGGCTGTCTCCACAGATTCCTGGATCGTCTGAGCTTCCTGGCTTTGCGGTTTCTCTGCCTGCGGTTTTTCCTCGGATTTCGGCGGCTCGGGCGCAGCCACTTTCGCGGCAGCAGCTCCTTGTTCCGTTTCGATCAGGGCAATGACCTGGCCGACTTCAACCACATCATTCTCTCCGAACATTTTTTTGATGAGTACCCCATCTGCAGGTGCGGGAACCTCCGAGTCCACTTTGTCTGTGGCGATCTCCAGGACCGACTCTTCGGCCTCCATTTTTTGTCCTTCCTCAACGAGCCACTTGATGATGGTGGCCTCTGCCACACTTTCACCCATTTTGGGCATTACAAGCTCAATCTGCGCCATGGTCGTTCCAGTTTTGGGGGTGCTGCAAAGTTAGGCATTCGATGGTCAAACTTTCGAATGGAAAAGGCTTCGCCAAAGGATGCTCAGATCATTTCGCCAGCGGTAATCTCTTGCATACAGCAGATCGATCTGCCGGGAAAGACTTTCTTCAGGAGGTTGTTCGCTCAACAGATCAGTACAATGGATGACGGCGTCTCTCTTGGACCTCCCGCTGGGTGTGTGTTCGCTTTTGAATCCCACCCATGTTTTCCTGCCGGTCCAAACTGCAGCTATGTTCTTCAGGATCCGTCGGCCTGAAGAAGAAAAGAGCAATAAGGGAGCCATGGGAATGGCCAGCCAGCCGATCAGATGATCGGTGATCCGCTTGTTCCTCTGGTTGAGCGCTGTGCTCAGCACATGTCCATCGAGACCTGATCCGTCGCTTCCCTGAAAAACACAATGGCTGCCAACGATGAAGTTGGCCTTTGGTGGCAGAATGCGCAACTCCACGCCCGTTCCTTTGAGTTGAAGCATGCGATCGATGATGCCCCGGGTTCCAATGCTTTCTGCGTCAAAAATGAGCTCATCAAGCCGCAGGGTGGAGATCAGTTCGCTCATTCTGGCCGCTTCAGAAGGTCCGGCAGGCCAGGTTGAACTCCCGGCCAGTCGGGCATCGGGTCGGATGCGTTTCAATTCGGCGCGCAGCCTTTTCACGCCAGATGTATCACCAATGAGCCAGATCCTGCTCGAATCACCGCCTGTTCGGATGTATCCGCCTCTGACCGTATGCAAGACCCAGCGGACAAGGCTTGTGAACATCAGTGCCCAGACCGAGCCAAGGAGCAGAAGCGCTCTGGAGAACCGCCAGTTTTCATCGAGAAGACCGTAGGAAGCGATCAGGAGCAGACTGCCCGCAGCGACCCCTTTTTGCAAGAGGCCGAGTTTCACAGGCCGATCGTATGCGCCGGAAAGCCCGGCTGAAAGAAGCCATACAATGACATAGGCAGGTACCACCCAAAGCATGAATTCATCGGGATAACTTCCCCCGCTGATGAAGCGGTGATTCTGTTCCCAGTAGGTCTTCAACAGATGCATGCCGCCATAGATACCCACGGCATCGATCAGGAACAGATGTCCCTTCTGAAGGATCCGTCGGAAGAAAGAGAGGCCGGCTCTCAGGCCTATGGCCAATTGGATGAGTAGGAGAAAAGAACGACTTCCGCCCGAGCGAAAGTGTTTTCGAGCGAAAATGGCCATGGCTTGGTAGAACACATAGACATAATTCATGCTTCCTTTCTTCGTGCTCTCACCCTTGTAGTGGATGATCCGCGCACTGGGCAAGTAGCGATTCGTGTACCCGGCCTGGGTGATCCGGTAGCTCAGGTCGATGTCCTCGCCGTACATGAAAAAGGATTCATCCAATAGCCCCACTTCGTCCAACACGGTTTTTCTCATCCACATGAAGGCACCAGCGAGGATCTCCACCTCACCGGTCTTTTCGCGGTCCAGTGCTCCGGCGTAGTATCGATTGATGCGGCCCGATCGGGGAAACAGGCGGTAAAGTCCGCTGATCTTGTAAAAAGCAGCGATCGGCGTTGGAAGGCCGCGTTTGGATTCGGGGAGGAAGTTGCCCTTCCCGTCCACCATTTGAATGCCGAGTCCGCCGCATTCGGGATGTTCTTCCATATGGGCCAGGCATTCCTCAAAACAGCTTTCCTCGACGACCGTATCGGGATTGAGCAGAAGGATATGATCGCCTTGGCATTTTTTGAGTGCCAGGTTGTTTCCCTTACTGAAGCCAAGGTTCTCCTTGCTCTCGATCAGCCTGACCTGCGGGAAAAGAGCCTGCACCATCTCCACAGAACCGTCCGCACTCGCATTGTCCACAACGAAGACTTCACTATCGATCGCTTTGGCTGCTTTGAAGACCGAATGAAGGCACTGCTCCAGATAGGGAGCCACATTGTAGTTGACGATGACAACAGAGAGCTTCAAGGGCAGGAGAGTTCGATCATTTCAACGTCGGTGGCCTCATAAGCGTATTTCCGCGCATTCACTGCGTCTTGTTCGGGAAGGGCAAATATGCGAAGACCGTTATTGAATGCGGTTTCCAGTTCTCTGGGCGGCAGGTAGTAGCGATAGGGAGAGAAAACAATTTTGCCTGGGTCTTCCTGCAAACGCAGCATGGCATACCACCATCCGGCCAGCACAAGGCCTGGCTCTTTATTCTGCTTCACGCATTCATGAACCTTCTCTACATAACTCAGCTTGTTCCTGCGTTTGCTGTATTCGGCTGCGATCGGACCCACTAAAAGATCGAAACTGATCTCTTGCCCCGCGATATGTCGGCTTGCGCTCAGAGCACTTTTGTCCGATCCTCGGTGCGGGTGGGTAAAATTCACGCCCGCCATAAGCGCTGAGATCAAAAGACCCCAGGAAAGCCCCTTGATCTGATCGGCTCGAAGGTTCTGCGCACACATCAACAGAAGAAAGGGCACTGCAGGAATGAGAAAGGCGGATTTTTCCGGAAGACGAATAAATAAAGCGATGTGAAAAAGGACCATCAAAGGCCAGACAAGAGGTGCAGACCTCACGGCCTTGGGCAGCGCAGGCAGTCCGTACCAGATGAGCGAAAAGAGTCCGATGGATCCAAACACACCGATGCTCCCTTTATAGAGCACTTTGGCCATAGGTGGGTAGGGAAGGGGATAGGTGCTGAAAAAGTCGATGCCCAAGCTCAAAAAAGCCGGGAGGTAGAGCAGTGCGGAGATCAGGAGTGCGGGGGCCAGGATCAAGGCAGCCGATCGAATGGATCTTTTGCGCACCAAAAGGGAGATGAGAAAGGCCAGCAGAAAAAGGGCAGAGGTGAGGCGAAAGCCCATGGCCAAGCCAAGTACTGCGCCACTCTTCGTCCATTTCTCCTGTTGGAACAGGCGATAAGCCCAGAGCCCGAGGGCGAGCTGGAAGGCATAGTCCATAACGGCTGCGCCGCTCAGGAAAACAGTCGGAACAAAACCAAAGGCCAATGAGAGAAGAAAGGGATGTTGGATCTGAAAACAGCGGGCCAGTCGGTAAAATTCAACAACGGCCCATGAGGCGGCCAACGAGAAAAAAAGGTTCCAGTAAAAGGCCATGGGACCAAAGGTCTTCCACAAGACAAAGCTGAGGGCTTCCATCAGTGGGTGACCGGGCAGTCGGCTGATGATGTAGCTTCCCGACTCGGCCATCTCCATTCCGTTCAGCACATGACCCCAGGCATCTTCTTCCACACCAAAGCCTATGGAAAGTAAGGGCCATCGGGCAATGAATGGGATCAGGAACAAGACGATCTCAGTCTTTTTCATCCGTAAGAGTTGCTTCATCTCTTCAGGGAGTCCTCAAAGGGGATGCGGTGTTTGATGGAGCGCGCAAGGGTCACTTCGTCTGCGTATTCCAACTGATCTCCAACCCCGATTCCGCGCGAAATGGCCGTCATACGGACCTTGGTTCCCTGGAGTTTTCGGAAGATGAAAAAGGCCGTCGAATCACCTTCTACAGTGGCGCCCAAGGCGAAAAGCAGCTCATGGCCCTCGCTGTCCTTCAGGCGTTCCACCAGGTCGTCGATGGTCAGCTGCGACGGTCCGATCCCATCCAATGGACTGATCAACCCGCCCAAGACATGGTAACGGCCTTTGAATTGACCGGTCGACTCGATGGCGATCACGTCGCGGATGTCCTCCACAACACAGATCAGACGGTCGTCTCTTCCAGGGTTGGCGCAGATCGAACAGATCTCCGTATCCGAGATGTTTGAACAGATCCGGCAATGCATCAGCTTATCTGCCATCTCCACTAGGGCTTCTGAAAGGCGCAGGCTGGATTCAGGACCCCGACGGATCAGATGAAGGGCAAGCCGCAGGGCGGTCTTGCGTCCGATGCCAGGAAGCATGGATATCTCATCGACCGTCTTTTCGAGGATCTTGGATGCGTATTCCACGAATACGAAGGTACGGGGAGGAACGACTGTCCGAATATTCGGAGATTTGGGCTTTCAACAGATTGCTATGAGTCCGATCGCGGTGGCTGTTTTACTGGGCCTCTATTTCCTGGTCTTGATCTTCATCAGCCGCTGGACGGCTTCCAAAGGCGGCAATGCAGATTTTTATATTGGAGGAAGGAATTCGCCTTGGTATCTGGTCGCCTACGGGATGATCGGCGCCTCGTTGAGCGGCGTCACCTTTTTATCTGTTCCGGGTTGGGTGGGCAGCAGTTCATTCAGCTATATGCAGATGGTCTTTGGGTATTTTCTGGGCTATTTGTTCATCAGTCAGGTGCTCCTTCCTGTCTACTATCGCATGGAGCTCACTTCCATTTATGGATATCTCGAACGCCGTTTCGGTGCATCGGCACGACTGACCGGATCGGTCTTTTTCCTGATCAGCCGGGTGATCGGTGCGAGTTTTCGTCTTTATCTGGTGGCCATGGTGCTGCAGATCGCCTTATTCGACGCGCTGGGCGTTGAATTTTGGCAAACGGTCGGGGTCACCATTCTGCTCATTTGGGTGTACACCTTTCAGGGAGGCATCAAGACCATTGTGTGGACCGACAGTCTGCAAACCACTTTCATGCTCCTTGCCGCCGTTCTTTCTGTGATCTGGCTTGGCCGCCAACTGATCCCTGAAGAGGCTTCGATCCTGACTTATGTGCGGGAACATCCCATGAGCCAGATGTGGTTTTTCGAGGCGGCATCCGATAAGCGCTACTTCTTTCGGCAGTTCTTATCAGGGGCTTTGATCACCATTGTCATGACCGGCCTGGATCAGGACATGATGCAGAAGAATCTGAGCTGCAGAAGTCTGCCCGAGGCTCAAAAGAATATGTTCTGGTTCTCTTTGGTGCTGATCGTTGTGAACCTCTTGTTCCTCATTCTGGGTCTTTTTCTGCACGATTACGCCCAGCTGATGGGCATTGAAGCGAAGGGAGATGAACTCTTTCCTGTGCTGATCCTGGAGCATTCAGGCTCTACGCTGCTCATCGCTGTTTTCCTTATCGGCCTGATCGCCGCAGCGTATTCCAGTGCAGACTCTGCACTTACGGCCCTCACCACAAGCTTCTGCGTGGATCTTCTGGGGAGAAGAAAAAAAGTGGAGCCACGCATGCGCATGGCTGTGCATGTGGGTTTTTCGTTGCTGCTCATGGCGGTGGTCATTCTCTTTCGCTATGCATTTCAGGACCCGCATGTGATCAACGGCTTGTTTCGGGCAGCGGGCTTCACCTACGGACCGCTGCTGGGTTTGTTCGCCTTCGGCCTGCTCTTCAAGGCATCTCCC
>JAYOTP010000011.1:25014-29387 GCA_038150465.1 Flavobacteriia bacterium | reverse complement strand
TTGCAGCATATACACACCGCTGCTCAGTTCTTCAAGAGAAAGCTCCACCTTCCGGATGGTTCTGGGCAGTTGGACTTCCTTCAAAAGCCTTCCGCTCATGTCCACCAGGCGCAGGCGATCTGCTTCGTTGTGCTGGAACTCAATGGTCAGGCTTGCATCTGCAGGATTGGGATAGATGGACCATGCACTTAGGAGCATTTCCTGCAGGCCGATATTGGTGACCACCAGATCGACCGAGGTCTGATCCGATCCGCAATCCGAATCCACATTTTGTACGACCGTATACGTTCCTGTGGCCGAATAGGTGTGCGTAGGATTGGCAGCATTACTGCTGTTACCATCTCCAAAATCCCAATTGTAGGTAAGCGTTCCGCTCCCTGTGGCCAGTGAAGTGAAGTTGTATTCCAGATAACTCGCTCCCTGAGCATAACTGAAATTCGCATCCGTTCCGGGTATGACCTGCAAGCTGCTGCTGACGCTGGTCTGTCCGCCTGTGTTTCCAGCACTCAGGTCGATGTTCTTGTTTCCGGATGTTGTGTAGGTCACACTGTGCGGACCTGGTCCCATGGCTGTGGCCGGAGCAGCCCCTGTGCCAAAATCCCAAATGTAGGTCACACTGGAGCTTGGGTTCGGTACCTGGAAGTTCATGGATGTCCCTGAGCAGATGACGGTATCCGATTGATCGATGGAGGCAGTTGGCGCCAATACTCCGGGCTCATAGATGTTGAGATTGTCCAGATACAAGTTGTTGCCGTATCCATTGATGTTCACAAAGGCGATGCGCACCTCCTGACCCGACCAGTTGTCCAGGCTCAGGCTGTCCCGCCTCCACTCAGAGGGGCCTGCAGGCGCCCAGTCGGAGGTTTGACTTCCTGCCGTGGCCAGATCACTTCCTGATTTACTGTAGAGAACATCCGGGAAGGTTTTCCCGCAGTCGGTGCTCACCCGGATCTCCATGCCATCGGAATAGGTATTTGAATAATAGGCATAGGCGATGTCCCATTTCAGGTACATACCTCCAGTGGAAGGAATGCTGACGCGAGGTGTTACCAACCAATCCTCTTCTCCGGGTGCGTTGTAGCTGAAGTTTCCGATGCCAGCCACCCGGCTTGTTCCACCCGCGATCCCGTTGGCGTATTCCGGCTCCCAGGTGTCATCGTTGTCGGGATTGACCACTTCAAATCCAGAAGGAGGGAATCCACCGCTCAGATTCTCAAAATCTTCGGACAGGAAGGTGGACGGCGCATCGATGCGAACGGCTTGGCTGTATTCAACGGAATCTGTGCCAAATGCATTCGTGGCGATCAGACGGATGCTGTAGGTGCCAATATTGGTGAACTGTATGCTCGGGTCCGGGCTGCTCGGACTGGTTCCGTTCACAAAATTCACCGTGTTCGGGAACACCTTCCATTCCCATTGACTGGGCCCGTTGCTGCTGGCGTCATTGAATTGTAAGGTCTCCCCAGGACATATCACCGATTGAGCGGGACTGAAGTCGACCACAGGGGCCGAATTCACCTCCGTCCACACAAAGTGATCGATGGCAATATCTCCCTGCCAGCCACCTCCGGTAATGCCGCGGATCCGGACATTCACCAAGCCGCCGTTGTAGGGGCTTAGATCGATCTCAAGGGGAAGCCACTGATCGCCCTGGTCTCCGCTGATGGAGGGCACCACATCCGGGTAGAGCTGTCCGCCCGCGATCACATCCACATGGAGTTCACCGATCGCACTTCCATACATATGATACCAGAATTTGAATTTGGGCAGCACGGCCGTGCTCAGGTCGATGCAGGGCGAGGTGAGTACCGCTTCCTGGAATTGACAGCCGTTGGAGGCTTCGAGATAGAGGTAGTTGCCTGCCGTCGTTCCCGTTGAATGATCGAAAGAAGGCCCCGTATTGTTGGACGCTGTCGATCCACTATTGGTGCGCCAGTCAATGTCATCTCCTCCGGTCACATTGTTTGGCAGATTTTGAAATCCATCAGAGAGGGCGCAGGAGGTGGCACCGCAGTCTGTGGCCGTGGGACAAGTAATGAAATTGTCGAGGTCGTTGGAGTCGGGGAAAGCAACAGCACCGGCGCCCACCGATATGAGTATGTCCGTGGCCACACTGTCGTTCAGCGCGTTGTTGTCATTGGGCAGATCGACTACGGCCGATACAGCGAAAGTTCCCGAATTGAAATTGAGTGCAGTGGAGAAAATAAGATCTTCCACCTGCCCGGGCTGGAGAGTGTCGGTCACCGTCATGCTTTGGGTGCCATTCAGTCCCGGTCCGGAGTAATGGATATCCACGTCAAAACCTGAGGCTGGATTGCTGCCGGTATTGGAGATGCGTACCTTGGGAACAATGGATTGACTCTGGCAATCCTGCAATCCTCTTCCTGGCCAAAGGATCTCCTCAATGGCCATATCGTTCTGCAGTACGCAATTCAATAGCCCCAATGGTTTGAAAAAGCCATCGGCCCGCTCGCTGATCAGTGTTGAGTCTCGGAAAGCGCGAACACTCACCCAAAGTTCATCGCCTGCATCGATGGTGGAAAAGGAAGCAAAGTTGGTATCCACAACTGCCAGCAGACTGTCCATATAGCGATCTCCCATGGTCAGGAACTCGTAGTGGGTGGCATTGGGAACGGCATTCCAGGTGAAACGGGTGCTGTCGGGGCAGGAGCGAACCACAGAGATGTTTCCCGGACGACCAAAGATCTGGAACATACCGCTCTGTCCGCTCTGTCCGCCTCTTGTTACGCGGATACGCGCTTGATCCGTGGTGTACAGATTGGGCGGACCGGACCAGCTGAAGTGTCGCTCATTGGCTGGGACATTGGCGTTGATGGTGAACCAGTTCTGCCCGTCATCCGGAGTGAACTCCACGAGAAAGGTTCCCGTACCATCCGGGGCGGCCCAGCGAATGACCTCGGGCTGAAAAGGAGCAATGCACTCTCCTCCCGCGGGAAATTCCACAGCGATCTCGTCTTGTACAAAGTGGTAGCTGAAGAAATATTCCTGACTGCCGAATGGAATGGTGGATCCGTTCACGCTCAGCGTGTAGGTTCCAGCCACAGGAAAGTCAAGCGTGACCTGTTCTACGTTGTTCAGGCTGTCGATCGCACGAACGGCATTGCTGGTGATGGCCGTGATATTGGGCGTTGGGTCCAGAACCCATGGAAGCAGTTGGTTGCCATCGGGTGCGGTCAGTGTGATGTTCAGGTCGTTGATCAGATTGCGTGCGGATCCAACAAATCCCTGAGGGTCCACCCAGTTGACCATCACTTTGAGTTTGGAAAGTCCAGCCGGCACAGTGAGCGTGTGCGTATTCGTCTGGCCTTGTGCAATGGTGTCCAATGAAAAACGATCGTTCTCGATCACTTCCACTCCGTGCCGGGCGTTGATCCGACCGTAGCCGTACTGAAAGTCAGGACCGGGATTTCCACGGTCATCAGCCGTGTTCATCAGTATGTTCTTCATCAGCCCACCGGCGGGATCCACGTTCGAATGGGTCTGTTTGTACGCACTGTAGAGCACAGCCAGTGTACCCGCAGCTCCGGGTGCTGCCATGGAGGTTCCCGTTGCATTGAAATAGGTGTTGTCCGGACCTGTGGAATAGACCTGTGTGCCCACGGCAGCTATGTCTGGTTTGATCCGTCCGTCTGTAGCGGGTCCCTTGCTTGAACTGGAAGCAGGAATATCAAAATCGGTGAGGTTCGCCGTGGCGATGACGTTCTTGGCCAGTTTGTGGCCGCCTGTGATATTTCCCCACGGCACTCCTGGGATGTAGGCATTGCTGCAGGGTGAATTGCCATTGTTTCCTGCTGAGAAGACGTGCAGGTAGGAACGATTGTCGACCGAGTTCTGGTCGAGTTCGGCTGCCTGACCATTGTAGCCGCTGTTGCAGCCTCCGGAGTACGAACTGTTGTGAATGAATACTTGATACTGAGCGTAATCCGAGTCGATGCGTTGAAAATGTCCATTTCCCACAGGTGGATAATAGACCAGTTCTGCACCAGGAGCCATGCCTTTCGCAAAAGGATCGATGTTTCCTGCGCCGAGGACAGTGCCCGAAACGTGGTCCCCATGTGTGTTGGATGCACTGCCTGGCTGTGAATAATCCGTAATGATGCGGCCCTCAAAATCAATGTGCGGCCCGATCTGGCGATCATCTCCTACGCCAACCACCACATCACGACCATCGTAGGTAGGATGCTGCTGCTGGGTATAAGATACCCGGTGGTTTGAACGGGCCAGATCGTTTTCTTTTTCAGCCAGAGGAAGTGCCTCAGCGATGAAGAAGACAAAAGGCCGATCGATCAGTTGCTCTGTATGGTCGATGGATCCAAGAACGCGCACCCTGCCAATGCTTCTGTCGGTTTCGA
>JAYOTP010000011.1:0-24914 GCA_038150465.1 Flavobacteriia bacterium | reverse complement strand
GCCCTAAGGGGCAATGCATTATTGAAGTGGACCCCCTGCTTTTCCAATTCGTTCAACTCAGAAGCATCAGGTGTTTGTGCGTAATGCAGTATCCCGTAAAGACGGTCAGTCACCGCATCGTAGGCAGCTGCTTCTGATCCTGCGGCAGAGAAATCTCCTTCGTCGATGACGTAGGTCTGGTCGTGCAGGAGCAAACGGGTTGAAAGTTGTCCGGAAAGGGGGAATGAGGCCATCAACCCCACAAGGGCAAGTAGACGATAAAGCATGGAAATGTGTTTCGTTTTTCGAGGGTGTCTAATGTACAATACACACGAGTTCACTCATGGTTTCGTTGGGGCACTTAAGTTTGCCTCGATGAAGAAAATGATCCCGCTGATCTGGGCGTTGCTATTGTCATTTATGGCAACGGGGCAGAAGGTGCCGACCGGACTTGAAGAAATACTGCATGCACTCAGATCCCTGCAAAAAGAGACCCGAGTACTCTATCTCGCAGCTCATCCCGATGACGAGAATACCCGACTCATTTCCTGGCTGACTCATGGAGCAGGTGTTGAGACGGCCTATCTGTCCCTGACAAGGGGGAGCGGCGGTCAGAACCTGATCGGAGCGGAACTGGGCGCCCCACTGGGCTATATCCGAACGCAAGAGTTGCTCGAGGCGCGAAAGATCGACGGCGGGCGTCAATTTTTCACTCGGGCTGTGGATTTTGGCTACAGCAAGAATCCAGAGGAAACCTTTGCTTTTTGGGGCAAGGAGGAGGTGCTTTCGGATGTGGTACGCGTCATCCGGGAGTTTCGGCCACACATCATCATCACCCGATTCCCGACCGATGGGCGCGGAGGGCACGGCCACCATACGGCCAGCGCACTTTTGGCTGCAGAGGCTTTCGATCTGGCCGGATCCCTCACTGCGTATCCCGACGAATACGGAATTCCATGGTCACCTGAGATGCTTTACTGGAACGCGAGTTCCTGGTGGGACAAGACCTTGCCCGATCGGGCCGCGAAAGAGGCCGGGATCATCGAAGTGGAAGTGGGTGGATTCGACCCGATCAACGGCCGTTCATGCAATGAATTGGCGTCCATGAGCCGCAGCATGCACAAGAGTCAGGGATTTGGCGCGTCCATTGCCCGGGGTGAAATGAAGGAATACCTGATCCATCAAAAAGGAGCCAATGCATTTTACGAAAGGCTTTTTTGGGAAACGCCCGGCAAAACGAATGAAGGAGCCCGGCAGGCAGCGGAATTGCTTGCAGCAGGCGATCGATCGGGTGCCATTGAAAAACTCCTTGATCTGAAGGAAGAAAATAATTCCCCGGCATTCGAACGCCGCGTCGATGGCATCATTGCAGGTCTTTTAGGGCTGCATGCAGAGGCATTGGTGTCAAACGGATCCGCTGCAGCAGGCCAGCAGCTGGACGTTGAATTGCGCTGCATCAAGCGCATGGATATTCCATTGACGGTCAAGAAGATCGATTGGAATGGCCGTATTCAAGACCAAAGTGAAGAACTCCAAAGGGACCAGATGCTGATCATCAACAACCGCATCCGCTGTGGCACTTTGAACGGGCCTTACTGGCTGGATCGTCCATTCTCCACCCTTCACGACGTTCCGGACAGCCTTATTGGGCTTCCCATGGCCAAGGCCGATCCTTATGTCGGTCTGACCTTCGACCATCTGGGCAGGCCATTCTCCCTGCGATTGGCTGTAGAATACAAAGAGGTGGATCGCGTGGATGGCGAATTGAAAAGGCCAATGGTCGTCGCTCCTCCGCTGACCGTCCGTTTTGCCACACCCAGTTTGGTCACCACGGGTTCTGCCGTCGATGCAGTCGTACAGATCCGTTCCTGGATCGATTCGGTTTCAGACGAATTGGGTTTCGATGTGCCGAGCGGATGGACCGTCACGCCTTCCCATATTCCCTTTGAGCTGGCTCAGGCCGGAGATGTTCAGAACATCCAGATCCGGATCGTTCCGCCAAAGGACACGCGGACCGGAGTGTTGCGCCCCAGCTTGCGGTCTTCACCCAACATGGTGCGCAGTTCCATGTCCATCGAACATCCACATATCGTCCCTACCGAATTGTTTTTGCCTTCGGAATTGAAGCTCGCCAATGCATCCATCGATATCGATGCGGCCAAGGTGGGATATATCGCCGGCGCTGGAGATGCCGTGCCTGAGGCGATCGAGCGGATGGGATTCAAGATCGAATTCATCGATGAAGAACGCCTGCGTCGGGGTGGTTTGGAAGAGTACATGGCCATCATTGCCGGCATACGTGCCTACAATGTGAATGACTGGCTGCCCGGTGTACAATCCCTTTTGATGGACTATGTGGAAGATGGAGGCAACTACATCGTTCAATACAATACGCGCAGCCGCGATCTCAAACTCACGTCCTTCGGTCCCTATCCCATGAAGCTGAGCAGGGAACGCGTCAGTGATGAAACGGCTGCGGCCACGCTCATCGATCCTTCCCACGGTGTCTTCCGATCGCCGAATCGCATCACTGAAGCCGATTTTGACGGTTGGGTACAAGAGCGCGGGCTCTACTTTGCAGACATCTCCTCGCTGGATCCACGCTATGAAACACTGATCAGCTGGCACGACAAGGACGAGCCTCCCCGGCTTGGAGGGCTCATCGTCGCACAACACGGAGAAGGAGCCTTCATGTATACAGGCATATCCTTTTTCAGGCAGTTGCCCGCAGCGGTACCTGGGGCCTACAGATTGCTGGCAAATCTCATCTGTTATGAGCCCTGATAGAAGTCCTGACGAAAGGTCAACAGCTCTCTGGCACGGGGTGGTCCTGGTCTTTCTTTTCATTCAAATATTGCTCTACCACTGGATGAGCCTTCATTACACGGCGCAATGAACGGGGCGGATTGGTTGGTGCTCATTGGCAGCCTGCTGAGCATAGTCGGCATCGGCATCTACCGAACGCGGAGGAAACAGTCGGTCGATCAGTACCTGAAAAGCGGCAATGAGATGGGATGGCTCAGCATCGGTTTCGGTGTGATGGCCACCCAAGCGTCGGCGATCACCTTCCTGAGTACACCGGGGCTCGGCTACGAAAGCGGCCTTCGATTCGTCCAGTTCTATTTTGGAATGCCCATCGCGATCGTATTGATCAGTCGATTCTTTTTGCCCATCTACTACCGGCTGAAAGTCTTTACAGCCTATGAGTTCCTCGAGCAGCGTTTTGACCGTAGGATGCGCGTGTTCACTGCGTTTCTCTTTCTCATCCAGCGCGGTTTGGCAGCCGGATTGACCATTTATGCGCCGGCGATCATCCTCAGCACCATTCTCTCTTGGGATCTGAATCTGACCATTTTGGGCGTGGGTGGATTGGTCATCCTGTATACGGTAAGTGGAGGGAGCAAGGCGGTCAGTGTGACGCAAAAGTGGCAGATGAGCATCATCCTCTTGGGAATGTGTGCGGCAGCCTTTGTATTGGTCCAGCGCCTTCTGTCTCATGTTGCGCTCAGCGATGCCTTGGATCTGGCTGGGATGACCGGAAGAATGCAGGCCATCGATACGGGTTTCGACTGGAATGAGCGCTATACACTTTGGTCTGGCCTGACAGGCGGGCTGTTCTTGGCCCTCAGTTATTTCGGAACGGATCAAAGTCAGGTGCAGCGCTATCTGGGTGGCCGATCCATCAAGGAGAGCCGCCTCGGGCTTTTGTTCAATGCGGTCATCAAGGTGCCCATGCAGCTCGGTATCCTCATGCTTGGGGTCCTGATCTATGTGCTCTACCTGTATGAGGAACCGCCCATTCACTTCAATGAAAATGGCCTTCAGAGCCTGCAGAACTCTGAAGTCTCCGCGGAGCTGGCGGACCTTCAGCGGGCGTTCTCAGAGAATCATGGAAGAACGATCGAAGGCACAAAAACGCTCATGCAGGCCAAAGCGTCTGGCGATCTGTCAGCAGTGGAAAAGGCAGAACACAATTGGGCGGAATCGCTGAAGGAAGAAGGCCGCATTCGGTCAGAGGTCAAAGCGCTGATAAAGGAAGAACGACCGGATCTGAATGTGAAGGACACCAACTATGTGTTTCTGCATTTCATTATGAACTACCTGCCTCATGGGCTTATTGGGCTCTTGCTGGCGGTCATTCTCAGTGCGGCAATGAGCAGCACCAGCGGAGAATTGAGTGCCCTTTCGAGTACGACACTTGTCGATCTGTACATGGGAAGTCGATCTGAGGAAAAGGACGAACCACGGGTATTGCGGGCTGGGCGATGGATCACAGTGGTTTGGGGCCTGCTTGCCTTGGCTTTTGCCTTGAGCGCCCGTTTGTTCGACAATCTGATCGAGATGGTCAACCTGCTGGGATCGCTTTTTTACGGGACCATTCTCGGGATCTTTCTTGTGGCTTTTTTCCTGAAGGAGGTGCAGGCACGAGCCGTCTTTCTTGCGGCACTGATCGCAGAATCGGCTGTCCTTCTGATCCATTTCGGACGGGTAGGAGACTGGCCCTTGTTTCGAGGCTTTCAGGTCGAATACCTCTGGTACAATGTGATCGGATGTGTGCTTCTGCTTCTGTCTGCCCTTATCATCCAAGGCTTCACTTCCGGCAAAGGAGAGCGAGTTGCCTGAGGTGTACGCGATCTAGCCGAGCAGTTCCTGCACTTTGTCGGCAGCTTCTTGAAGCAAGATGGCCGAGTGCACCTGCAGACCACTCTCATCAATGATGGTCTTGGCCTCTTCGGCATTCGTGCCTTGAAGGCGCACGATGATCGGAACGGGGATCTCTCCAATGTTCCGGTAGGCATCCACAATGCCTTGAGCCACACGGTCACAGCGGACAATACCACCGAAAATATTCACCAAAATGGCTTCTACATTGGGGTCTTTCAGGATCAGGCGGAAGGCTGTTTCGACCCTTTTGGCATCGGCTGTACCACCCACATCCAGGAAGTTGGCCGGATTTCCGCCCGCCATCTTGATGATGTCCATGGTGGCCATGGCCAGGCCCGCGCCATTCACCATGCAGGCCACATTGCCGTCGAGTTTGACAAAGTTCAAGCCGGCTTCACCCGCCTCCACATCCATGGGGTCTTCCTCGCGTTTGTCGCGCAGCTCCGCATAGTCGGGATGGCGATAAAGACCATTGTCGTCAAGGGTGACCTTGGCATCCACAGCGATCACGCGGTCATCCGAGGTCTTCAATACAGGGTTGATCTCGAACAGGCTGGCATCGATGTGTTCGTAGGCGTTGTAGAGTTTGACCACAAAGCGGGTCATTTCCTTAAAAGCCTTTCCGCTCAAGCCCAGGTTGAAGGCCACCTTGCGCGCCTGAAACCCCTGAATGCCCACCTTGGGGTCGATCTCTTCCTTGAAAATGCGCTCAGGGTTCTTTTCGGCCACCTCCTCGATGTCCATTCCTCCGTCAGGTGAGTACATGATGATGTTCCTTCCGGCCTGTCGGTCAAGCAGTACACTCATATAGATCTCGCTCGGCTCGCTCTCCCCCGGATAGTAAACATCTTCTGCGATGAGAACCTGGTGCACTTTTTTTCCGCTTGGCGGCGTCTGTGGGGTGACGAGCATCATGCCAATGATCTCTTCGGCTTTGCTGCGCACCTCGTCAAGGCTCTTTGCCAGCTTGACCCCGCCTCCTTTTCCACGTCCTCCAGCATGGATCTGTGCCTTGATCACGTGCCACCCGGTTCCGGTTTCCTCTGTCAGCTGCTCCGCAGCCGCCACGGCTTCATCTGCACTTGCAGCAACGATGCCCCTTTGTACGGCAACGCCTTGAGCGGCGAGGATCTCTTTGCCTTGGTATTCGTGTAAGTTCATGCTGAGGTCTTTGCTGCAAATATAGATTCAAGAACCTCCTGTGCGAAGCCCTCGAAACAGCAGCGTTCAGCAGTCTTATTTCTTCCCTTGGAGGTAGGCTGGACGCAACAGCCCCCACTTGGACAATCTGTATTCCAGACTGACTTTGAGCACTCCGAGGCCATAGATCGCGCTGCGCCTGAGATTGATGGAGGAGGCTTCTTCAAAGTACTTGGTCGGACAGGTGACTTCCGCCACTTCATGTCCGGCATAAAAGATCTGAGCGACCATCTGATTGTCGAAGACGAAGTCGTCCGAATTTGTTTTGAAATCAATGGATTCAAGAACGTCTCGGGAAAAAGCACGGTAGCCGGTGTGGTATTCTGAAAGTTTTTGGCCAAGCAGGATGTTCTGCACCAATGTGAGGATCCGGTTCGCTACGTATTTGTACCAGGGCATTCCTCCCTTGAGCGCGCCTTTGCCCAAAATGCGTGAACCAAAGACCACAGGGTAGACGCCGTTGGCGATGATATGGGCCATGGGCGCTATGAGCAGTGGTGTGTACTGATAATCCGGATGCACCATGATGACAATGTCGCAGTCCAGTTCGAGCGCCTTGGAATAGCAGCTCTTTTGATTGCCGCCATAGCCCAGGTTGTCATCGTGTTGGACGATGTGTTCTATGCCGAGCCGTCTGGCTTCCTCCACCGTATTGTCTTTGCTCTTATCGTCCACTAGAATGACCTCATCCACTATGTCCCGAGGAATTTCGAGATAGGTCTTTTCCAGTGTTTTACCCGCGTTGTATGCGGGCATGACGACAGCGATCTTTTGTGTACCGATCATAGGGGCGCAAGAGCGAACAAAACTAAAGATTCACACTTTGTTCCAACCAAACACCACCCGTCTAAATTTAATTAGTTTTAGACGCTTTATATCCAGCCCTTATGCTCGGAACCAAGTGGCTCTTATTTGGAGCCTTTTTTTTGTCGGCTCTGTCCGCATCTGCGCAGATCGCAGGTGTTGTAGAAGATGAAACTGGAATGCCGGTGGTAGGTGCCAGCGCTTCGCTTCCGGATCTCAAAAAGGGAGCAGTGACCGATTTCGACGGACGTTTTGCGATCGACCACCGATCGCCCTTTCCGGTCACCCTGCTCGTTCAGTTCATCGGATATGCGGATCAGCGTATAGAACTTACGGCGCCCAATAGTTCCCTGAAGGTCAAATTGCGTCCGGACACGGAAATGCTCCAGGAAGTTTCGGTCGTGGAACGCAGATTGAGCGAGAAGCAGAAAGCATCTGCGCTGACCGTGGAGGCCATGGATGCCATCGCCATGAAAGAGACCCCGTCGGTCAGTTTTTACGAGGGTCTGGGCAATCTGAAAGGGGTGGATCTGACCTCTGCCAGCATTGGATTCAAGGTCATCAATACCCGAGGCTTCAATTCCACTTCACCCGTTCGCTCGCTTCAGCTCATCGATGGAGTGGACAATCAGGCTCCAGGATTGAATTTTTCCCTGGGAAATTTTCTAGGTGCCTCAGAATTGGATGTGCTCAATGTGGACGTGATCGCGGGAGCGAGCACGGCCTTTTACGGTCCCAACGCCTTCAACGGGGTCATTGCGATGACCACAAAGAATCCGTTCATTTTTGAAGGACTCGATGTTTCCTACAAGGTGGGTGAACGCAACCTGCATGAGCTGGCCATCCGATGGGCCGATAAGTTCACGGACGAGGACGGCAAAGACCGATGGGCGTATAAGATCAACGCCTATCTCCTCCGGGCGGACGATTGGGTCGCGAACAATATGGCCGCGACCGAAGATTCACCCAACCCTGAGTGGAATCCCGGTGGGTACGATGCCGTGAACCGTTACGGCGATGAAATTGATTACCGCACTCCGGGCGATCCACGCTCTTATCCCGGACTGGGCACTTTCCACCGAAGAGGGATCGAGGAAGTCCACTTGGTGGATTACGATACCCGCAATTTGAAGTTCAATACGGCTGTACACTACAAGACCGATTCGGATCAGGAGTTGAGTTATGCCTTCAACTTTGGCTTTGGTACTACGGTCTATCAGGGAGACAACCGTTTCAGTCTGCGCGACATTCAGTTCGTGCAGAACAAGATCGAATGGAAGAAAGAGGACAAATTCTTCCTCCGGGCCTATTCCACCAATGAGAATGCCGGGAATAGTTACGACGCCTATTTCACGGCGCTGCGGATGCAGGATTCGGTACAGCCCGGGAATATCTGGGCCAATCGATATGCCCAGCTTTGGAACATTCCCCCCAATAATTTTGGGCAGCAGGTTCGCGGCCTCCCGGGCTATCCGAATGAAAGTCTTCCCATCGACCAGTACGAGGATTTGATGGAGGCATTCACTCAAAACAACCTTCAGGCACTGACGGATTTCCACAGGACACAGAACGGAATTCTTGAGATACCCGAGTTGGTGCCCGGCACGCCCGAATTCCAGGCGCTCCGCGACCACATTCGTTCCACTTCTTTTGCTGATGGCGGAGCCTTACTTGAGGATCGCTCTTCGCTGTACCACCTGCAGGGCGAGTACATCTTTGATGAGTCGGATTGGGGTAAATTCCGGCTTGGCGGCAATGGCCGCCTGTACCGTCCCAATTCCAACGGGACCATATTCTCAGATACCAATGGCCGGATCATCACCAACTATGAATTTGGACTCTATGGCGGCTGGGAGAAACGCTATCTGCGCAAACGACTGAAGGCCAGTGCGACCCTGCGGATGGATAAGAATCAGAACTTCGATCTGCTTGTTTCGCCTGCACTTTCTCTGGTGTACGATGCCGATGAGCTGAACACCATTCGATTCAGCATTTCCTCTGCCATTCGCAATCCGACCCTTCAGGATCAATACCTATACTACAATGTCGGGCCCGCTCGTCTGTTGGGCAATCTGGATGGCTACGAGGACCTGATCACATTGGACGATCTGCAGGATTTCCTTGCGCTTCCGGTGACCGATCAACAGGTCTATCAATTCAATTTCTTCGATGTGTCGCCGATCCAACCAGAAAAGGTTCAGACGGCTGAACTGGGATACCGTTCCACCTTGTGGGATCGATTATACCTCGATCTGAATTACTATTACTCCTGGTATCAGGATTTCATTGGCTACCAATTGGGTCTGATATTCGACTACGACCGAATTCCGAACGTTTTCGATCTGGAGGCATTCAGGATCAGCACCAATGCACGAGACGAGGTGACTACACAGGGGTTCTCGGCAGGATTGAATTATTATTTCGGGAAGTATTATTCACTCAGTGGCAATTACACCTGGAACGCCCTGAATTCAGCCACGGACGATCCGATCATACCGGCCTTCAACACGCCTGAGAACAAATACAACATCAGCATAGGCGGACGTGAAATGCCGCTGTGGAAGGAACAATTCGGCTTCAATCTCACCTATAAATGGATCGAAGGATTCCTGTTTGAAGGCAGTCCGCAGTTCACCGGGACCATCAACAGCTATGCGCTTTTTGATGCGCAAGTGAATTACCGCTGGGTCGAGGAAGAGCTGACCTTGAAGATCGGGGCGAGCAATCTTTTGGACCAAAAGGTCTTTCAAGTTTACGGCGGGCCGAATGTCGGACGACTGGCCTACATCTCTCTCGCATACGCCTGGCGCTGAGTAATCGCTCAATTGCGTACCTTTCCCGCTTAGTCAAACCATTAAAAAACGATATGAAGAAAAGATTATTCCTTCCTCTTGCCCTTTTGCTTGCACTTCCCTTGGGACTGCTGGCTCAGGTGAGATATGTTGATGACATCTTCAATGACGACGATATTGTGGTCACTGAGGACGTGGTCTATGGCATGAACTTCAGTGCCTATGTGCCCGCTACTCTGGGAGGTCCACAGGTCATTCCATTGTACGCAGATGTGTATATGGCAGACCCCATGGTGGACAACGTGATGGATCGCCCCGTGGTGATCTATCTGCATACCGGAAGTTTCCTGCCCAAAGGGCTTGCATCCCCATTGGGGTGGCAAAAGGACTCAGCTGCCGTTGAGATCTGCCAGCGACTGGCCAAAAAAGGCTACGTGGCGATCTCAGCTACCTATCGCTTAGGATGGCAGGCGAACAACACCCAAAATCTCGACCTCAGAAGAGGTTCGAACTTGATGGCTGTTTACAATGCGGTACAGGATGCCAAGACGGCCGTACGCTTTGTTCGCGCTTCCAAGCAGGTCCAACTGCCCACCTTGCCCGCCATTGATCCATTCCATGTAGATCCGGCCAATGTGATGCTCATCGGTCAGGGATCTGGAGGATACATCACTCTGGCCTACGGAGCGCTGAGTGATCTGAGTGAGGTCACTGCACCGACCAAGTTCCAGTACACGGACACCATTGGCATTCTGGGCGGAACAGTTGGAGTAGGCGATCCCTATGTGGACACGGCCGTCATTGGTGACTGGAACGGTTTCGGAGGAGCCGCCACCATCAGTGGTACCAACCCGACCACCGGTCTTCCTTTGATCGATTTCTCTCAACCCGGTCGGAATATTGAGAATTATGCGGGCGTACCCGATCAGGTGAGTCTCGTAATGAACATGGGCGGAGCCCTCGGTGACAGTGCGTGGTCCGATGCTGGAGAAACCCCAGTTGTCAGTGTACACTGCCGCTACGACTTCTTTGCTCCTTACTACAGAGGAATGGTTCGTGTTCCCGTAGCTGGTCAATTCTGGGATGTGGTGGATGTGGCCGGAAGCCATACGGCTGTGAAGAGTGCCAATATCACAGGCAACAACTCGATCTTCGTGAATGCAGGCTACAATGACGTCTACACCCAGAAGGCTTTGAGCAATCCTTTCAATGTGGGTCAGTACGAGGGTATCTACACCATGAATATCCCACCGGCAGATCCTGCGCTGCCCTTCGCTGTCAATTCGAATCCTTGGGACTACTGGGATCCTACCGATCCGCTGAGTGCCAACGAGACCAACCCGAACCTCAAGGCGCAATCCCGCGCATACATCGATACGGTCATGGGCTACTTCATTCCCCGGATGGCTACTGTAATGGGCATTGGTATGGGTGCCGAAGAGATCGCTCCTGCGGATATCGATCTGCGCATCTATCCGAACCCAGCCAACGATCATGTGAATGTTCGCAGTTTCTCCGGTCCGATCGTCGAGATCAAAATGCTTGATATCACCGGCAAGACTGTTCGCGTGGTACGCGGAACATCAGATGCAGAGCGCATTGAGCTCCTCGATCTGCGTGCAGGTGTCTATCTGCTCTCCATTCGTACCGAACAAGGTTCCACCTTCCGCAAGGTCACGGTTCAATAGATCCCGAACGTTTTTTTTAGAGCCCCGCATTTGCGGGGCTTTTTTTTGCCCGATCGCCCGAACGTAATTTTGCCTTATGATCAATTGGAACGGAGCACTACAACCCAAGGAGGAGGCCATGGTCTCAGCTTCAGACAGAGCTTTTCGCTATGGCGACGCTGCTTTCGAGACCATGTTGGCCCGGAACGGTAAAATACAATTCTGGGAGGAGCATTATTTCCGGCTGATGGCGGCCATGCGCATTTTGCGGATGAGCATCCCGATGACCTATACACCGGAATATCTGGAACAGGAGATCCTTCGCACGCTGGAGTCTGCTGATCTGCTTGCTTCAGATGCACGGGTGCGTCTGCAGGTGGGAAGAGGACCCGGCGGTTCGTACATGCCTGAATCCGATGAAGTATACTTCGTTATCGATACCGATCCTCTTGATCTCATACCCTTTAAGGTCGGTAAGGGGCTTCATGTGGATGTGTTCCGGGACCATAAGAAGGCCAGAAACCTGCTCTCTTCGGTCAAAAGCAGTAATGCGCTCTTCTACATCATCGCCGCACAGTGGGCCAGGGAAAATGATCTGGACGACTGCCTGATCCTCAATGAGGACAATCAGGTGATCGAGTCCACCCGCAGCAATCTGTTCCTATATGTGGCTGAAGGACAAAAGCTCATCACCCCGGAAAAGGATTCAGGCGCCCTGAAGGGCATCATGCAGAAAAAGGTGGGTGAGCTTTCAGAAAAGCTGGGGCTTGACTTGCAAGAGCGACCCATCTCTCCTTTTGATGTATTGAAAGCAGATGAAGTTTGGCTGACCAATTCGCTGCGTGGCGTTCAGAGTGTCCGCCAATACAAAAAGCAAAGCTTTGGAAGCGAAATGGCTCAGAAAATGAATGGACTGATCGAGCTTCAGTTCAATTGAGGATCTTCTGGCGCGAGGTGCCAATAGGACTGTTCCGTTCCGGTATCGCGCATCAGTCCTTTCCATAGGTCCGCAGATCTCATATCGGTCAGGCCTATGCTCTTTGGATCCATAATGGACCAGCTCTTTTCCTCGATCTCTCCGTGCAGCTGACCAACGCTCCAGCCGCTATAGCCCAAATAGAAGTGAATGTCCTGCGGGTGCAATGCCCCAGTGAGCACCTGTTCCTTCAGTGCATCGAACTCCCCGCCCCAATAGAGGCCATCCCTGATCTTTTGACTCTCGGGTATGAGGTCTTCCCGTGAATGGACATAGTATAAGTGATCTTTTTCCACGGGTCCTCCATTGAAAACCGGAGCGGGGAACTCAGGGAAATCAGGAAGCAATGCGTTCAGCGATATGTCGGTAGGTTGGTTCAGGACAAAGCCAAGACTACCGTCTTCATTGTGCGCAGTGAGCAAGACCACAGACCGGTCAAAATTGGGATCGCCCAAATAGGCATTGGCCAAAAGGAAGCAACCTTTTCGTGGTTGTTGTAAGGTCTGAACACGATAGGACATAAGCCGAAATTAATGTCCTGTCCCTATGCGGAGAGCCCCTGTTCGTAACTTTGAAAAAATGCTGAATAGGCCATGAGAGATCTTAGTGATCAGAGAAAGAACTACGAATGGGGACAACTGATGGAAGCAGAGCTCAAGTCGCATCCAATGGACCAATTCGATCATTGGTTTGAAGAGTATCGTCCAGTGTGTTCAGGCGAGGCCAATGCCATGATGTTGTCCACTCTGGGCCAAAAAGGCGCAACGGCGCGTGTGGTACTTCTGAAGATGTACGATCCATCCGGATTCGTGTTCTTCTCGAATTATGAAAGCCGGAAAGGCGAAGAATTGCTCAATGATGATCGGGCGGGTCTGCTGTTCTTTTGGCAGGAACTTCAACGTCAGGTCCGGGTGCAGGGCAGGGTCGAGCGCATTTCAGAACAGGAGAGCGCAGCATATTTCTCCAGCAGACCAAGGGCCAGCCAACTGGGTGCATGGGCATCCCATCAAAGCGAAGTGATATCAGACAGGGAGGAGCTGGAATCTCGTTTCGAAAAACTTCAAAAAGAATTTGAAGGGAAAGAGATACAGAAACCAAAGAACTGGGGGGGCTATCGCCTCAAGCCAGAACAAATGGAATTTTGGCAGGGCCGATCGTCCCGCTTGCACGATCGGTTGGAGTATTATCGTGCGGAAGACACTTGGAAGGTGCGGCGCTTGGCGCCATAAAAAAGCCCGCCGAAGCGGGCTTTTTCTTAAGAGGGGTCAATTACTTGAGCTTCTCGTTCAATTCAGCACCTGGCTTGAAACGCGCCACGTTCTTTGCAGGAATCTGGATAGTTGCTCCTGTCTGGGGGTTGCGTCCTTCGCGTGCTGAACGCTTGGAAACAGAGAAGGATCCGAATCCAACCAAGGAAACACGTCCGTCGCTCGCGAGGGTGTTGGCTACATTACCAGTGAATGAATCCAATGCCTTCTTCGCCTGAGCCTTTGAGATGCCTGCATCTGCTGCCATTGCATCAATGATATCTGCTTTGTTCATAGAGGTGGTATTAGGTTTAATGTTTGAACATGACTCTTACAAATATAACTGACTATCAATGCCGTGCAAGAAATCCACACATTAATACGCTACGAGTTAATCACTTCATGTTGATAGCGCGATAAGAGAAGTGTTTAAGTAATTCATTTACAGTTGATTGACATCAGTCTGTAGCTGCTCTGGGCCCTTCCATCCAAGGCAGAATTCTTTGGCGCTCAAGGGTTTTTTACCCGGTATTTGTAATTCAAGTATTTCAATTTCTCCATCGAGGCAACTCAGCCTCAGTCCTGTTCTGCCTAGAGACAGCACTCCCGGAGGCAATTCCGTCTCTTTTTTATTAGCGGATCGGAGGATCTTCCATTCTTCTTTGGCGCCGTTCTCACGCTGCACAGAAATACGGCTCCCTGGATAGGGGCTCAATGCGCGTACTTGGTGGTTCACTTGCTGGCAACTTTGTTCACAGCTCAGAAAGGTGTCGCTTTTGAAGATCTTTGGGGCCTGTTGCACCGCGCCCTGCATCAGCTGATCCCTGGACGCCACGGTGCCTTCTGCAAGGGCATTGGCGGTACGCACCACCAGCCGGGCTCCCTGGTCCATGAGTTTGTCGTGCAAGCTGGCTGCATCATCCTCTGGAGAGATGGGTGTTTCTTCTTGCAAAAGGATCTTTCCTGTATCGATCTCCTCGTCAATGAGAAAAGTCGTTAGTCCTGTTTTCTCATATCCGTACCAGAGGGCCCATTGAATGGGAGCCGCTCCGCGGAGGTCCGGAAGCAGGGAGGCGTGCAGATTGAAGGTGCCAAGTCTCGGCAAGGACCAAAGACTTTTGGGAAGCATTCGGAAGGCCACTACAATGAACAGGTCCGCATCCACGGACTTCATGGCCTGGATGAAGCCCTCTTCTCTGAGTTTCTCCGGTTGAAAAACGGTCAGGTCCAATGCTTCTGCCTTTTTCTTCACAGCTGAACCCGTCAGTTTTCGTCCCCTGCCAGAAGGCTTGTCCGGCGCGGTCACTACAGCCGCAACCTCATGCCGGCTTTCATGAAGAAGCAGCAGACTTTCAGCGGCAAATTCCGGCGTACCCATAAAGACGATTCTCAAGCAGGATGGATTCATATTCTTTTGTTTTTCCATTCTTCAGGGAGGCTCAACTGCCCCATTTCTACCAGGTATCTGTATTCCTTCCAATAGAGGTCCTGAAGATAAAAGTCGATGTCGTGATGCCAATCCGCTCTCTGCCCATGGGTCATGAGCCAATTTCGAACCTTGGAAGATGCGGGTGAACGCTCCTTGCGCAGGCAATGATCGCATCGGCCACATTTCACGGGTTTTTCCTCGCCCAGATAGTCGAGCAATTTGATGGAACGACAAAGGCCATTGTCTTCTATGAAGTACAGCAGGCAATCCCATCTCCTAAATAAGGTCTTCTTTCTGCGGCTCAAAAGATCATGATCGATCCGCAGGTGCTTGGTCTGTATACGGTCTTCGGTCAGTGTGAATGTATGCTGCCCGTTTGTGTTGCCGTATTTGATGAGTCCCATTTGAACAAGGCGAGTGAGCCATTGATCGATCTGTCCATCAGTTGCCTGATGGGACCGCAGGAGATGTTGCCTTTTCAGTTGTGCGGAGCGACTGAAAGCCTCCGGATGTGAGCGTCCGAGGGAGCGAACGAACTCAGTCAGCTCTTCATTGGATGCAAGAGCTTTGAAGGTGGAAGGGGCATCGTGCAGAAATTGGATCGTGGCTTGAGATGCCTTGTTTTTCGTGTCTGCTTTCAGCAACTCCATTTGTGCGAGCAGTTTCAAGCTCAGTTCAACCTTGGATGTATGCTGGCCTGTATCCTCTGCCAAAGCTTCGACATCCAAAGGGTGGTCTTGTCCGCGCCCTGTTCCCATGGCAATTCTGGCGAGCTGGCACATGCGGTCATAGATGAGACGAAGATCATCTGGACCTGGCCACTGCTCTTTCTCCTGCTGTGCTTTTTTTTGGCAGGCTCCTTTTTTTTCCAGAACAACGGTCATGGCATCGAGGCCGTCTCTGCCTGCACGCCCCGCCTCCTGGAAGTACGCCTCAAGACTGCTGGGCATTTCCCAGTGCACGACCAGGCGTACATCCGCTTTATTGATGCCCATTCCAAAGGCCGAGGTGGCCACCATGACTCCATCCTTGGCACGCATCCATTTGGCCTGGTTGTTTTCTCGTACGGCTGCATCCAGGCCAGCGTGATAGGCCAAAGCTTCCTTGCCCCGCTGACCCAGATCCTTGGCCAATGGTGCGCACATTCTCCTGTAGGGGACATAGACCACAGTCGGACCGGGGTGGCGATGCATCAACTGAAGGATGTCGTCCAAACGGTTTTTAGAATACTGTAGCTGATAACTCAGGTTTTTACGGACAAAACTCCTTTTGATCAGGCGACTTTTCGTGAATCGCAATTCTTTTTGGATGTCCTGGCAGACTTCAGCTGTTGCTGTGGCAGTGAGGGCGAGCCATCGGCTTTCAGGCATGCGCTCACGCAGGCGTCCCAACTGGCGGTAGGCCGGTCGGAAATCAAATCCCCATTGGGAAATACAATGCGCCTCGTCCACCGCGACAAGTCCGATGGGCAGTTGAGTCATGGCTTCAAGCCATTCCGCATTCATTAGGCGCTCCGGGGAGATGAAGAGGAACCGGGTATGTCCGTAGCGGCAATTGTCGAGGATGCGATCCTGTTCTGAACGGCTCTGTTGACTGCTGAGCTGCACCGCATTCAAACCGCGTTCGCTCAGTTCCCGGACCTGATCCTGCATCAAAGCGATCAAAGGAGAGATGACCAAACAGAGTTGGTCCAGTAAGAGCGCAGGAACCTGGTAGCACAAAGACTTGCCCGCACCCGTGGGCAAAAGAGCAAGTGTATCAGATCCCTCGAGTATGGATGAGATGATCTCCTCTTGACCGGGTCGGAAATCTTCGTAGCCCCAGTGCTGCTTGAGCAGCGACCGTGCTTTCTTCAAGAGAGGGTGTCAATGATGAATTGCTGCCGCGATTCCACAGAGGCTTTGGGAAGTTCGATCAGCTGGTAGCCGAGATTTTCATACGTATCGAAGAGGTGCTCATGGATACTTTCAAGCTCATCGGTCGTCTCCTTACGCTCTTTATCTGCTGAATAGATCTCCTCCCATGGAGGTGCAATGAAAACCGTCTTCTCGTATCGATGGGCCATCACCAGGCTGATCCAGTCATCGGGGATCGAATGACCATCCCGCTTCAGATAGGCCAGCGTATCGGGCAGTCCGCGATCGTAGAAGTTGAACGATCCGAATTCAGCTTGCTCGTAGTCCTTCATACGGGCCTCAAATACCTTATCCGCAAAGTCCTTATGGTCCAGCCAGGGACTGCTCCTGTGCAATCCGAGGTCCGCGTCCTTGATCAATTCTCTGGCGCGCTCCTGATGGATGGGATAGCCCATATCTCCCAAAGCGTCGATCAGTGTGGTCTTGCCGCTTCCGGGCCCACCAGTGATCACAATGCGCTTGACATCGACTTCAGGTATTCTAAGGATTCCGTCCCACATCTTGCTTGGCAATTTAGCAAAGTGAGCGGTCTTTGATACTGGCCATGGGATCGGCCATACGGGATCGGAATATTATTCGGAAGCTTTTTCGTCTTCCTCGGGAGCGTCTGCTTCAGCCGCTTCATCAGCGCTTTCCTCTGCAGGAGTCTCCTCAGCAACTTCTGCACTTTCGGCAGGAACTTCTTCTTCTTTCTTTTCTTCTGCAGCTTCAGCGGCCGGTTCTTCGCTTACCGTTTCTGTCTCGGGCGCTGCTTCTTCGGTGGCTGCTGCCTCTTCAGTTGGAGCTGCCTCTTCGGCTGGACCCTCCGCTGCTTCAGCGGCGGCCTCGGTCTCCTGCTCGGCTGCTGCACCCTTGAGTGCCTCTGCGCGCGCCTCGGACTTGGCATTTTCGGCCTCTACGCGGGCTTTTTCCTTGTCCTCAGCGGACTTGGCCACGGCAGCGGACTTGTCTTGGATCTTCTGGCCCTTCTCTTCGAGCCATTTGTCAAAGCGTTCATCAACCTGTTCTTCAGTCAGTGCGCCTTTTTTGACTCCTTCCAAAAGGTGCTTCTTCAAAAGAACCCCTTTATAGGAAAGAATGGCTCTGCAGGTATCCGATGGCTGTGCACCTTTCTGCAACCACTCCAAGGCGGAGTCGAAGTCCAGTTCGATGGTCGCTGGATTGGTGTTCGGATTGTACTGGCCGATCTTCTCGATGAATCGTCCGTCCCTTGGAGACCTGCTGTCTGCAGCTACGATGGAGAAGATGGGGCGGCCTTTGCGGCCATGGCGTTGCAGTCGGATGCGTACTGGCATGATGAGTGTTTTTAAAAGGGTCCTAAACCCGGTTCACAAATGAGGCGCGAATATAAGACAATGAAGGGAAAGAGGTTCAGTGCACGGCTGATTTGTTCAGCATAGACAAGGATTCTTCCACATGCCGGGTCGCCTGAAGCTGTGAATTGAAGATACCGGTACAGATCCCTTTTGCATCGAACACATAAGTGACCCGTCCGGGCAATAGGCCCAATAGATCTGTAGGAACGGCAAATTTCTTCTGCGCGAGCCGTTGCGGGTCCGACAGCAATGGAAAGGGGAGCTGATGCTTTTGGGCGAATGAGCGATGCGAAGCGGCTCCGTCCGAACTGATGCCGATCAAAACGGCACCGGCTTCCATGAACTCTTCATAGCGATCCCTGAAAGCACAGGCCTCAGCAGTACAGCCTGGGGTATCATCCTTGGGATAGAAATAGATGACTGCAGGACGATCGGCAGCCATTTCCTTTAGCGAGACCATTCGATCTTCCTGATCCAGTAACCGAATGTCGGGAAGTTCACTTCCGACCTGTACACCTTGGGCCATAGCTAGAGTGGTTGAGATACAGAGAACAGATAGAATCCCAAACAGTTTCATTTTTTCAGCGCCTTTTGATAACGGGCAAGAACCCTTTCCCGAGCCATTTTGTGGTCCACTATGGGCTCAGGGTATTGTTCGGTTCCCCATTCGGGGATCCATGTTTTGACGTATTTGAGTTCAGGATCGAATTTTTGAAGCTGCAGATGTGGATTGAAAACCCTGAAATAAGGTGCCGCATCGCATCCGGAAGAGGAGGCCCACTGCCATCCGCCTACATTACTGGCCAGTTCGAAATCAAGAAGTTTGGCAGCGAAGTATCGTTCGCCTCTCTTCCAGTCGATCAAAAGGTGTTTGGTCAAAAAAGAAGCGGTCACCATGCGTACGCGATTGTGCATGAATCCCGTGGCATTGAGTTCTCTCATTCCCGCATCGACCAGTGGATAGCCGGTACGTCCTTCACACCAGGCGTTGAAATGTGTCTCATTCTCTTCCCACTCAATAGCATCGTATGCCGGCTTGAATGCCTGGTCCACGGATCTTGGAAAGTGGTAGAGGATCATCTGGTAGAAATCTCTCCAGATCAACTCGTTCAGCCATTTTTCATTGTGTTTTTCACCCATAAGGGCGCAGTGTCGAATGCTGATGGTGCCAAAACGAAGGTGAAGACTCAGTCGCGATGTGCCTTGCACTGACGGGATATCCCTGGTTTTGTGGTAGCCCTTAAGTAGATTTTGCTGCGTTACCCTTTCAGGGAATTTTCGGGCCTGAGGTACAAACTCCATTTCTTCAAGGGAGATCATCGGTCGGGGCTCCATGGACAACAGATGATGCAAGTGTTCTGAGCTGGGCCAATGAGCGATTGGATGCTCTTTCAGATGTTCTTTCCATTTCCGCATATAGGGCGAAAAAACCGTGTAGGGACTGCCGTCCTTTTTTACCACTTCAGAACGGTCGAAGACGACATGGTCTTTATAGCCTTTGAAGGGGATGTCTTTTTTCTCCAGATGACGAAAGATCGATTCATCTCTTTTCAGTGCATAGGGTTCATAGTCCCGATTCGCATACAGCGCCTGAACATCCATCTGCTCCGCGAGTGCGGAGATGACTTCCAAAGGATCCCCATAAAAAATGCTCAGATCTGAACCTGAAGTTCTCAATTCGTTCTTGAGGCTGCTCAACTCCTGGTGAATGAACTGAACACGCGGGTCGTGCCCACCACTCAGAGGACGCAGGATGTTCTGGTCGAATATGAATATGGCCATGACCTTGTGTCCGCTGGCGAGCGCCTGGTACAACGCATGATTGTCTTCGAGTCGTAGATCCCTTCGAAACCAGAAAAGGGCAAGCGGTTCAGAGGGAAGATCCATTTTTTCTGTATTCATCTGCGGTGTCAATGGCCTGGTTGTTCATATACAGATCAAGTCCGCAAACGTTCAGCCATTCCTCAGGCCGAGGCAGTTGGTCACTGTCCAGCTGATCTTCTCTGATCTGGATCGATCGGATCTGACCCACCACCATTCGGCATTGATTGGAGCGAATGTGGACGACCTCTTTTGGCTCGAGCACGATGCGGGCCAGCGAATCTTTGATGATCGGAAGGTCACTTCCTGCTATCTTTTCTTCCTGCCAACCGCATTCATCGAACTCGCTTTGGCTTGCTTTGAAAGCAAAGGATGTTGCATGGGCATTTTGCCACCGGTCGGTATGGACGGCGTGGAGCCCAAAGAGCTTGGTTTCTTCAATATTGTCGAGGCTCTGATGCCGGTCTGTTTTTGGCCGAAAAAGAACACCCATAAGCGGCGGGTTGGCTCCGATATGTACCACCTGACTGAACAGACCAATATTGGCAGTTCCATTTAAAGTGCGGGTCGTAAGCAACCAGGCGGTCCTGCTGCCACTGATCCGATTGATGAGATCTCTTCGGTACCGTCGTTCCAGCCCGAGCAGATCGCTCCGGCTCCATTCCCTAAAGGTGGTCAAAGTGTTCGCAGGCTCGACATTCCACCGTCCACGCTGATGATCTGACCGGTGATCCACGAAGATCTGTCCGACATCAAATAGGCAGCGGCCTCCGCCAATTCGGTGGCGCTTCCAATTCTTTTCAATGGATGCCTCAGGGCAGAGTTTTCTCTCTTTTTCTCGTTGTTCAGGAGGCCTTCGGCCAGGGGCGTGTCTACAAGCGACGGGGCAATGGCGTTGAATCGAATGTGCGGAGCATATTCTGCAGCCAGTGAGCGTACAAGTCCTTCGACCGCACCTTTGGCAGAAGCGATCCCGGAGTGGAAGGGCATTCCTGTTTGTACGGCCACGGTACTGAACAGTACGACGGAAGGATTGCTTCCCTTTTTCAAGGCCGGAAGGGCTTTTTGGATGGTGTTGATGGCGCCGATCAGGTTGATCTCCATCTCGTCACGGAAATTCGACAGCGCAATTCTATGGAAGGGTTTCAGCTGTATGCTCCCGGGCATGTAGATCAATCCATCGATCGCATCAGGACAGTCAAGCACACTGTTTTCATCTGTAGCATCGTATGCACAATGGGTCAATTGCGGATGCGAAACAGTGGTGTCTGGTTCTCTGGAGCAGGCTATGATCCGGTACCCCTTTTCGAGCTCTTGATCGAGGAATGCCCGGCCAATGCCTGAGTTTCCCCCGATAAGAAGATAGGTGCGGCTCATCTTTGGTAGATGTGTTTTAGGAATTCCTCCCGGACTTCTTTTTTCTTGAATTGACCTGAATAGTGGGCCGTGAGCGTGCTGCTGCCATCGTCTTCGATGCCTCTTGTCTTCACGCAAAAATGTTCGGCATCCACGAGTACGGCGACATCTTCCGTGCGCAAGGCCACCTTGAGTTCCTGAGCGATCTGTTCGGTCAGTCGCTCTTGCACCTGAGGTCTCTTGGAAAAATAACGCACGATGCGGTTGATCTTACTCAGTCCGATGACGTGGCCATTCGACAGATAGGCAACATGTGCGACTCCGATGATGGGAACCAGATGATGTTCGCAATAGGAATGCACCTTCACTCCCTTCTCCACCAGCATTTCGGAATACCGGAAGGCGTTGGCAAAGAGTTTGGAATCGGGTTTGTTTTCAGGGAGCAGGCCGCCAAAGACTTCATTCACATACATTTTGGCCACCCTTCTTGGGGTTCCCTGCAGGCTCTCGTCCTTCAGGTCCAAGCCAAGAATGTGCAATACATCCCTCATTTTTTCTTCGATACGATCGACCTTTTCTTCTGGAGACAGTTCAAATGCATCCTTTCTCAGAGGCGTCTCTACAGAAGTGGCTGTATGCTGGTCACCGATCCAATCGGCCTGTTCGGCAATATCTTCAATATCAGAAATGCCCTTGGCCTTATTGGCCTTCGTAGCTAACAAAGTTTCGCGGAGTTTCATAAAGTGTGATCTTAAGGGAGTGTTCTTTGTGTAAATGCGGGTTCAATCGGTTCCACACGGCAATGGCAATGTTTTCTGCCGTCGGATTGATGTTCTTGAATTCTTCAACTTCTTCGTTGAGGTTCTTGTGGTCGTATCGGTCTTCGATCTCTGCTTTGATCAGATCGGCAAGCCATTTCATGTCGACCACATAACCCGTTTCGCTATCGACCTGTCCGTTCACGTGGACGATCAATTCGTAGTTGTGCCCGTGGTAACGCGGATTGGTGCATTTGCCAAAGACCTCTTTGTTCTTTTCAGCATCCCAATCCGGATTGTACAGTCGGTGGGCTGCGTTGAAGTGTGCGTGACGGCTTACTGTAACGCGCATGCGAATCTCTTTAGCTCCTCAAAGTGGTCTTGGATCAACAAAGTGAACCAGGGAGTGAATTGCTTGGGTTTTTCTTCGATCTCTCTGCGAACGGCATCCAATGTCATCCACTCGAAATCCATGGCTTCCTCCCGATTCAAACGGGGCAGATCATTGGATCGTCCCACCAGCACATGATCGAGTTCATGTTCGATGAGTCCATTGTCGAATTCTGCACGATAGCGGAAGTGAAACAAAGGCTGAAGCTTGGCCGTCATACCCATCTCCTCGACCAGTCGGCGTTCGCCAGCAGCCAGTACCTCCTCTCCATCGCGTGGATGAGAACAGCAGCTATTGGTCCAAAGGCCTGGGCTGTGGTATTTAGACAGGGCCCTTCTCTGAAGAAGAAGCTCAGAATCTGAGTTGAAGATCAGGACCGAAATGGCGCGGTGGAGCGCACCTTGTTCGTGCGCTTTCAATTTCTCCATCAGTCCGAGAGGAGCATCGTGCTCGTCGACCAGGATAACGTATTCCATGGATTATAAAAGATTGAAACTGTGACGCAGATAAGAACTGAAGAGCAGCGAATACTTCTTTTGGTTGGGTATGCGTACGCGCTCCTCGAGCAGTTTGTGGGCTGGCGTGTTCTTTATTTTCTGCAAGAGTGCATAGTAGTAAACGTAAGCGATGTACACCCCGAAGCGCGCACCTTTAGGGAGCTGTTTGATGCCTTCGTAGCCTTTCTTGAAATCGATCTCTATGTCGTCCTCCAGAGCGGATTTTGTGGCTTCTGTGAATTCGTCCAGATCGACGCCGGGGAAATAGGTGCGCCCCAATTGGCGGTAGTCCGCCTCTAGGTCTCTGAGGAAATTGATCTTCTGGAAGGCAGAGCCAAGGGCCATGGCCGGATCTTTCAGTCGCTGATATTCTCGATCGTTTCCTTCTGTGAAGACCCGCAGGCACATGAGTCCGACCACTTCCGCTGAACCCAGAATATAGGTCTTCAGCTCGTCGGTTCCATATTCTTTCTTCTGCAGATCCATTTCCATACTGTGGAGGAAAGTTTCGATCAGTTCGGGTTCGATCTGATATTCGTTCACCACTTCCTGGAAGGCGTGCAGGATCGGGTTCATGCTGATCCGGTCCTCGATGGCTTTCCAGGTGTCTTTCCGGAATCCATCGAGCAGTTCTTGTTTTGGGAAATCATGAAAAGTGTCGACGATCTCATCGGCAAAGCGCACAAATCCATAGATGCCATAGATCGGGTCGTGCATCTTTTTATCCAGTCCATAGATGCCCAAGGAAAAAGAAGTGCTGTAGGCCCGGGTGACCATTCGGGAAGAGCGGAAGGAAATTTTATGGTAGAGATCCATCATATTATTGGGGGTTGAATTCTTTGGCAATTTCATTGCTGACCACTTCTCCCGATATCAATGAGGGAGGAACGCCAGGTCCAGGCGTGGTCAACTGTCCAGTAAAGTACAGATTTTTGACCTTCTTGCTTTTCAGTGAAGGTTTGAGCAATGCCGTTTGATCGAGGGTGTTGGCAAGGCCGTATGCATTTCCCTTGAAGGCATGGTAGTCCTCCATGAATTCGCGATGCGCATACGATCGCTTGTAGATAACAGAAGAGCGGACATCCATTCCTGTCCTAGCCTCCAGCCGGTCCATGACCAGGTCGTAGTAGTGCTCCCGTGTCGCATCGTTGTCCTCAAGACCAGGGGCCACTGGGATGAGCAGAAAAAGATTTTCCTTGCCTTCAGGTGCGACTGTAGGATCTGTCTTGGAAGGGCATGAGGCGTAGAACAATGGGCGTTCGGGCCATTGGGGTTCGTCGTATATCTCGTGTGCGTGCTGAGTGAAATCCTCATCAAAGAACAGATTGTGATGCAGCAGGCCGGGAATGGGTTGGTCCACTCCGAGGTAGAACAGCAGGGAGGAAGGGGCCATCTTGCGTTTCTCCCAGTAATCCGAAGAGTAATTTCGCTTTTCCTTGGGCAACAGCTGCTGGTCGACATGTGCATAGTCTGCTCCGCCAATGACAACATCTGCCTGAATTTCACCTTTGCTGGTCAGGATGGATTCGATCCGGCCATCCTCAGCGAAAGAAAAACCTTTCACTTCCTCGTCGAGCCGAATGTCGACCCCACGATCTTCTGCCACCCGAACCATTCCCTCCACGATCTTGTGCATCCCACCCATGGGATACCAGGTGCCCAAACAGAGGTCTGCATAATTCATCAGGCTGTAGAGTGCTGGCGTTTTCTTGGCAGTCGCTCCTAAGAAGAGCACCGGGAATTCGAGCAGCCGGATCAGTCTGGAGTCGTTGAAGTGCTTGCGTATGTAGCTGCTCATGGACGAAAAGAGATCCATTTTGAACAAGCCTTTCAATACGCGCGTGTCGGCAAATTCCAAAAGGGAACGACTGGGCTTATATACCAGGTCGTTGATCCCGACATCGTATTTGTATTCACTTTCCTTGAGAAACTTTTTCAGTGCCTCCGAGCTGCCTTTTTCATATCGCTCAAAAAGGGCATAGAGTTTTTCCATGGACGCTGGAACATCCATGGTTTCAGTTCCTTCAAAAAAGATGCGGTAGGAGGGATCCAGTCTTTTGAGCTGATAGTGCTCTTGAGTGCTCGAATCCAATGAGTCAA
>JAYOTP010000010.1:54451-65828 GCA_038150465.1 Flavobacteriia bacterium | reverse complement strand
CGGCTGTCATATCCTTCTTTTCATTCCGCTTCACCTGCCACAAGCCTGTTATGCCGGCCGGTGCCATGAAACGAAGACTCCAAAGGTCCGAGGTCAGCTGCTCTGCCTCATATAGCGGAAGAGGCCGATTGCCGACGATAGACATATCGCCCTTCAGGACGTTCAGCATTTGAGGGAGTTCATCGATGCTCGTCTTTCTTATCAATCGTCCAATACGCGTAACTCTCGGGTCATTCTTCAACTTGATGAACTCACCCCTTGAACCGTTTCGCTTGAGCTCAAGGTATTCTCTTTCACTGAGCTTGGAACCATCGGGGTGGATGAGTTCAGGGCTGTTCGATGTATCGGATGGATCTTGCTGCTTCTGTTGCACCGGAGCAGGCTGCTCCTCCTGCTCGTACCCATTAAGCTCGAGGTATCCGTTGAGAATCTTATCCGCATCCGGACGCATGGAACGAAATTTATAGAAGTCAAAGACCTTGTAGCCCGTCCCGACCCTTTTGGAAACATAAAAAACAGGCCCGCCAGCCTCCAATTTGATAAGGATGCCAACGATTAGAAATAGAGGCGCAACCAAAACCAAAGCGACAGAGGATATGAGAATGTCAAAGAGTCTTTTTCCAAAAGAGATCTGAGCGCTCAACCCGCCATTCATCTGATCAAAATGGTTCGCAGTCTCTGCTTCCTTTTTCTTGAATCGGCGGATGGTTTGCAGAGACTTCCTGAGAACGTCTGTATCGAAGGGTTTTGGAAAATACTCCACGACTCCAGCGTTCAAAAGTTGTTTGCGATCATGGGGGCGCACACCAGAGCCTCCCGTCTGTGCGTAGTAAAGACGCCTTCCATTCTGCCCCTCTTTCAACCATTGGATGAGCCGTATGCCATTCAGTCCTTTAAGATCCTGATCGACCAAGACCAGATCGATCTCGGCGAGTTCCTGCAAATGCTTCTTGAAGGCAATGCCATTCGCAAATCGATAGGACTCGATCGAAACATCTGATTCCAGCCCACTTATGACTTGCGGGTCATCCCCGAGATACACAATAATGTCTTTCTCTTTTGTCATGACATCGTTCGTCGGATCACATTTTCAATCGAAGCAGGTTGTCAATGCGCAAGATCAACTCCTCTGGATTGAACGGCTTGATAAGGTAATCGTTGGCACCGATCTTAAAACAATTAACGCGCTCCTGACTGCTTTCTTCACCGCTCAGAACAATGACTGGGAGTCCCATGAAGAATCCGCTCGACCTCAAGTGCTCTATGAATTCGAATCCGTTGATCTCCGGCATATTCAGATCAGCGAGAACCAGATCGGGGACATGACCATCATACATCCAGGAAAGGGCTGCTTTTCCATTTTCTTCCAGATGCACCTCAAATTTTTTTGCAAGAATCTGTCCGAGCAATGTGCGCATCACAGGCTCATCTTCCACCACCAAAACCAACTTTCCCGACGTATCCTTCATATAGCTTTTTTTCTCATGTCATATGACCGTAAAAGCATGATCAACAGCATTTTTCATTTAGTTTCAAGTGGCACAAATTTAAGACATCATTTTTTGGACATTAACTGAATCACCTGACACACCGTTTCCTCCACCTCATGTAGGGCGGTTTCCAATTGCGAATCACTCATCTCATTTTTTCCCTTGGCCTCGATGAATCGGATGGTATCGTGCAGCGAGTGTATACGGAAAAGGTCCAGTGAAGGTTTCATTCTGTGAGCATTCTCTCCCATAGACTTCAGATCATTGGCCTTGTATGCATTCATCATCTGCTCCATCTGCTCGGGAATGTTCTTCAGAAAAGTCTCCGTGATGCCGTCCACGAATTCCTTGCTGCCACCTGACAACTCTTCGAGATAACCCAGATCGTACAGATCTTTTTTTTCATGATCACCCATCACTTTTCATCTTCTTTAACTCCCTGTACACGGTTGATTTACCAATATCCAATTCTTCGGCGACTTTCAGAACATTCTGACCGTTCACCTCCAGATGATGCAGGATGATCTCGCGCACGTATTGCTTCAGTGTCTTTTTTCCTGTGTGCATCTGGTCCAGGACCTGGGCTTCTTGAAAGTTGAGGTGCTCCAATTCTATGACGTGGTCATCGCACAATACCACGGCCAATTCCACCAAAGCCTTGAGCTCCCTGACATTGCCCGGCCAGTCGTATTTCTTCAATCTCGTTTGGGCGGCTGGCGAAATACTCACTTTTTTGAGTTTGTTCTCTTTGCAGAAGGCCTCAGCAAAATGCTTGGACAGGATCAACACATCGTTTCCCCTGGCTTTCAAGGGAGGCAATTCGATCGGAAAGCCCAAAAGCCGGAAGTACAGATCCTCTCTGAAAGTTCCCTTGTTCACCTCTTCCTTGAGATTCCTGTTGGTCGCTACAATGATGCGGGCATTGACTTTTTGAGGCGTATTGCTGCCCAGCCGGATGACTTCTTTTTCCTGCAGCACCCGGAGCAATTTGGATTGAAGCGACAACTCCAATTCTCCGATCTCGTCCAGAAACAAAGTACCCCCATTGGCTTCTTCAAAGCGCCCCAACTTTCGGGTGTCCGCACCGGTAAATGCACCCTTCTCATATCCAAAGAGCTCGCTTTCAATGAGCTCAGTGGGGATTGCCGCCATATTGACCGCTACGAATGGCCGTTTCCTCAGGCTGCTGTTGTAGTGAATGGCCTTGGCGATCTGCTCTTTACCTGTTCCCGTTTCTCCGCTGATGCTGACTATGATATTCGTCTTAGCCGCCTTTTCAACAAGCTTGAGTACCTTCTTGAGTTCATCGCTGTTGCCTTTAATATTAGAGAAGTCGTATTTCACATTGACCTCTTCCCGCAGCCTTTCTATCTCGTCTGTCAGTTCGATCTTTTCCTTCACATGCTGGAGCGCATTCCAGATCCGATCTTTGGTATTTTCATTCTTGACTATGTAATCGTACACGCCTTCTTTGAGCAGTCCCACAGCGGTATCCACATCCTCCTGCCCGGAGATGACAATGACCGGAGTGCCCGGAATTTCCTTTTGGATGCGCTTTAGAACCTCGATCCCATTCATGTCCGGAAGACGATAATCCAAAGTGATCAGATCGGGACGCCGGTCAATGTTCCTGAAAAATTCTTTTCCCGATGAAAATACCTCTACCTCATTTTCCGGATCGACGGACATTTGATAATGAAGCGTCTTGGCGTAGATCTCGTTGTCTTCAACTATGAAAATGGTCATATATAGCGCAATGAAAGCACCGAAAGATAAAACCGGGAACACGGAAAGAATATCGAACTATCTGCTTTTTTTTTCAATGCTGAACGGGATAAACCCCAAACTGTCTTATTGCAAGGACACATAAATGACCTGAATTCGGAAGCATTTGCAGCCTCAAATCAGCGGTCAATGTACAGCTGATAAAGAGAAGAGCATTAAATTGTATCTTCGCGCTCCCAATAAAAAACGAATACACGAACAAATGAATACCTACGAAACCGTTTTCATCCTTAATCCCGTCCTATCTGCCGAGCAGGTGGGGGAAACGGTTAAAAAATTCAAAGGCATCATCGACGCCCAAGGAGGCAAGGTGAGCCACACAGAAGACTGGGGGCTGCGAAAACTGGCCTATCCCATCGAGAAAAAGAAGTCTGGCTTCTACCAAATGCTCGAATTCGACATGCCTGGAGAAGGCATCCGCAACCTCGAGGTCGAGTTGAAACGAGATGAGCGCGTGATGCGCTTTCTCTCTGTAGCCTTGGATAAATACGCCAAGGAGTATGCAGAGAAGCGAAAGGGAAAGTTGAAGTCTAAATCTTAATTCGGAAACATGAGCGATTTACAAGCGGCCTCTGGCCAATCCCAGAGTGAGATCAGATATCTCCAGCCCATACAGATCGATACGGGTACGAAAGGGCGTTTTTGCTTCTTCAAAAAGACGGGCATCAAGCATATCGATTACAAGGATGCTGACTTCCTTCTTTCGTTCGTGAACGACCAGGGAAAGATCCTTCCACGCCGGCTGACAGGCACCTCTTTGAAGTACCAGCGCAAATTGTCGCAGGCCATCAAAAGAGCCCGTCACCTGGCTTTGATGCCATACGTTGCAGACAATCTCAAATAAGACATCATGGAGATCATTCTGAAAAAAGACGTAGAGAATCTGGGCTTCACTGACGACATCGTACAGGTGAAGAACGGATACGGCAGGAACTACCTCATCCCTCAGGGATTTGGAATTCTGGCCACCGACAGCGCAAAAAAAGTATTGGCTGAGAATCTCAGACAAAGAGCGCACAAGGAAACCAAACTGGTTGACGACGCCCAGACACAGGCAGACAAACTCAAGGAAATGAGTGTTCAGCTGACTGCCAAAGTAGGGCAAGGCAATAAGTTGTTCGGCTCACTGTCAAATGCGGACCTCGCCCTGGAATTGGGTCGACAGGGGATACAGATCGACAAGAAGTTCATTCAGATCCCAGGTTCGGTCATCAAAACCATGGGACGCTACACAGCAAAAGTTCGCTTCCACAGAGATGTTCAGGCTGAGCTGGAATTTGAAGTAGTAGCTGAGAAGAACGCTTCCTGATCCCAATCCAAAAAACAGAACAGCCCGTCAATACTTTTGATGGGCTTTTTTTGTCCCCATTATGAAGACCAAGAGCTTGCATCGGAAGAAGATCAATTTGGTCACCCTCGGGTGTTCCAAGAATCTTTTTGACTCCGAAGTACTCATGGGCCAGCTGCGCGCAAACGGGCGTGATGTCGAACACGAGGGACAGAGTGGTGAGGTCGTGGTGATCAACACCTGTGGATTCATCGATAATGCCAAACAAGAATCGATCGACACCATTCTCGATTACGCTCGACTCAAGGAGGAAGGCCAGGTAGAAAAAGTCTATGTAACGGGCTGCCTGTCCGAGCGTTACAAAGAGGATCTGCGACAAGAGATCCCGGATATTGACGATTGGTACGGAACACGAGAGCTGCCACGACTGCTGAAAACCCTTGGGGCAGACTATAAAAAGGAGCTGCTCGGCGAGCGCATACTGACCACACCGGCACACTATGCTTATTTGAAGATCTCCGAGGGCTGCGATCGTCCATGTTCATTCTGCGCCATCCCACTCATGCGCGGCGGGCATCGGTCCACCCCCATTGAAGATCTGGTAGAACAGGCTGGCAAACTCGCGAGCCAGGGCGTACGTGAACTCATTCTGATCGCCCAGGATCTGACCTACTACGGCCTGGACCTCTACAGGAAAAGAGCGCTTGCTGATCTGCTTCGCAAACTGGTAGAGGTAGAAGGCATCGAGTGGATCCGCCTGCACTATCTCTTCCCAACCGGTTTCCCATTGGACGTGCTTCAACTCATCCGGGAGGAACCCAAGATCTGCACCTATATCGACATTCCCCTGCAGCACATTGCGGATCCGGTGCTCAAATCAATGAGACGCGGAACCACCAAGGCCAAAACAGATTCGCTTTTGAAGACCATTCGACAGGAGGTTCCCGGTATTGCGATTCGAACCACACTCATCACCGGCTATCCCGGAGAGACGGAAGATGATTTTGAAATACTTTGTGATTGGGTCCGGGAAAGTCGATTCGAACGCCTGGGCTGTTTCACTTACAGCCACGAAGAGGACACCCATGCCTTCAGCCTGGAGGATGATGTGCCGCAGGAGGTCAAAGAGGAACGTGCCCGTCGGATAATGGATATTCAGCGCGATATCTCAGCTGAATCCAACGCAGGGCTCATTGGCAGAGAATTAAAGGTACTTGTCGACCGCTTTGAAGGCGGGCAATTCATTGGCCGAACGGAGTTTGACAGCCCGGAAGTGGACAATGAGGTGGCCATCCGATCCGGGGATGCTCATTTGCGGGTGGGCGACTTTTGTCGTGTTAAGATCACCTCCGCAACAGAATACGACCTGCAGGGACGCTTGCTTTAGAGCTTCGCGTCGCAGATGGCCAGCACCTCTGCTTCCATCTTCTTGGCTTCGCTGAGGATCTGCTTTCCTTTTTCCTTGATCTGTGCCACATAGGCCGCATCATCGAAATCCTTGCAGTTCACCCGCACATTCAGGAACGCACCTTCTACACCAGTTCGCGCACACAAGGCACCTACAGCGGCATCTGTCACCGAATTCGGATTGCCGATCTCTGCCATCTGATGCATGACCTCCATACTTTCCAAACAGATCTTCATCACTGAGAAAGGAACCTCAATGGCCTCCTGAGTCGCCGAACGGATCGCCTCGGTCCGTGCGTTTTTCTCCTCTTCGCTCGACTTTGGCAGGCCAAAGGCCGCCATGATCCGGTTGAAGGCACGCGTATCCTCATCCACCAATTCGAGTAAGCGCTTTTGCAAAGCCATTCCCCGTTCGGCCCAATCTGAGAATTCGTTCCATCTGTCGTCCCACCCTCTCTTGTGCGCAGAAAGGTTGGCCACCATGGTTCCCAGACTGACACCCAATGCTCCGGCATATGCGCTGATGGATCCTCCGCCAGGAGCTGGTGATTCCGACGCGGTTTCATCTGCAAAGGCGCGCAGCGACATCTCGAGAAGCGGATCGCTCTTGCCTTCCTTCAACTTGTATTCGATGATCTTCTGACTGGGGTCGAAAGGTGCCAATTCATCCAGTCCGAGGCTCTTGACAGCGATCTTGATGATCTCGCTCTCCGGTATACCAATGGAGCGCTTTTGTTTCCTGAGGTAGTGGATGCCGGCGTCCAGCATGGCCTGCAAGGGAACAAGACCTACGAGCTCCGATCCCGTTACCCGCAACCCCCTTGACTCTGCGGAGATGCAGGTCTGTTCAAAAGTCTCGTGCATGGAGGCAATGGAAATATTGGTGAGGTTGTAGGAGATCTGTGCGATCCCGTATTCCTCGATGTACCATCCGATGCCCTTCACTGATTTGAGCTTCCCTGGTATGTGCCGCGGGTTGCCCTGTTCGTCCTTGACGATGGCTCCCGTCAGGGAATTCCCTTCACGCATGACCCTTCCCCGCTCGCGGATATCAAAGGCAATGGCGTTCGCGCGCCGGGTACTCGTTGTGTTCAGATTGACATTGTATGCGACCAGAAAGTCACGTGCACCCACAGCTGTGGCACCCGTGCGTTTGGCCAGCCCCCAATCGGCCTTTCCATGATCCGGCTGCCAGTTTGGATCCTGAAACTTTCGCTCCAGGCCCTCGTACTCGCCCGAACGGCAGTTCGCCAAATTCTTCCGCTCTTCTGTAAGGGCTGCATTTTCGTAGAGGTAAATGGGGATGCCCAGCTCATCTCCTATGCGCTTGCCCAGCTTACGGGCGTAGGCCTGCACCTCCTCCATCTCCATATTCGCCACCGGCACCAATGGACATACATCGGTGGCCCCCATTCGTGGATGGGCGCCGCTGTGCCGACTCATATCGATCAACTCTGACGCCTTTTTCACGAGGCGGAAAGCCGCTTCGATGACGGCATCCGGATCGCCTGCAAAAGTGATGACCGTGCGGTTCGTGGCCTTGCCCGGATCGATGTCCAACAATTCCACTCCTTCCACCTCATCGACAACAGAGGCAATCGTCTGGATCTTTGCCGCATCTCGTCCTTCACTGATGTTCGGGACACATTCGAGGATCTTTTTCAAAGCTTGGGGATTTTGATTTTTAGTTTTCTACCGGAACGCCATCGATCCATACGGATTCGATCCAGTCCGTTGCAAAGGCATAAGGGAAATAGGCAAGCTCATCGGCAGGACGGGTGATCAGAAAGCTGGCCCGCTTGCCCGGACTGATGCTTCCCAATTCCTCCTCCATGCCCATCGCATAGGCACTGTTCAATGTCGCAGCCGCCAAAGCCTCCTCAGGCTTCATTTTTAGTCGGATGCAGGCCAGACTCCAAACAAAGGGCATGCTGCCCGAGGGAGAACTGCCCGGATTGTGATCACTGGCCAGAGCCAATGGCAACCCACTGTCGATCATTTTTCGGGCAGGCGGATCCTCCATTCCCAGGAAAAAGGCTGTGGAAGGAAGTAAGGTAGGCATGGTTTCGGACTTCAGGAGCAGGCTGATCTCTTCATCCCCCGTGCATTCAAGATGATCCACCGACAAGGCTCCGTATTTCACGCCCGCCTGAATGCCACCGGAAAAATCCAATTCATTCGCATGGATCTTTGGCCTCAATCCATATTGGGCACCGGCCTCAAGCAATCGTTCTGTCTCTTCCTGAGTGAAAAAACCACGATCGCAAAAGACATCCATGAAATCTGCCAGTTCTTCGTCAGCGATGACCGGAAGCATTTCTCCGATCAGCTGATCGATGTAGCCGCTTCGGTCGTTCTTGAATTCGGACGGAATGGCATGCGCTCCAAGGAATGTCGCGCGAATGGGAATGGGTGAAAACCGTTCGATGGACTTGATGACCCGCAGCATCTTCAATTCCGACTCCATGCTCAGCCCGTACCCACTTTTGATCTCCACCGCAGCTGTACCCGTTCCGATCATCTCGGTCAGACGCTCCATGGCCGAGGCGAACAGTTCGTCTTCCGGAGTTTCACGCAGCACCTTGGCCGAGTTGAGGATCCCGCCGCCCTGCCGTGCGATCTCCTCGTAGCTCAGTCCGGAGATCCGATGGACGAATTCACGCTCACGGGTTCGGGCAAAGACGATATGTGTATGCGAATCCACAAAGGCGGGCAGCACCCATTGGCCATTCAGATCGATCCACTCGTCACAACTGTTCCTGAGTTCCTCATCCAGTTCGTCCATAAGACCGAACGAATGAATCGATGGACCTTCGGTACACAACCAGGCATCCCGCAGGATCGGGATATCTGCCATTTCAGATCCTTTGAGCAATGCGGGAGGCGAGTCCCAGCATCCGGCAAGTCCGGAGATCCGGGTGAATAAAGTGCGCATGAGGCGAAGCTACAAAGAGCATGAGCCACGAAGCAAGAATATTTATCGGCCAGGACCAACAGATCATTCGGTCCGATCCCCTTCAGCGGGTGGTTATATTTGTGTCCATGGCAGGCAACACCCTCGGCAGTCATCTTCGGCTCACCACTTTTGGAGAGTCACATGGAAACTCGATCGGTGGGATCATCGACGGACTGCCCGCCGGAGTTGAGATCGATACAGAAGCCGTTGCATTCGAACTGAGCAGAAGAAAGCCTGGACAATCCAAGCTGACCACGGCCCGGAGTGAATCCGATCAGGTAGAATGGCTGAGCGGCCTCTGGCAAGGAAAGACGACCGGCAGTCCACTTGCCTTCCGCATCGCCAATAAAGATGCCCGGTCTCAGGACTACGACAAGATGCAGGATGTGTACAGACCCGGTCATGCCGATCGAACCTATCAGGAAAAGTACGGTATCCGTGATCCGCGCGGTGGCGGAAGAAGTTCGGCCCGGGAAACGGCCAATTGGGTGGTCGCTGGGGCCATTGCACGTCATCTCTTGCCCAGCACACTGAAATGCATCGCCTATGTGGATCAGGTGGGAACGATCCATGCTCCTGCTCTTTCCACCACGCCCGACGCGGCTAAGGTCGAAGCCCATTCGGTACGCTGTCCGGATGAAGCAACTGCTCAAAAGATGCAGGAGCTCATCGAGCGCACCAAGAAAAAAGGCGATTCCGTGGGCGGCGCCATCCGCTGTGTGGTCACAGCGGCACCTGCGGGTCTGGGCGAGCCGGTGTTTGGAAAACTGCCGGCGCGCCTTGGCGCCGCATTGTTCAGTCTCAACGCTGTGAAGGGCGTGGAATTCGGTTCTGGATTCCAGGCAGCCAGCATGTTCGGAAGCACCCACAACGACACCTACGACGCCAAAGGCGAACCGATCAGTAACCATGCTGGAGGAAGTCTTGGTGGGCTGTCGACCGGCGCACCCATCGAATTCCGGGTGGCGTTCAAACCGACCTCCACCATTGGAAAAAGCCAACAAACCATCGACAGCAGCGGACAGGTGGTCCAACTTGAAGCCAAAGGAAGACATGACCCCTGTGTGGTTCCACGTGCCGTGCCCATCGTCGAAGCGCTCACACTCTTCACATTGGCCGACCTCTACCTTATCTCTAAGACCGATCGCCTATGAAATCTCTTGCGCTCCACTGGAAGATCATCATCGGTTTAGTGCTCGGTGTCGGTTGGGCCCTGGCCTCTATTTCCCTTGGTATCGGCTCGTTCACCACAGACTTCATCGCTCCGTTCGGGCAGATCTTCATCAACCTTTTGAAGTTGATCGCCATTCCCCTGGTCTTGTTCTCCATCATCATGGGCATCGTCTCTCTGAACGATACCACGACCCTCGGGAGAATGGGACTGAAGACCCTCGGGCTGTATCTGATCACCACCACCTTGGCGGTCGGCCTTGGACTGCTGCTTGTCAATGGTCTGAAGCCTGGCGAGCGGGTGGCCATGGAACAGCGCGTTGCCAATCGCATCAGCTACGAACTCTGGGCAGGCCAACAAGGAGGAGCGATCAAAGACGGTAAAGATTACCTGAACGATCCGCAATACGCCCATTTGAAAATGGAAGCCCAACAGCGTCTGGACAAAGTGCGTTCAGATGACTTTACACGCTCCAAGATGTCCGCCGCTCAAGACAACCGGGATGCCGGGCCCTTGCAGTTTCTCGTGGATATGGTGCCCTCCAATATCTTCAAGAGTTTTGGAGACAGTCTGATGCTGCAGGTGATCTTTTTCGCCCTCTTCCTCGGCATGACCATGATCTCCCTGCCCGCAGACAAAGTGAAGGGTATGGTCCAGTTCTGTTCGGCAGGCAATGAGATCTTTTTGAAAATGGTCGATCTGGTGATGAAGGCGGCTCCGTTCTTTGTCTTTGCTCTAATGGCCGGCAAGCTCGTGGAGATGGCCGGAGACGACCCCGCGGCATTGCTGGAAGTTCTGCAGGCTCTTGGTTGGTATTCCATCACCGTTGTTTTGGGCCTTGCCCTTTTGGTCTTTGTCATCTATCCGCTGATCGTTCGTCTGATCCATCCGCAGATGGGCTATGTGCGTTTTTTCAAGAACATCAGCCCGGCCCAGTTCCTGGCTTTTTCCACCAGCAGCAGTGCAGCTACGCTTCCAGTCACCATGGAAGTGGTCAACGACCATTTGAAGATCCCCAAGAAGATATCTTCATTCGTTCTCCCCATTGGCGCGACCGTCAATATGGACGGTACCAGTTTCTATCAGGCCGTGGCCGTGGTCTTTCTGGCTCAATTCCATCTGATCGACCTCAGCCTGGCGCAACAAGCGACCATTGTTTTAATGGCTACCCTGGCCTCTATTGGTTCTGCTGCCGTACCGAGCGCAGGCCTGATCATGCTGATCATCGTACTGGATTCCGTCGGACTCAACCCGGCATGGATCGCCTTGATCTTTCCCGT
>JAYOTP010000010.1:9859-54351 GCA_038150465.1 Flavobacteriia bacterium | reverse complement strand
CGGTATTTGGAAAAGTCGGTGGGATTCGATCGTTCTTATGCCCACGGACACTATCTCCTTGGCGAACTCTACCTAAAGAAAGGAGAACTCCATGGTGTAGAGGCGATGTGGGAACAGGTGATCCGCATCTGCCCGGACTACAAGGCAGACCTTTATTACTACCTCGGAATTTTGTTGTTGGAGACGGAAAGAGAAAAGAGAGGACGGGAGTTGCTCGAAACCTACGTCACACATGCAGAACGGGACGCTGCATTGGTCAAAGAGGCCGAGAACATCCTCGAAGAATTCAAAGTGGTGGAAGAACTCAAAGCCCATCCCGTACCCTACGACCCCAAACCGGTTGCTGGCCTATCCACTCCGGCAGACGAATACCTCGGGTGTATTTCGCCCGACATGCAGCTTTTCTTTTTCACCCGGAGGTCACGAAAGAGAAACAAGTACAATGGACCAGCAAGTGGAATGCGGCTGGTGGAGGAATTCAGCATGAGCCAAAGGCAACAACGCGGTTTTCCGGCAGGCGAAGCGCTTCCCCGTCCGTTCAACAGCCAATACAACGAAGGGGGTCCGAGCATCACAGCCGCCAACAGCGAGTTGTTCTTCACCATTTGTCAGCCCAACGATACAGGCTATCTGAACTGCGACATTTGGTACAGCCGCAGGTTCGGATCGGATTGGAGCAGCCTACGCCCACTTCCGGCTCCGATCAATTCAGCCGATAGCTGGGAATCTCAGCCCTCCGTATCGGCCAATGGGGACCTGCTCTTTTTTGCCAGCAATCGAAAAAGGGGCTACGGAGGCACTGACCTCTATGTATGCCATCGATTGCAAAATGGCGACTGGTCGGCACCAGAGAATCTGGGACGAGCCATCAACACGGAGGGAAATGAGAAAACACCTTTTCTGCACTCGGACAGCCGCACCCTTTACTTCAGTTCCGATGGGCACCCCGGCATGGGCGGCTTCGACATCTTCTACAGCAGGCAAAGTGAAGGCAACTGGCAGGCACCAAAGAACATAGGCTACCCGATCAACAACGAATCGAACAATGTGGGGCTTTTTGTGGACCTGAGTGGAAAGAAGGCCTACTTCTCAACCAAGCGAAAAGGGGGGCGCAAAGACTACGACATCTTCTCCTTTGACATGCCCGCAGCCGCGCGCCCAGAACAGGTGGCTTTGATACGGGGCACCGTAGCGGATGAGGCAGGAGCACCCCAGGTCGACGCCCGACTCGAACTGACCAACCTGAAAACAAAGGAGGTGCAACGCATTGGTATCGACGAACTGGACGGTAGCTACACGGCAGCGGTACGCCTTTCGACCGTGGATGAACATCTGTTGACCATCAAACAGGAAGGATCTGCCTTCCAGTCGCGCTTCCTTTCGAAGGAGACCATTTCTCCCGATGAGGAATCCACCGTTCAGGTCGATATGGAAGTGCTTCCCCTGGAAAAGAATCGGGAATACCGCCTTCGGGACATCTACTTTGCCAGCAACAGCTCAGAGCTGAATCACTCTTCACTTGCCGTCCTCCAGGTATTCCGGGATTTCCTCGTGGAACATCCGAATGTGCATGTGGAGATCCAGGGACACACGGATGAAGTGGGCAGCGCTTCTGCCAATCTCGATCTGTCTTCCCGAAGAGCCACCAAGGTCTACGAGCATCTTATAGAGGAAGGGGTCGATCCCGGGCAGATGCGGCACCGAGGCTATGGGGAGAGCCGACCTGCAGCGGACAACAACACAGAGGAAGGGAAAGCCTTGAACCGCAGGACCGTCTTTGTGATCACCTCTCAGTGATCGACAATTGATCAGGCCGCAGATCGTTTTCTGAGGATGCGTTTCATTGCCCTTTCATAAAAGGCCTCGGCCGCTGACCGATCTGGGAATTCATACCGCTTGTTTCGAGGAAATAACTGCAGGAACTGGAAGCTGCAGATCACGGCATAATGCTGTTCCTGCAGCTGCAGCAACATGACCGACCGATTCTTATACTCTGAGCGCCTCAGCATGCGGACGCCTGTTGCCCTGCGATTCATGTAGACATAAAAAAACCGCTTCAAAGGAGCGGTTTTCATCTAAATTCAGCGTAAAGCCTACATTCTCTTTTCTTTAATTCGAGCGGCCTTTCCGGTCAAGCCTCTCTGATAGAAGATGCGTGCCCTGCGGACGCTTCCCTTTCTGTTCAGCTCGATCTTCTCGATGGAAGGGTTGTTCACTGGAAAGATGCGTTCCACACCGACACCGCCGGACATCTTCCGGATGGTGAATGTCTCTGTGGCTCCAGATCCCCTGCGCTGCAGAACAACGCCCTTGAAGAACTGTGTGCGCACTTTGGCTCCTTCGCGGATCTGATAATAAACGGTCACGGTATCTCCAGCACTGAAGTCGGGAATGTCCTTCCGCTCCACATACTGGTCTTCCACATATTTGATCAACTCGTCCATCTTTCTTGCTCGTTGCACCTTGTTTCCGACTTTCGCACGAACTATTGTCGAGGCCCAAGGCTTATTTAAGGAGGGCAAAGATACATAAACAAGCTGCACACAATAAGGCCTGAATGAGGAAGAAAAAAGAATCTGCTGGACCGACTTCAGCACAGCCACCCAAAACGACGGAAATCACCGACTGGAACGTCTTGTACTGCAAATCGAGAGCAGAAAAAAAATGCGCTGAGAAACTCACGGCCATGGGATTTGAAGTCTTCTGCCCGGTCAAAAAAACCAGGCGCCGGTGGAGTGATCGATGGAAATGGGTCGAAGAACCGCTGTTCAATTCATACATCTTTTTGCGCATTGAAGACCACCGCAGAGAAGAGGTCTTTGTGGTACCAGGCCTTGTGCGCTACCTCTTTTGGCTTGGTAAACCTGCGCGTGTTCGGGACCAGGAAATTCAGGTTCTGCGCAATTGGCTCGGTGAATACGCCCACGAGGCGATCAGCATGCGCTTTGTTGCAGAAGAGCGCGTTCGGATCCGGTCTGGGGTACTCATGGACGCTGAGGCCAAGGTGATGATGCAAAAAGGAAATAAACTAAGGCTCTTCCTGGATGGCTTAGGGGCGGAGGTTACCGTCGACCTTCGGCAGAATCAGGTGGAGAAAATAGATACGCCAAAGCCTCACTGATCGAGCAGGTCGGGGCGCCGCACCCGCGTACGCTCGACAGCCTGCTGGTCCCTCCAGGCCTCAATGGCCTTGGGGTCGCCACTTCTAAGGACTTCTGGAACCTGTATTCCCTCCCACTCCGCCGGCCGCGTGTAGACTGGCGGGGCCAGTAATCCGTCCTGAAAAGAATCGGTGAGCGCAGAAGACTCGTCGTTGAGGACACCGGGGACCAAACGGATCAGCGCATCAGAAAGAACAGCCGCTGCCAACTCACCGCCGGAGAGCACATAATCACCAATGGAAATTTCCCGCGTAATGAATCGGTCGCGGATGCGCTGGTCAACGCCTTTGTAGTGCCCGCAGAGGATCATGATGTTCCTTTTGAGACTCAACTCATTCGCCTGGCCTTGATCGAAGCGCTGACCGTCCGGACTGGTGTAGATCACTTCGTCGTAGCTGCGCTCCGATCTGAGCTCATCGATACATGCGGCCACGGGTTCCGGCCGCAGCACCATCCCAGCTCCTCCTCCGAAAGCGTAGTCATCCAACTGGCGGGAGTCGCCCAGGCCATAGCTGCGCAGATCGTGGATGTGCACCTCGACCAGTCCCTTGTCTTGGGCCCTCCTGCAAATACTTGCGGCAAAAGGCCCTTCCAGGAGTTTGGGAAGAAGAGTGATGATGTCTATTCTCATATCGACTTTAGCGATCGGTCAACGAAAGTTCAAAGATCGCATGCGAATCGCCAAAATGGATGAGAAGACTGACTTCTCGGTCCTTAATTTTGTCCATTGAATCAAAAATCATCATGAGATGACCGACCCGGAAATCCTGATCAAAGCCAAGAGTTGGTTGAATGCGCCCTATGACCCATCCACCCAGAAGGAAGTTCAGCAACTCATCGAAAGCGATCCCGAAGGTCTCACGGATGCCTTCTATAAAGATCTGGACTTTGGTACGGGAGGACTGCGCGGCACGATGGGGGTTGGATCCAATCGCGTGAACCGATACACCCTGGGCATGGCCACACAAGGGCTGGCCAATTACCTGAAAAGTTCCTTTTCCGAACCGATCCGCGTGGTCATCTCACACGATAGCCGCCATCATTCGCGGGAATTTGCTGTGCAGACAGCTGAGATCCTCTCTGCCAACGGAATGGATGCCTACCTCTTCCCCGACTTGCGCCCGACCCCACTGTTGAGTTTCGCCATTCGCCACCTCGGTTGTCAAAGCGGGATCATGATCACTGCGAGCCACAACCCTCCGGAGTACAATGGCTACAAGGTCTATTGGTCCGATGGCGGGCAGCTCGTCCCCCCGCACGATAAGGCGGTGATCGATGAAGTTCGGCAGGTGGCTGCTGACGGGGTATTGTTCGATGCCGATCCGGGACGCATCCACGAACTTGGGACAGAGGTCGAAGAGGCCTATCTGGAAAAACTAAAGAGCGTATCGCTGGGAAACAGTGGCAAGAAGGACCTGAAGATCGTCTTCACTTCGATCCATGGAACCGCCATTACTCTTATGCCACAGGCCCTGAAGGCGCTGGGATTCGAAAATGTGCAAGCTGTTCAGCAGCAGTCTGTGCCCGACGGGTCCTTCCCCACAGTGAAAAGTCCAAATCCAGAGGAAGCCGAGGCGCTCGATATGGCCGTGCAACAAGCCGAGAAGACCGGAGCCGATCTGGTGATCGGGTGCGACCCCGACGCCGACCGCGTGGGCATCGCCGTACGAGACCACACGGGCGACCTGACGCTTCTTAATGGCAATCAGACGGCGGCAGTACTGATCTATTATCTGCTGGAATCTTGGAAGGCACAGGGAAAACTCAACGGACAGCAGTTCATCGCTGAAACCATCGTCACCTCCGACCTGCTTCAGGAAATGGCAAAGGCCTATGGAGTCGATTGCCAGATCTGCCTAACAGGCTTCAAATGGATCGCTGACCTGATCCGCAAGGAGGAAGGCAAAAAGACCTTCATCGGCGGTGGCGAAGAGAGCTACGGCTATCTCGTGGGTGATTTTGTACGCGACAAGGACGCCATTGGATCGGCCGCACTCATTGCCGAGGCAGCCGCTTGGGCAAAAGCCAAGGGCAGCAGCTTTTTTGGTGAGCTGGAAGCCATCCATTTGCGTTTCGGGCTCTATGAAGAATCTCTGAAGAGCGTTACCAAAAAAGGAAAGGATGGGGCTGCGGCCATAACTGCCATGATGGACCGACTGCGCAGCACGCCCCCAACTGCATTGGCTGGTTCCAAAGTGATCCGGATCAAAGATTTCGAAAAGGGTGTTGAACACGACCTGATCAGCGGTTCGCGTGCAACGATCGACCTTCCCCGCTCCAATGTGCTTCAATTCTTCACCGAAGATGGATACAAGATCACGGCACGTCCGAGCGGAACAGAACCCAAGATCAAATTCTACATCTCTCTGCGCTCCGAAGTGGGCAATACAGAGGAACTGCGTGAGCGAAAGGTCGAGTTGAAGAAATTGAACGAGCAACTCATTGCAGAGATCAGCAGTTGATTGAAGTGCAGATGAAAAAAGTAAGACTCAGCCTAAAATAGCGGTGAAATAAAATGAAATACCTTTCTTTGACTCCTCGAAAAACGAGAAAGAAAGACCCATGAAAAACACCTATCGATTCATTCTTTTGGTCTCCGTACTGCTGCTGATCTCCTGCGCCTGCGCATAGGACTGCTCAGCACAATACGATTTGAAAGGAGGGTCTAGGCCCTCCTTTTTCTTTCGTTTTCATCCAGGTAGATCTTCCGAATACGCAAATGACCAGGGGTGACCTCCACATATTCATCGGCCTGTATGTATTCGAGCGCTTCTTCCAAACTGTGCTGGATAGCGGGTGCAATGCGCATTTTCTCATCTGCACCGGCTGAGCGGACGTTGCTGAGCTTCTTTTCTTTGGTCACATTCACCACCAGATCGCCGGCCCGGCTGTGTTCCCCGATCACCTGGCCCATGTAGATGGCTTCTCCTGGATCGACAAAAAATTTACCCCGGTCCTGAAGTCGGTTCAGTGAATACGGAATGGCTGAACCCGTATCTCCTGAGATTATGGAACCGTTCTGCCGTTCGGGAATCTCCCCTTTGTGCGCCTCATAGGCGAGAAAACGATGGTTCATGATCGCTTCGCCGGCCGATGCGGTGAGCAATGCATTTCGCAATCCGATCAACCCACGCGAAGGCACCTTGAATTCCAGAAGCATGCGGTCTGCTTTCGGACGCATATTCAACAATTCGCCCTTTCGCAGCGTCACCATCTCCACGGCCTTTCCGGAGACTGTTTCTGGAAGATCGATGCTGAGCTCCTCCACTGGCTCAGATCGAACACCCTCCACCTCCTTGATGATCACCTGAGGCTGACCGATCTGCAGTTCATATCCCTCGCGACGCATGGTCTCGATAAGAACACTGAGGTGCAATACGCCGCGTCCATACACCTGGTAGGCATCCGCTGAATCCGTCGCTTCTACGCGCAAGGCTAGGTTCTTTTCGGTCTCTCGCTCCAGACGGTCTTTGAGGTGTCTGGACGTCACATACTTTCCTTCTTTGCCAAAAAAAGGTGAATCGTTGATCGTGAAGCGCATGCTCATCGTGGGCTCATCGATGGCAATGGTCGGCAGTGCCTCCGGCGTTTCCGGATCTGCCAGGGTGTCGCCAATATCGAATCCCTCCAGGCCGGAAACCGCGCATATGTCGCCTGCGCGCACCTCATCGGTCTTGGTCTTGCCCAGTCCCTCAAAACTGAAAAGCTCCTTCACTTTGGCCCGAAGTTGCTGCCCATCGCGTTTGATGAGGACCACCTGCTGATTGCCCTTCAAGCAGCCACGATGCAGTCGGCCAATGGCCATCCGCCCTGTGTAATTGGAATAATCCAAAGAGGTCACCAGCATCTGCACCGATCCCTCCTCTGTCGATGGGATCGGGATCTCCTGCAGGACGGTATCCAAAAGGAAAGAAATATCCTTCTGAGGCTTATCCCATTCAGGGCCCATCCAATTGTTCTTGGCGGAACCGTAGACCACTGGAAAGTCCAGCTGCTCTTCACTGGCATCCAGCGAAAACATCAGATCGAATACCTTCTCGTAGGCGAGATCCGGTTCGCAGTTGGGCTTGTCCACTTTATTGACGACGACAATGGGCTTGAGTCCGAGCTCGAGTGCTTTTTGAAGAACAAAGCGTGTCTGCGGCATGGGGCCCTCAAAGGCATCCACCAGCAAAAGAACACCGTCGGCCATATTCAACACGCGCTCCACCTCCCCTCCAAAGTCGGCGTGACCCGGTGTATCGATCAAATTGATCTTCACTCCTTTGTATCGGACAGAAACGTTCTTGCTCAGGATGGTGATGCCCCGTTCACGCTCGAGATCATTGTTGTCGAGAATGAGCTCTCCTGTCTCCTGATTCTCACGAAAGAGTTCGCAATAATGGAGGATCTTATCAACCAAAGTGGTCTTGCCGTGATCGACGTGGGCGATGATGGCGATGTTGCGTAGTTCCAAGGGCTGCCGAAAAAATTCGCGCAAAGGTACATCCGTGCTCCACTGTGCAGACCAAAAAAACCACAGCTCTGCAGGCCAGGGGTCAAACAGTGTTCGAACGATCAGAGAAAGAGGAACCGGATCGACCGATAATGAATGCCGAGTTAAAATGATGAACGGATGACCGCATTGACTAATTTTACCCCTCATCAAACAATCATCATGATCACAAAAGAACAGGTAACAGCAGCGCAGGAGGAATGGGGAGCAGGAGTTGTTCGCATCGGTGCGCTGAAAGAGCAGCGATCGGCATGTGAAGAGTTCACCTCCGCCTTCCTCGATAAACTTTATGGATTCCATTTGGGCGAAGTGCTTTTCAAGCCCACAAAATGTGAGATCGAACAGTTCCGTCCCAGCAAGGATATGGCCACCTCCTACTTCATCGCTGGCGAGGGAAGAAGCTGCAAGGAAGATGGCGGATTCGCGATCAATCCATGGACCAAGGTGCGCTTTGAGAATGCAGGCATGGTGCTGAAAGAAGATCAGGCCATCGCCATGGGCAATTACTACTTCACCGATCTGAGCGGAGCAGAGACCAAGGTCGAGTACACCTTTGGCTATCAATTGCACGAAGGACGTCTGCACATCAATCTGCATCACTCTTCTCTTCCCTACGCACACTAGCGTATGGAGAAAACCATTTTTAGAATGCAACGAGCGGCCCTGTTTTCAGGGTCGCTCGTTGGTTGAAACAATCCCCAATGACCTGCACCCGCTCAAATGCGCAATAAGTACACCGACCTGATCGAGCAGAGTTTCGAATGGCCTCAGGAGGATTTTCTCGTCCATGGGGAGCAGCTGCATTGGCACGACATCCCGCTCATGGAGCTGATCCGCACCTACGGGACACCGCTGAAGATCTCCTACCTGCCCAAGATCGGTCAGCAGATCCAAAAGGCACGGGCTCTGTTCCACCTGGCCATGGCCAAGGCAGATTATCAGGCGGATTATCACTACTGCTATTGTACCAAGAGCTCGCACTTTGCCTTCGTGCTGGACGAAGTCCTGAAGCACAAGGCCCATTTGGAGACCTCGTCCGCCTTTGACATAAACATTATCGAAAGGCTGGTCGATCAGGGGAAGCTGCCCAATGCGCACTACATCATTTGCAACGGGTTCAAGACGGCCGCCTACCTCGATAATATTGCCCGACTGAGGGAAAATGGATTCGAACACATCATCCCGGTGCTGGATCACGCAACTGAAGCCGATGAGCTGGCCAAGCGCACCAACAAACCCTTGGACATCGGCATCCGCATTGCATCAGAAGAAGAACCGAAGTTCGCCTTCTACACCAGTCGGTTGGGCATCGGCTATAAAGACATCGTTCCCTTCTATGAGCAGCGACTCAAAGACGATGAACAGTTTCGCCTGAAGATGCTTCACTTTTTCATCAACACAGGCATCAACGACACCGCCTACTACTGGAGTGAATTGCTCAAATGCGTGCACGTGTACTGCGCCTTGAAAAAAGTGTGCAGCGAGCTGGATTCGCTGAATATAGGCGGCGGGTTCCCCGTAAAGAACTCCCTTGGATCCAACTTCGATCATGCATACATGGCCGAGGAGATCATTCAACAGATCAAATCTGTTTGCAATGAAAAGGGCGTAGCTGTTCCGCACATATTCACAGAATTTGGTTCGTACACCGTTGGCGAAAGTGGCGCCACACTGTTTCGCATCATCGATCAGAAAAAGCAGAACGACCGGGAGAACTGGAATATGATCGATGGTTCTTTCATGACCAGCCTGCCGGATACCTGGGCGATCAACAAGCGCTTCATCCTTTTGGCCATCAATCGCTGGGATCAGCCCTATGAACGCTGTTTACTGGGCGGACTGACCTGCGACAGCGACGACTACTACAATTCTGAACAGCATTCCAACGCCATCTACATGCCGAGGAGAAGTGCGGACGAGGATCTGTACATCGGCTTTTTCAATACCGGCGCCTATCAGGAATCACTAGGCGGCTATGGCGGCATTCAGCATTGTCTGCTCCCTGCTCCAAAACACCTGCTGATCGACCTGGATGAGGAAGGCAACCTTCAGCATCGACTCTTTGCTGAGCAACAGGGGCCCGAAAGCATGCTGAATATCCTGGGCTACTAAATACCGATCATGAAAGGACCCGTCTCCCAATTCGCAGAACAGCACTTTCGCCATTTCAATGCAGCCGCCCTGATGGATGCCGCGAAGGGCTATGAGGATCATTTAGCAAAAGGCGGAAAAATGATGATCACCTTGGCTGGCGCCATGAGCACAGCCGAACTCGGGGTCAGCCTGGCCGAAATGATCAGACAGGACAAAGTGGCCATCATTTCCTGTACCGGTGCCAACCTCGAAGAAGACCTGATGAATCTGGTGGCCCACTCGCACTATGAGCGGGTGCCGCATTACCGGGATCTAAGACCGGAAGATGAGCGCGCACTCCTTGACCGCGGACTCAATCGGGTGACCGATACCTGTATTCCGGAAGAAGAAGCCTTCAGAAAACTACAGGGCCATTTTGAGATGCTTTGGAAAAAAGCTGAAGACGAAGGGCTGCGCAAGTTCCCGCACGAGTTCATGTACGAACTGCTGCGTTCCAAAGCGCTGGAACCGGACTACCAGATCGACCCCGCAAACAGCTGGATGCTTGCCGCAGCCGAAAAAAACTTGCCGCTTGTCGTCCCTGGATGGGAGGACAGCACATTGGGCAACATATTCGCCTCCTATTGTATCCGCAAGGAACTGAATGCACGAACCATGCGATCGGGCATCGAGTACATGGAATTCCTGGCCCAATGGTATCCTGAGAATTGCCTCGGCCAGGGGATTGGATTCTTTCAGATCGGTGGCGGAATTGCGGGAGATTTTCCCATCTGTGTCGTGCCCATGCTCTATCAGGACCTCGAGCAGACCGACACCCCTTTTTGGAGCTACTTCTGCCAGATCAGCGACAGTACCACGAGCTACGGTTCCTATTCAGGTGCGGTACCCAACGAGAAGATCACCTGGGGCAAACTGGATGTGGACACACCCAAGTTCGTGATCGAAAGCGATGCGACCATTGTGGCGCCTTTGATCTTCGCCTGGGTGCTCGGCTGGTGAACTCATGGGGCTGAAGGCCCTCGATCGGAAGATCATTTGAGCGGTAGTTTCACATCCCACCAGCCCTTTTCTACCGAAGCGCCGTAGCGCTCGTAGAAATCAATGGCGGGCTGATTCCAATCCAGTACCTGCCACTGCACGCTGGGCCAATCCTGTTCTTTCGCATGATGAACCACCTGATCCAACAGGCGCTTGCCAATGCCTTTTCCCCGGTGCGCCTCCCGGACAATGAGGTCCTCCAAATAGCCGCAGGGGCCTTTCCAAGTGGAAAAACGGATGTAGCAGATCGCCAATCCAATGACCTCACCTTTTTCCTCTGCCACCCAGCCATAGGCCAGTCTTTGGTGGAACAGCACATCCTGCAGCAGATCCTCATCGATGACCACTGCATCGGGTTCACGCTCGTACACGGCCAGCTCCTTGATGAGCTGAAGAACATCCTTGATGTGTTCGGGGCGGATCGCTTCGATCTGAGGAGCATTCATAGCTTATGACTTATCCAATCAAATATGAGGAAAAACACATCGGCCTTGTTTGGCAGCAGGCAAGAGAAATTTGGATATTTGTCCATACCCCCCATCCATGAAATTACCACAGACCCTTGGCGAGTACATTGTAGAAAACCAAAAGGATTTTCCCTACGCCTCCGGTGAACTCAGTCAGCTTTTGAGTTCCATTCGAATAGCGGCCAAGGTCGTCAACCGCGAGATCAACAAAGCCGGGCTTGTGGACATCCTCGGGCAGGCTGGAAATGAGAATGTACAGGGCGAGGACCAAATGAAACTGGACGTCTTCGCGGATGAAGTTTTCATCCGTGCCCTGCGCGCCCGCGGCGAGGTATGCGGGGTCGCCTCCGAAGAAAATGAAGACTATATCGCCTTTGATGACCCCATTCACGGCACCAGCAAGTACGTTGTGCTCATCGATCCATTGGACGGATCCTCGAATATCGACGTGAATGTCTCAGTCGGTACGATCTTCAGCATCTACAGACGGGTGACCGACATCGGAAGCCCCGTCACACTGGAAGATTTTCTTCAGCCCGGACATCAGCAAGTGGCCGCTGGCTATGTGGTCTACGGTTCGAGCACCATGATCGTATACACCACGGGAAACGGAGTGAATGGCTTCACATTCGACCCGGGCATCGGCAGCTTCTACCTGAGCCATCCCAACATCAGCATTCCTGAAAGCGGGAAGATCTACTCGATCAATGAGGGCAACTATGTACACTTCCCGGAAGGAGTGAAGAAATACCTGAAATATATTCAGGAGCTGGACCCCGATACGAACCGGCCCTACTCTTCACGCTATATCGGTTCGCTGGTGTCGGACTTCCACAGAAACATGCTCAAAGGCGGAATCTACATCTACCCGAGAGGAACCAAGGCACCCAATGGAAAGCTCAGGCTTCTTTACGAGTGCAATCCACTGGCTTTCATCGCTGAACAGGCCAATGGAAAGGCCTCTGACGGAACCCAGCGGATCATGGATCTCCAGCCCACAGAACTGCACCAAAGGGTTCCGTATTTCATTGGTTCCAGCAAAATGGTCGAGGAGGCGGAACGTTTTCTCAAAGAGCACGGCGAATAGCCGGTCCACCCCTGTGAATCTTCGTATTTTGCCGGCTGTTTTTTGAACATGGCCGCGACCAAATACATATTCGTCACCGGCGGGGTGACTTCCTCTCTTGGAAAAGGCATCATCGCTGCTTCGTTGGCCAAGCTGCTTCAAGCACGCGGTTATTCGGTCACCATTCAAAAGCTCGATCCGTACATCAACATAGATCCAGGCACGCTGAATCCCTATGAACACGGAGAGTGCTATGTCACCAATGACGGCGCCGAGACGGATCTTGACCTGGGCCACTACGAGCGTTTTTTGAACCGACCGACCAGCCAGGCCAACAACGTGACCACAGGAAGGATCTACCAATCGGTGATCGAGAAAGAGCGGAAGGGGGAATTCCTGGGAAAAACGGTTCAGGTCATACCGCACATCACCGACGAGATCAAGCATCGGATCAAACTCCTGGGCGACACAGGAGAATTTGAAGTCGTCATCACGGAGATCGGCGGAACGGTGGGCGACATTGAAGCATTGCCCTATATCGAATCTGTGCGTCAGCTGATATGGGAACTCGAAGACGATTGTTGTGTCGTGCACCTGACACTCATTCCCTACCTGGCCACTACCGGCGAACTCAAGACCAAACCCACACAACACAGTGTAAAAACGCTGTTGGAATCTGGGCTCCAGCCAGATGTCCTGGTTTGCCGTTCAGAACACGCCCTGTCCGACGACATCAAACGGAAACTGGCCCAATTCTGTAATGTGCGCAAAGAGGCTGTCGTGGAATCCCTGGACGCCAAAACCATCTACGCAGTTCCCGTTCTGATGCAGAATGAAGGACTGGATCAGGTGGTTCTCGAAAAACTCGGGCTTCCCCTTCAAGGCGAATCAGATCTGAAGAACTGGAAAGAATTTCTCAGTAAGCTGGAATACCCCAAGAAAGAGGTGGAGATCGGACTGATCGGGAAATATGTGGAATTGAAAGATGCCTACAAATCCATTGTTGAAGCTTTCATCCATGCAGGAGCGGAGAACGAATGCCAGGTGAAGATCAAGTGGATCCACTCTGAAAGTATGAGCCGGCACGAAATGAGCGAGCAGATCAAAGGGCTGAACGGCGTTTTGGTGGCGCCCGGTTTTGGCGATCGCGGTTTTGAAGGCAAGCTCGAAGCGGTCCGGTATGCACGCGAAGAAGGCATTCCCTTTTTGGGCATCTGTCTGGGCATGCAGGCCGCAGTGATCGAATACGCTCGAAATGTCCTGGGACTCGTAAACGCCCATTCCACAGAAATGGACGCAGATTCGGCACATCCAGTGATCGATCTGATGGACGATCAGAAAGAGATCAGCAACAAAGGCGGTACCATGCGGCTCGGGGCCTACGATTGCGTATTGCAGGAGGGGAGTAAGGCCGCTGAGGTCTACAAGAGGAAAGAGATCAATGAGCGGCATCGACACCGCTACGAATACAACAACGCCTACAAGGACCAGCTCACCGAGGCCGGATTGATCGCAAGCGGTGTGAACCCCGATACAGCTTTGGTGGAGATCGTGGAGATAGAAGAACATCCCTGGTTCCTCGGCGTGCAATTCCATCCCGAATACAAAAGCACAGTGGTCAACCCACACCCCTTGTTCGTGGGTTTTGTCAAAGCCGCATTGCTGCACAAAAGCTCGGTGAATTAAGCAGAAAAAGAACGTGAGAAAACCAGATCTCAATTCCATCATAGGTTTCATGCTGATCGGACTGATCCTGATCGGCTACAATTATTATTTCGCACCTCAGGCAGCGCCCGAACCAACGGCCACAGAGGAAGTGGCTCCAGCTACGGAGCAGGAAGAAGGCACGACACAGCAAGCCGTCACTGGGGAGGTTGCCATCAGTGATTCGCTGAAGGAGCTGCAATTGCGTCAGGAATCCGGCCTGTTCTATTCGCAGGTGCAAGCAGCGGCACAGGAAGAATTCTTCACCCTGGAGAACGAGCAGTTGAAACTCGTTTTCAGCTCCAAAGGTGCACGCATCGTAAAAGCAGAACTCAAGGAGTACAGCACCTACGACAGTCTGCCCATCCGTCTGATCGACTCGGCCCATGTCTGGCAGCTGCTCATGCAGTCTGAGCGTTTGTACCGCAGTGCGGACCTCCATTTTCAGGTGGAAGAGAGATCCAATGCTCTGGTCTTCACTGCACCCACCCTGAAAGGCGCGCCTCTGTCGCTCTCCTTCGAACTCAAGGACGATTCCTACGAGTTGCTTTGGGACGTGGACATGAACGGACTGGGCTTCACGGAGACTGCACTGGAATGGGGCGTCCAAACGGTGCGCCAGGAGAAGAACATCGAGAATGAAGGACAACAAACACAGCTGCATTATCTGCTGAAGGAGAAAGACAAGCACAAGGAGTTATCGGCCACATCGGTCAAGGAAGTGGAAAAGGAAGAAGTGCGATGGGTGGCCTACAAACAGCAGTTCTTTTCTTCGATCATCCAAGCTGACGAACCCTTCCAAAGGGCTAGAATGGCTTCTGCACCTCTGTCCGATGGCGTGCACACCAAGTCCTTTGGCAGCCTGCTGCAGTTCCCCGGTACGGACGGGCTTTCGGGCTCGATGTTCTTCACGCCCAATCAGTACGATCTGTTGAAGGCGCATGGACAGGATTTTGAGAAGATCATTCCTCTGGGCGGATGGATCTTCGGCTGGCTCAATCGGGTCGTTACCATCAATGTGTTCCACTTGCTGGAGAACCAAGGGTTCAACTACGGATTGATCATCTTCCTGATGGCCCTTTTGATCAAACTGGTCCTCTCTCCCCTTACCTATTCCTCTTACCTCTCCATGGCGAAGATGCGGGTGCTCAAGCCCGAGATCGATCAGCTGAATGAGAAGTTTGCGGATAAAGATCCCATGAAGAAGCAGAGCGCCATGATGGATCTCTACCGAAAGGCCGGAGTGAATCCGCTGGGTGGTTGTATCCCCATGCTGCTCCAATTCCCCATCCTGATTGCAGTTTTCCGATTCTTCCCCGCCTCCATCGAACTTCGTCAGCAGTCTTTTCTATGGGCGACAGACCTGTCCACCTTCGACTCCATTCTGGACCTGCCCTTCGACATCCCGTTCTACGGAGCCCATGTCAGCCTGTTCACCCTGCTGATGACCCTGTCCACACTGATCTACACCTACTTCAACCAGCAACTCACTCAGCAGAACGCACAATTTCCGCAGATGAAGTACCTGATGTACCTCATGCCGGTCATGTTCCTGGGCTTCTTCAACAATTATGCGGCTGGTCTGAGCTACTATTACTTCGTCTCAAATGTGCTCACCTTCTCCCAACAGTACGGCATTCGCAAAATGGTGAACGACGAGAAGATCCTTGCCAAACTCGAAGAGAACAGGAAAAAGCCCAAAAAACAGAGCAAGTTCCAGCAGCGATTGGACGCGATGGCCAAGAATCAGCAGGAACAACTCAAGTCCAACCGAAGAATGAGAAGACAATGATCAGAAAGACATTCACTATCGGTCTGCTTCTGCTCGTCCTCTCGGCATGCAGTCCATCGGTGTATCGGGAACTCGCCGCGACCGACCAAAATCAGGTGGAACTGTCCATCCGCAGAACAGACTGCTTTGGTCAGTGCCCGGTCTACTCGGCCCGATTCGATCTGAGTGCAGCCAAAGTCTTTTATCAGGGCGAACGATTTGTCGCCACCATGGGGATCCGGGAGGAGCCGCTTTCTGAGGATCAGGTGACAGAGATCATCAAAAAGATCGAAGCTGTTCGATACGCTGAGTTGGAAGATGTGTATGACCATCCGCCGGTTTCCGATCTGCCTTCCTGTATCACCGAACTGACGCTCAATGGAAAACGCATCAAACAAGTGGTGCACCGCACGGAGGCGCCTGAGGGCCTCTCTTCGCTCGAAAAACTTCTGGACAACGTACTCAAGGTGCAATTGGGCGAGACGGCCACTTATTGAACCTGGCTTCCTTCTTTGCATAAAAAAAGCCCTTCAGTGAAGGGCTTTTGTCGTTCGTGTGGGTTTGCCTCCGGTCAATTCTTGGCGAGGTAGTCTGCCACGCTGTCGTGCGTATCCTTCATCGCCTCCTTCCCTTCGCTCCAATTCGCCGGGCAAACTTCGCCTTTGGCTTCGAGGTGCTGCAGCGCATCGACCATACGCATGGCCTCGTCCACATTCCTGCCCAATGGCAAGTCATTCACCAACTGGTGGCGAACCTTACCGTCGCGGTCGATCAGGAACAAACCACGATATGCGATCAGCTCACCTTCAGAGCAGAGCTCTTCATCCTCATTGTAGTAATAAGAACCCGCCAAGACGTCGTAGTTGGTGGAGATCGTCTTGTTGGTGTCCGCAACGATCGGATAGGTCACCCCCTCGATACCGCCTTTGTCCTTACTGAGCTGAAGCCAGCCCCAGTGGCTTTGTTCGGTATCGGTGGAAACCGCTACGACCTCGACATCCTTGCTTTGGAAATCGGCCAAACGCTCCTGGAATGCGTGGAGTTCGGTCGGACAAACGAAAGTGAAATCCTTTGGGTAAAAGAAAAGGATCACATACTTTTTTCCGAGGTACTGATCCAGTGAAAAGTCATCGACGATCTCTTCTCCATTGATGATCGCTTTTGCTGTGAATTGAGGGGCTTTCTTCCCCACTAATACGCCCATTGCTTTTGGTATTTGAAATTGAACTGCAAATATAGACGGATGGCCGTGCCCCTGCTTCCCTCCCGTTCAGAATTGCCTATCCGCCGATAGTCGCTTCAAATGAGCTCGTGGGCCAAAAAGGCAAGTGCAAAGGCCAAAAGAATGGAGATGAACTTGGCCAGATTGAACGAATGCCCTTTCGCACTTTCAAAGATGATGGTGGTGGACACGTGCAGGAACACACCCAAGGCCAGCGCTGTCAACTCACGTTCTGCAGACTGCAGGAAAGCCATCTGATCGGCCAGCAATATCCCGCTGACAGGCATACAGCCAAAAAGGATAATGACGATGGAACTGAATGAAGTACTCAGGTCGAGGGAGCGCAACATGCTGAACAGTACAAGGGTGATCGGAAAACTGTGGAAGGCAATGGCCAGCGTCAGTTTGCGCGCACTTGGATCCTCTCCCATAGCGCCCACCGGCAGACCTTCGAGAAAGGCATGAAGAAAAAGGGCAATGAGCAAGACCCATGGAATGCGCTTGGGCTGGAGTGTTCCGATGTGCTTATGACCGTGCTCGACACCGCCCGAAAAGAGCTCGAGCAGCAGTTGCAGCATATAGCCCGCCAATACCCAGAGACCCAATTTGTGCAGTGCATCGTGATCGGTAATACCACTGTAGACCAGCGGGAACAGCTCCAAAACAGCGATCGCCAGAAGATAGGCACCACTCGAGGTGAGCACCCACTTGCTCAGCCTTTCCTTTTGCAAGGGAAGCAGGAGGCCCAGCAGCAGTGCGGTCCATACCGCACCCAAAAGCCAAATCATGTTCTGGATCATCTACTGCTTGTCTTTATTGATCGAACCAACGAGCGAAAATAAAGCGTGCCGCCTTTCAGCATGCAAAGAACTTGAACAGACCGAATATTCGGAGTACGGCATAGCTCAGGATGAATATGAGCAGATAATGGATCCAGATCGAAGCCCTGGGATGCTGGAGCAATCGCCGTGTGCCGAACCAGGCGCCCAGCATTTGACCGATGCCCAGAGTGATGCCCATGGGCCAATTCATCTTTCCAGAGAACGAAAACACAAAAAATGCAGGAACGGTCAAAACCAGAGCGATCAGCAATTTGACCACATTGGCCTCCACCAGGGTGTATCGTGCCGACAAGACCAGCACGGCGAGGATCATGATCCCGATGCCCATCTGCAGATAGCCTGCGTAGAGTCCGATCAGAAAGAAATAGAGAACCATCTTGATCCCGCCATCTCTTTTTACCTCACTGCTGCCCACCTGCCATTTTTTGGGCTTGAAGATCAATGTGACCAGCAAGAAGAGCATCACCCCGCCGATCGAACGATTCAGCCATACTTCCGGGACCTCATCTGCACACCAGGCCCCTATGATCGTTCCCAGTACGGATGGAAGGATCCAGGCCGAAGTTTTTTTTCTCAGTTCGCGAAGCTGCTCATTCCGCGGAAGACTGAGGACCGCCGTGATCGTTTGAAAGACGACCCCGATGCGATTGGTGGCATTGGCCCATGCGGGTGAAAGACCCATGCCCATCAAAAGAGTGAGGGTAATGGCCGATCCGTTTCCCGCCAGAGAATTGATCACACCGGCCGCGATCCCACCCAGGACCAAGAGTCCGTAATCGAGCGGGTCAATGGGCGGCAGCATGCTCGCTTTTTCTGAAAGTCCAAATGAATATGCCCCCGCTGATCACCGCCGACAAGGTCCAGTACATCCACTCCGGACCTGGATGAAGGAGCAGAGCGCCCACACCAAAAAGCGCAGAATAGGTCAGAACTACAGCCATGAGCCAGGCAACGAGTCGAAAGACATTGAAGTGTGCGTTTCTCTGCCCCCCTATCTTCCAAATGCCGTCGGGACGGACCTTTTGGTAAAAGCGCGAAAGTGTTGCTTCAGATTCCGCTGGGGTCAGGAAAGTGACAAGGAGCCAACCCAGTGTGGTGAAGGCAACAGTGAAATAGAAGGAGCCGTTGGCCGAGACAAATTCCGGCCCGAGTGCATCCTCCAGCCAATAAGTGGAGAGCAACATGCCCGCGATGGGCAGAATGGTGGCTGAGATCTCACTCCATGCATTCACCCGCCACCAATACCATCTGAGAATGAGCACAAGTCCCAGGCCAGCTCCGCTTCGGATCAGAAAATTGGCCGCTTCATCGATCATTCCCAAACGGGCGGTCAACGGCATGGAGAGCAGCATCAAAAGCAAAGTGAAGACCCGTGAACTGCGCACCAGTTTGCGCTCCCTTGAAGCATCCTTCGCGGAAATGGCGAATCGCCCCCAAAGGTCGTGTGTGAGATAGCCTGCGCCCCAGTTGAGCTGGGTGCTGATCGTACTCATATAGGCGGATAAAAAGGCCACAAATAGCAAGCCCTTCAGTCCGGCCGGCAAAAGATCCTTCATGGCCAGTACATAGCCCTTGCTCGAGTCCTCCAGTCCGAGACCCGGGTAGAGCAGCAAGGCACCCAATGCCACAATGATCCAGGGCCAGGGACGCAATGCATAATGCGCGATCTGAAAGAACAGAGACGCATGGACCGCATCCTTTTCCGTCTTGGAACCCATCATCCGCTGGGAGATGTAGCCACCGCCCCCGGGCTCATTTCCCGGATACCAGCTGGCCCACCACTGGAGCGTGAAATAACTCAGAAAGGCACCGATGCTGATGCTGAAGGCGCCGATCAGCTGATCGGGCTGGGACGAAAAGGAAGGAAAGAAATCCAACCGCCACTGTGGCAAGCGCTGCTGCAATCCGCTCAGGCCACCTACTTCCGGCTGACGCAAAACGACCACGGCCAATACGACCGATCCTGTCATGGCCATGATGAACTGTACCGCATCCGTAACCACAATTCCCTTCAAGCCAGAGAGCGCACTGTATGCTGCCACAAAGGCCATCAGACCGAAGACCCAGCCAAGCGCCTCCGATTCCGTCATATCGAAGAATACGGAGATGATGACCAGCATGGCCTTGTTCACCCAAGCGAGGATGACCAGGTTCAGGAAACCGCCCAGATACACCGAACGAACACTGCGCAGCCAGGAAGCCGCTTTTCCCGAATAGCGGAATTCAAGCAATTCCAGTTCGGTGAGTATGCCCGCACGCCGCCAATACCGGGCAAAAAAGAAAGTGGTCAGCATGCCGCCGATCAGCATATTCCACCACAACCAGTTCCCCGAGACCCCATGCTGCGCCACCTTTTCCGTTACCCAAAGAGGAGTGTCTGCTGCGAAGGTGGTGGCGACCATGCTCAATCCGGCCAAATACCAAGGCAGCGACCTGCCGCCGAGAATGAAGTCGCTGAAAGAGCGTGAAGCCTGTTTCCTGTATCTCAGTGCGATCCAGAGTGCAAAGACCAGATACGCCAGGATGATGAGCTCATCTGCGCGAGCGAAGGGCCAATTGTTCATCGCCATAAAGCTAATCAAGGCGGCGTACCTTCAAGCCCATGAAAAAGAGCGGCTGGCTGTACGGTGCCGATCGGAAAGATCTGGTCTTCGTCGCCAAGACATTCAAAGGCTACGAGGACCTTCTCAGCCGTGAGTTGCTCGAACTGGGTGCTCGGGAAGTCAAAACACTCAACCGGGCCGTCAGCTTCTCGGGCGACAAAGGATTTCTCTACAAGGCTTGTTTGAGCCTGTCCACCGCACTCAAGATCCTGATGCCCATTGCCCGCTTCTCTGCCCGCGATACGGATCAGTTGTACGCATCCGCTACCAGGCTTCCCTGGCATGAGGTTCTCGGTGACGGACAGAGCTTTGCCATACAGTTCACGGTCCACTCCGAACATTTCCCCCACTCCCAGTTTGCCGCGCTTAAGTTGAAGGATGCCCTGGTGGACCAGATGCGAAAGAAGACCGGAAAGCGCCCCAATGTGGAACGCTACCGACCGGACGTTCAGATCGATCTGATGATCTCCGATTCCGAGGTTCATATTTCTCTGGATGCCAGTGGAGATCCGCTGTTCAAAAGAGGCTACCGCAAAGAAACCGGAAGGGCGCCGCTCAATGAGGTGCTGGCTGCCGGGCTGATCAAGAGATCCGGATGGGATGGGAGGAAGGATCTCCTTGACCCATTCTGCGGTTCAGGCACCTTGCTGATCGAGGCCTGCCTGCAGCACATGCAGATACCGCCGGGGATCTTTCGCGACGGCTTTGGATTCCAGAACTGGCCAGATTACGATGAAGAGCTTTACACCCAGATCCGAAACTCCCGTCTGGACCGGGTGCGCGATCCGCAGGTCAGCTTCCTCGGGATGGACAAGGATGTCCACGCCTTGCGGAAAATGCACAAGAATTTGGAGCAGGCGGAGCTTTTGGATGTCATCCGGGTGGAACAAGGTGACTTCTTTCACAGCGAACCGCCCACAGGAAGCGGCGGGCTGCTTTTGGCCAACCCCCCCTATGGACGAAAAATGGCAGTGGATGCGGGCTCCTTCTTTTCTTCCATCGGGGATCGACTGAAAAAAAACTATTCAGGCTGGAACGCCTGGATCCTTCTGCCGGAAGAAATAGGTAGTATCGGTCTGAGACCGTCCAAAAAATTCAGTGTACTCAACGGGGACATCGCCTGCAAGTGGAGTGGTTTTGAATTATTCCAGGGTTCAAAAAAGAAGCGCCACACCGAATGAATTCCGACCAATTGCGAACTTTGGACAGCAAGATCCATTCAATAGCGAATTCATGAAAAAAATAGCGGTCTTTACCTCTGGAGGAGATGCACCGGGGATGAATGCCTGCCTGCGTGCCGTCGTCCGAACGGGTATCGCTCAAGGTGTGGAGATGTACGGCATCTACAGAGGCTACGAGGGCATGATCGAAGGAGATATCAAGCCCATGCAGGCACGGGATGTGAGCAACATCATCCAAAAAGGCGGAACCGTTCTGAAATCAGCAAGAAGCAAAGCCTTCCGGACAGTCGAAGGACGCGCCGAAGCCTTTCGTCAGCTGGAAAAAAGAGGCATCGAAGGGCTGGTGGTCATCGGTGGCGATGGCTCCTTCCGAGGGGCACAAGCATTCCATCAGGAACACGGCATCCGGGTCATGGGATGCCCGGGAACCATAGACAACGATCTGTTCGGCACCGACCACACCATTGGATTTGATACAGCCGTCAATACCGTTGTGGATGCGGTGGATAAGATCCGGGACACGGCCACATCGCACGGCCGCATGTTCATCATCGAGGTGATGGGCAGAGACGCCGGATTCATCGCCCTGCACAGCGGGATCGTGACGGGTGCAGAAGCCGTTCTCATTCCGGAGACGATCACCTATATCGATGAGCTCATCGAACTGCTGCAAAGTGGCTGGAATCGCAAGAAGTCCAGTGCGATCGTTATTGTGGCTGAAGGAGACGATGCCGGCGGAGCCTTCGATGTGGCGAAAAAGGTCAATGAGCGCTTCGACAAATACGACACCCGAGTGGTCGTTCTGGGGCACATCCAGCGCGGCGGAAGTCCTTCTGCACACGATCGTTTGATCGGCAGCCGGATGGGCCATTCGGCCATAATGGAGCTTTTGGCCGGTCGGAATTGTGAGATGGTCGGCCTTGTCCACAACCAGATCCGTTTCACCCCATTCAACAAGGCCACCAAGCACCACACTTCCATCGACCGACAACTGCTCGATCTGGCTGCCGTACTGTCGAGTTGAGTCAGGCGCATCTCATACTGCCGCTGGCCGTTCAGGGAACGTTCACCTACGCCATCCCGAAACCGCTCGAAGGTAAAGTGGCAGAAGGAACAATGGTGGTCGTTCAGTTCGCCAAAAGGAAACACTTCATCGGTTGTGTGGATCGAGTGTCAGAGGACGAAGGGGAGCAGGCCACCAAAGAGATCCTGGAGGTCCTCGAAGATGTTCCGCCGATCGCCCCATTCACTCTTGGCCTCTGGAGGTGGATGTCCAGCTATTACCTCTGTACGCTGGGAGAAGTCCTGCATGCGGCACTGCCTGCCGGAATGAAACTCGATCACGAACTCCTGGTGGTTCCCGGAGATCGTCTCTCGGAAGAAGGAGAAGACCAGCTGCTGCATTTCCTGCCCGACGAAGGGATGCAGATGAAGGAATTGATGGATCGGCTGGGAGACAAAGTTTCCATGTCCCGCGTCCGTCACTGGATCGATACCGAGGTTCTGGCGCTGCATGATCGCTGGAGCCGCAAGAATGGCAAACTCGGAGAAAAGGCCATCCGGACAGCAGCCGATGATCAGAAACTCCATTCATTCATCGAGAAGAGCAGAGCTCCACGACAAGTGGAACTACTGCTCCATCTGCTGGAAAAAGGCGGCAGCAAAAGGCAGCTCCTCCGGCGCGAGATCTGTCCACGGCCCTTTCCTTCGTCGCTTCTCAATGCCCTGATCAAGAAAGGACTGATCGAAGAATTCTGGATGGATCCGCTGCAAAGTGCGCCAGCCGAAGTGCAGCCATTGCACAAACTGTCGGAAGAGCAGAATGAAGCGCTGGAAAGCATCAAAAAAGGATTCGACGAAAACAAGGCCGTTCTGCTTTACGGGGTGACCTCCTCGGGAAAGACAGAAGTGTACACCCACCTGATCGAGGAAGCGCTTGGCAAAAAGCGACAGGCACTGTTCCTCATGCCGGAGATCGCACTGACCACCCAGATGATCCAGCGGCTTCAGCGGTTCTTTGGAGACAAAGTGGTGGTCTACCACTCTATGATGCCGGAATCCGAGCGAACACGGATCTGGAAACGGATCAACCGCGGAGATCCGCTTCTCGTCCTTGGGGCCCGTTCTGGGCTCTTGCTTCCCTTCCGGGAACTCGACCTGATCGTGGTGGATGAAGAACACGAGACCACCTACAAACAGCAGGATCCGGCCCCACGCTACCACGCAAGGGATCTCGCCCTGTACTCCGCCATGCATCGGCCCTGTTCCATTGTGCTTGGTTCGGCCACCCCTTCACTGGAGAGCATGGAGAACGTTGAAAAGGGACGATTTACCTGTGTTCGGATGAACCATCGGTACGGCAATTTCCAGTTGCCTGAGATCCGTCTGTGCAATGTGTCTCAATTATCGGAAGAAGAGGAACTGTTGGGCCCTGAACTATTGCAGGCCATACAAGAGACGCTGGAGAAAGGTGAACAGATCATTCTCTTCCAAAACCGGAGAGGATTCAGTCCGTACGTTCTTTGCGATCAGTGTGCGCACGTGCCCGGCTGTCCGAATTGCGACATCAGCCTGAGCTATCATCGCTATGGTCAGCAGCTGCGCTGCCATTACTGCGGCCATCGGGAGCAGTATCGGTCCGACTGCAGTGAATGCCGCTTGGGAACGAATCGGGTTAAAGGGGTCGGGACCCAGCGCATCGAAGAGCGGCTGCAGAAGCTCTTCCCCGAATGTGGGATCGAACGCCTCGACCTGGACAATGCACGGAGCCGAAGAAAGATGCAGCAACTCATCGATCGGTTCGAACGCAACGAGACCCAAATGCTCATCGGCACACAGATGGTCACCAAGGGCCTCGACTTCAAAAATGTGGGACTGGTCGGGGTGATCTCAGCAGATGGACTGCTGAATTATCCGGACTTCCGCACCAGCGAACGCTGTTTCCAATTGGTGGCCCAGGTCAGCGGCAGAGCCGGCCGTGGTTTGGAAGGTGGAAAGGTGTTGCTTCAAACCAAAGACGTTGGCCTCGACCTGCTCAAGGACCTCCGCGATTACGACTACGAGGCCATCTACCGGAGGGAACGCTACTTCAGAAAGCAGTACCACTACCCGCCTTTCAGCCGGCTGATCCGGATCTTGCTCGCTCATCCCGATCGGCATCAGGTACAGGAAGCCGCCCGACAGGTCGGAGCGCATCTGACCCGGATATTTGGCGCTTCCCTGCTCGGTCCGGAAGAACCCGTTGTGGCGCGCCTAAAGAACCGCTACCTGCGTCAATTTCTACTGAAAGTAACTCGGGAAGGTGCCCCGACACGAACAAAAGAAGCGCTCAGATCGGCCTTGGAAGATGTTTCGTCTCTGCCCGTCATGAAGGGCGTTCGCGTGATCCTCGATGTGGATCCGCAACAATAGAATAAGCTGGAAACTCAGGATATGCTGTTGCGCACGCGCTGAGTGAATTTGCGCAGCGCCGCTTTGGGATCTGCACCTTGCTCCACATCCCGTAAAATATCCAATGCTCCACTGATGTGTGTGAGTTGATCACCGGGATCGTCCGGGCCCAGATCGATGGCCGGTTCCCTTTCATCCAAAAGAGCTTCTTCAGCTTGGGTGAGCTGATCGATCGAATACCGACTGACCAGTTCCTTGATGGCAGCGATCCTCATTTAGGGGCGGCTTTCCCGATCAATTCCCTCAGATATTCTTCCTTGCTGCTGGCCGAACCCTCCAAAAGATCGGATCTGTTGAATACCGCCAAATAAGGAAGACTGTCCACTCCCGCCGCACGACGCGCCTCGGGATTCTTTTCTGCATCCACCTCAATGAACCCGATGTGTGCAAAGGCTTCCTCGTTGGATACGCGCTTGAATTTTGGGGCGAACAGCTTGCAGTTGCCGCACCAATCTGCATGGTACTTGACCACACTGAATTCGCGTTCCTCCAAGAGCTGCTGGAAATTGCTATCGTCTGCTGTTTGTACGGCCATTTCTGAATTTTTGACAAAAATAAATCGCTTCGTCGGCTGCTCCGATCGACAGAACTTATTGAGGCATCGACCCCTGTTCGCTTTTGAAGAGATCGCGCACGATGCCATCGCTCAAACCGACCTTCGGCACGAACATCTTCTTGCTCCCGGCCCATTCCATGGCACTGATGTAGATCTTTGACGCCGGAACGATCACGTCGGCCCGATCCGTATTCAGATCCAACCGCTTGACAAGCTCTTCTGTGGTGAATTTTTTCAAGAATACGTACTGCCCCTCCAGATAATCCAGACTGAGCGGAACACCGGCGCCCTTTCCGCTCATTTTGTACAAGCGATTGATGTTGCCGCCGCTGCCGATCATGGAAATATCGTCCATGCCTGCAGTAAGTTCCTTGAGCCAGGACCTCATGGCCTTCCACTCCGACTTCTTGTCCGTTCCATTGAGCAGGCGGATCGTGCCAATATTGAAACTTTTGCTGTCGGCGATCTCGGAACCTTTGATCAGTGTGCACTCTGTGCTTCCGCCGCCCACATCGATGTAAAGGAAAGCATCTTCTTCTGTTTTGAACTGCTCCAGAACATTGGTGGAAAAGATCAGGCGGGCTTCCTCCACTCCATCGATGATCTCGATAGCAATGCCGGTGGCCTCGCGAATGCGCTCCACGACCTTTGCTCCATTGGAAGATTCCCGCATGGCCGAAGTCGCACAGGCCCGAAAAGCCTGAACATCATTGACCCGCATGATCCGATCGAAGGATTCCATGGCCAAGATGAGTCGCTCTTCATTGCGCTTGCCGATCGCCCCTTTGGTGAAAACATCCGCACCCAATCGAATGGGCAAACGAACCAGCGATGACTTCTTGAAGAGGATGTCCGTTTCTTCCCGGATCACATTGCTGACCAGCAAACGAACACTGTTGGACCCGATGTCGATGCCTGCGATCTTGGTGAGTTGCACTGCGGGGTGATTTCCCTCCAAATTATGCACAAAGGCCCGGCAGTGCACAAGCGGACGAACAGGCTTTATCCACGCTTTTTCTTCAGCCTCTTTTTGCAGTACTGATAGAGATCGATCTGCGATCGATTCGCCTTCTTTGAGGATTTCCGGTAGGTATTCTGCGCCACTGGACCCTGGAGTCTGGCCTTCACATTATCGCGCCAGCAGATCTCGAAGTGCTCGATGAGTTCCCGCTGAATGTCCCTGTCGTAAATGGGCACTGTCACCTCTACCCGATGATCGATATTGCGCGTCATCATATCTGCTGAACCCAAATGGACAGAGGGATCTCCAGCGTTCTCGAAATAGAAGAAGCGGGTGTGTTCCAGAAAGCGGTCAACGATGCTGATCACTTCGATGTGTTCGCTCAGGCCTTTTTTACCAGGGATCAGTGAACAGATCCCGCGCACGATCAACTGAATGCGCACACCGCACTGACTCGCCTCGTACAGTTTGTCGATGATGCCCATATCGGAAAGCGAATTGAGCTTCATCCGTATCGCAGCCTTCCGCCCCCTTTTGGCCTGTTCGATCTCGCGATCGATCAATTCATAGAATCTCTTCCGGGTGAAATGCGGAGAAACGATGAGGTGCTCATAGTCCTGCTGCAGATAGTTCGAGTCAAAGAATTCGAAAAGCATCTTCAACTCCCGACTGATGCGTTTGTCGCAGGTGAAGAGATGATAATCGGTATAGAGTTTGGCCGTGCTCTCGTTCAGATTCCCTGTACCAATAGCGGCATATTCCCTGATCTTGTTTCCTTCCTTTCGGCTGATCAACAGCACCTTGGAATGCACCTTGAGGCCCCGGACCCCGAAGATCACCTCTACGCCTTCCTGTTTGAGCTCCCGGGTCCAGCGTATGTTGTTCGCCTCGTCGAAACGCGCCTGCAGTTCGATGACCACGGTGACCTGCTTTCCGTTCTTGGCCGCATTGATCAGCGCATTGATGATGCGCGACTGGCTGGCCAAACGGTACAGAGTGATCTTGATGCTTTGCACGGCCGGGTCAATGGCTGCCTCGCGCAACAGACGTATGTAGTAGGAGAAGCTGTGAAAGGGCAGCACAAGCAGCGCATCCTTTCTCCGGATCACCTCCAGCAGGCTTCTTTCCAGATCCAGATCGGGGTGTCTCAATGCGGGCAAGCTTGGATTCTCGAGCTCCGGACCGCCCACATTTGGGAAACTCAGATAATCTTTTTTGTTGTGGTAGCGTCCGCCAGAGATCAGGCTGTCCATACTGTCCAGATCCATGTGCCTGACCAGATAATCGAGCAGGTCGGCAGGGATGTCCTGATCATAGATCAAACGAACAGGATCGCCCGTCCTTCTGTCCCGGATGCTGCGGCTCATCTTCTCCAGCCAGCTTCTGCCGACATCGTTGTCCAGATCCAGTTCAGCGTCCCGGGTGATCTTGATCACATGGGCTTCGATCTGATCGAAATCGAAGATGAAGAAGATGTAGTTCAGGTTGTATCGGATCAGGTCTTCCAGATACATGATGTACCGCTTGCCATACTTCGGCAACTCGACGAACCGACCGATCATGGCCGCCGGCACCTCGATCAGTGCGTAGCGCGGACGATCCGGATCCTTCTTCCGCAGGATCTTGATGGCCAGATAAAAAGATTTGTCGTTGAGCTCGGGCAGTTTGTCCAGCTCGTCGATCATCAGGGTAAAGACAAGGGGACTGACCTTCTCCACAAAATATCTGCGCACGAATTCCTTTTGCCCCTTGGTGAGCTCCTGTTCGTCAACAAAGCGGATATCCTCCTGGTCCAGAAGCTCCAGAAGCTCATCGTGGATGCGTTCCCCTTCGATCTGCTGCAGACGGACTTTTTTGGTGATCTCGTTGAGCAGTTCAGCTGGTGTGTAGCCAGCAAGTTCACGAACGAGTGCTTTGGATCGGCCCATCGATCCCATCCGCTTGATGCTCGCATAACGGACGCGGTAGAATTCATCCAGGTTATTGGAAAAGATCCCCAGAAAGCGCCAGCGCTCAATAAGCGGCACAGAAGGATCTGCGGCCTCCTGCAGCACCCGGGCATTGAATTCAAGCCAACTCAGATCGCGGTTGACGTAGCGCTTTTTCAGATCGTCAGTCACTGTGCCTAACGGAGTTTCGGTGCACTCATAAAGAGCAATTCTGCCGGTCCGTTCCGGTCGACCCAACTGTCTGAATCAAATCGGACACAGGCCACTGAGCTGGTTGGGAAATGGTCGATCCGCTCCTGAACGCACTGGTCCACAAAGAGCGGCATCCCTGGATTGTGTCCAAAGAGCATGGCCGAATCGATCTGCTTCGGGAGCGCACATACGACCTCTTCGATATCCGAAGGATGCGCCTCATAGAGCTTTGAGTCCAGCTGAAGTGCTGAGAAAGGTATGTTCAGGGTCCGGCTGATGATGGTGGCCGTGTGCAATGCGCGATCGGCTGGGCTCGACACGATGCATTCTGCGCTCACTCCCTTCTTCCTGAGCCATTGCCCTGTATCGTACGCATCTTGAATGCCCCTTGCGTTCAGACTGCGATCGATGTCGTGTATGCCTTGCTCGGCCCAACTTGACTTGGCATGCCTGAAGAGAAATAGCGTTTTCACGGGGATGAATGGTCTGTCAAGGAGCAAAAATAACCCCTACCGACCGGGCAGTTGTTTCCCAAAGATGAACCTTGCCGTTCAATCCTGCTTTTTGGCCGATCGCCAAAAGGCCTCCAGCTCTGAAAGGCTCATCTCCTGCATGAGCAGCCCCTGCTCTTTGATCTGCCGTTCCATATGGGTGAAGCGGCCGATGAATTTCTTGTTGGTTCGTTCAAGCGCCGATTCGGGATCCATATTCAGGAAACGGGCGTAGTTGATGACGGAAAACAGCACATCCCCGAGCTCTTCCTCCACATGCTGCTCCTCTCCTGATGCCTCGGCCTCTCTGAGTTCAGCGAGTTCCTCCTGCACTTTTTCCCACACCTGCTCCTTCTCCTCCCAATCGAATCCAACGCCTTTGGCTTTATCCTGTATGCGCGTCGCCTTGACCATGGCCGGCAAGGAACGAGGCACTCCCTCCAGAACGCTTTCACGCCCTTCCTTCATCTTCAGTTTTTCCCAATTCTGCTTTACCTCTTCTTCATCGCGTACCTCAACGTCTCCGTATATGTGCGGGTGGCGCTGGATGAGTTTTTCGCATATGCCGTTGAGTACATCGGCCACATCAAAAGCCCCCTGTTCCCATCCTAAACGCGCATAGAAGACCATGTGCAACATGATATCGCCCAATTCCTTCCGAACTTCTGTCAGATCATTGTCCAGTATCGCATCGCCCAGTTCGTAGACCTCTTCGATGGTCAAATGGCGCAGACTCTCCATGGTCTGTTTGCGGTCCCAGGGGCACTTCTCCCTGAGTTCATCCATAATGTCGAGCAGACGGCCAAATGCCTCGAGCTGCCCGCTTCTGTCAGAAGTCAATCGCTGTCCTTTTCGCCATTGACTTCGGGAGCCTCCGACGCCTGGCTTTCATCCGTTGCCTCGGCATCGGTTTCTGTGGCTTCATTGGCCGACTCGTCTTCTGGCTGAGAAAGCAGCTGATGCTCCTTGAGTTTGAAGTACCAGCTCAGCACTTTTTTGATGTTGCTCGGGTAGACGCGCTCCCGGTCGAATTCCGGCAAGACGGCAGCAAAGAAATCGATCAGCACCTGCTTCTCTGCCTTGGGGTCTGGGAGTCCATTTTCCTCCTCATAGGTCATCATTGAGGAAAATACCTCCGCCAATGGAACTTCTTCGGAATAGGTGAAGATGGCGATGTCCTTCAGACTGCTCACTTGTTGGGAGGCACTTACGGCAATGCGTTTTTGGTCATCCAAAGACTCGGCCAGCAGGCCGTTGCGGGTTTGAGCGATCAATTTGTACAATCCGGGTTTTCCCGAAACCGAGAGGATCTCGTCTAGATTCATGGGTTCGTTGTTTCAGTATTCTGTTTCTTCCATTGTTCCACCAGATCCTCCAAAGGAAGCTCCTCGCTGAGGATGCGCAACAACCCAGAGGCCGTTTCCTTCCTTGGATGATCTGGGTGCGCTGCGATGAACTCTGCATAGCCCTCCTTGGCTTTCTCTGTATGACCGATGAATTCATCCCAGGTGAAGGCGGTCTGAAATTCCGCTTCCACCGACACCTCATGTGGAGCGTATCGACGGCTCAACTTCTGAAGAGCAACGACTGCCTCCAATTCACGACCGGGAATGGAACGCGTCACCAGGACCGATCGCAAGGCATGATATGGGCTGATGCTGTCTTGTGGATGCGCCCGCACCCATCTATCCAGATCCGCAGCGTAGGCGCGAGCAAGGGCCGAATCCGTCGGATCGGAGAGGTAAAGCTGCTCTGAAGCCTTCAGGTCGGGACCGGCTGGTTCCTGGGCTTCTCTTTGCCCGCAACCGAAGAGAGTGCACAGCAGGATCAGGCTGAAACCCCTCACTTGGCCTGTGGAAATTTCATGGGATAGTCCGGGCGGATCTTTCCCTTTGCAATGGAATTCAGTCGTCCCTTGAGCAACTGCTTCTTCAGCGGAGACAACTTATCGGTGAACAGTCGCCCTTCGATGTGGTCGTACTCGTGCTGAATGACCCTGGCGATCAGACCTGAATAGGTTTCCTCATGGGTCTCGAATTCTTCGTCCTGATAGCGAATCCGTATTTGTGCCTGTCGCTGCACATCTTCGCGGATCTCCGGTATGGAAAGACAGCCCTCTGTGAAGGACCATGGATCACCGCTTTCCTCCAGGATCTCCGCGTTGATGAAGGTCTTTTTGAATGCCTTGAGCGCCTCGGCATCCTCTTCCTCGCCTTCGGCAAATGGAGCGGCATCCACTACGAAAAGTCGTATCGGACGACCGATCTGAGGTGCGGCGAGTCCCACCCCCTGGGCATTGTACATGGTTTCATACATCCCGGCAATGAGCGAATCAAGGCCCGGGTGGTCCGACTCAATGCGCTGGGCTTTCTTTTTCAGTACGGGATCGCCGTAGGCGACAATGGGAAATATCACGGCTGCAATTTACGATAGAGCACATGCCTTTGCGAAGCCCACTTTACGATATTTGCCCACTTTATGGAACAGGGATTATCAGAGGTCTTCGAGCGCTTTTCTGCCGCTTCCGATGTGCAAAGTCTCGTGCAGGCCACCGAAGGGGCGGGCAGCAGTGAGATCGGTATAAATGGATTGAGCGGCTCGATGGATTCCATGCTCTGCGCCGCCATTTTCAAAAAGCTTGAACGCCCGGCACTCATTGTCAAAAGAGACAAGGAAGAGGCAGCCTATTTCCTGAACGATATGGAGTCGCTGCTGGGAAAGGAAGATGTACTCTTCTTTCCAGCGAGCTACCGTCGGCCCTATGAAATAGAGCAAACAGACAATTCCAATGTACTGCTTCGGGCAGAGGTGCTCAACCGACTCAGCAGCCGAAAGAAGCCGGCCCTTATTGTCAGTTATCCCAATGCCCTTTGTGAGACCGTTGTCACCCGTAGCGAGATCAGCCGGAATACGCTCAACCTCAAACTTGGAGATGCGATCGGACTCGAATTCCTGAACGAAACACTTTTCACCTATCAATTCGAACGGGTGGAGTACGTCTACCGACCTGGAGAATTCTCCATTCGCGGTGGGATCGTGGATGTGTTTTCCTTCTCCAATGACCTGCCCTATCGCATCGAATTCTTCGGAGAGGAAGTGGACAGCATTCGACTTTTTGACCCGTCAAGTCAGCTTTCTACCGAATCCATCAAACAGCTGCAGATACTGCCCAATCTGGAGAACAAGGCGCAGATGGAAAAAAGGCAAAGCCTGTTGGAGTTCATGCGCAGCAAGACCTGGCTCTGGATGGACGATGCCCAGGGACTGATGGAGCAACTCGATCGGATGACGGAACTCGCCAAGGATGCCTTTGAGCAGTTGGAAGGAGAGACCATGCGTTCGCGTCCGGAAGACCTCTTTGTGGACTCAGCTCGCTTTTCTCTGGAAATGCAGGCACATCTGCGCCTGCAACTGGGAACAGGCAGGGATGAGCAAGTGGACTTCTCCGGTTCTCCCCAGCCATCGTTCAACAAGCAATTCGATCTGTTCAGCGACCGGCTGAACGAGCTGTCTGCCGATGGCTTTCAGAACTATCTGGTGTGCAGTACGGCCCGTCAGGTTGAACGCTTTGAGGCCATCATGGAGGACATCGGCAAGGAAGTGGACTACCGTCCGGTCCTTGGGAACATTCACGCCGGATTCATCGACAAGAACAGTCAAACCGCCGTATTCACCGACCATCAGCTCTTTGAGCGATTCAAGAAGTTCCGGATCAAAAGCAACCGGGAAAGCGAAAAAACGCTCACGCTCAAAGAACTCAACAGCCTGCAATACGGAGACTTCGTCACCCACATCGATCATGGAGTGGGCAAGTTCGGAGGGCTGCAGAAGATCGAGGTGAATGGCAAGATGCAGGAAGCCATCAAGCTGCAATACAAGGATTCGGACGTGCTCTACGTCAGCATTCATTCGCTTCACAAGATCTCACGCTATTCGGGCAAAGAAGGCACCCAGCCCAGCTTGCACAAACTCGGCAGCCCCAGCTGGAAGAAACTCAAACAGAAGACCAAGTCGCGGGTGAGAGAACTCGCCTTCGACCTGATCAAGCTCTATGCAAAAAGACGGAGCGCCAAAGGGCATGCATTCCCTCCTGACACCTATCTGCAGCACGAGCTCGAAGCCTCATTCCTCTATGAGGACACACCGGATCAGGTGCAGGCCACGGCCGATGTCAAATCGGATATGGAAGGTTCCATGCCAATGGACCGCCTCATTTGTGGAGATGTGGGCTTTGGAAAGACGGAGATCGCCTTGCGGGCTGCCTTTAAAGCCGTGACCGACAGCAAGCAAGTGGCCGTGCTTGTTCCCACCACCCTGCTGGCTTTTCAGCACTACCGCACCTTCAGCAACCGACTGAAGGACTTCCCCTGCCGCGTGGAGTATCTGAATCGATTCCGAACTGCCAAAGAACAACGGGAAACCCTCAAGGCATTGGCTGAGGGCCAGGTGGACATTGTCATCGGGACCCATCGGCTGGTCGGAAAAGACGTGCAGTTCAAGGACCTCGGACTGATGATCATCGACGAGGAGCAGAAATTCGGCGTTTCGGTCAAGGATAAACTCAAGACACTGAAAGTCAACGTGGATACGCTCACTTTAACGGCCACTCCCATCCCGAGGACCCTGCAATTTTCCCTGATGGCCGCACGTGACCTCAGCATCATGACCACGCCACCGGCCAATCGCCAACCGATCGACACCCAACTCATCCCCTTTGATGAGGCCCGGATCCGGGATGCTATTGCCTTCGAACTCGAACGTGGCGGACAGGTCTTCTTCGTACACAACCGGGTGGAGAACATCCGAGAAGTGGCGGGCATGATCCAACGGATCGTTCCAGATGCAAGGGTGGCCATCGGGCACGGTCAAATGGAGGGAAAGGAACTGGAACAATTGCTCCTGGGCTTCATGGAAGGACGCTTCGATGTGCTGGTCAGCACGACCATTGTGGAGAACGGATTGGACGTCCCCAATGCCAATACCATTCTGATCCACCAAGCCCAGAACTTCGGCCTGTCCGATCTGCACCAAATGAGGGGTCGAGTCGGGCGGAGCAACCGAAAGGCCTTCTGCTATCTGATCGCACCGCCGCAGAGCCACATGACCGATGAGGCGCGAAAAAGACTTCAGGCGATCGAGCAGTTCTCCGATCTCGGGAGCGGATTCAATATTGCCATGCGCGATCTGGAGATCCGGGGCGCAGGCGACCTGCTCGGCGGAGAGCAAAGCGGCTTCATCTCAGATATGGGATTCGACATGTACCAAAAGATCCTCTCTGAAGCGGTGCGAGAACTCAAGGAGCAGGAATTCAAAAAGCTGTACGAGCAGGAGCCCACACAGACCCTTATCGAGGAGACGCAGATCGATACGGACCTCGAATTGCTGATCCCCGATGAGTATGTGAACCAGATCGAGGAACGCCTGCGACTGTACCAAACATTGAACGGGCTCAAAACAGAGGAGGAACTGCAGGCATTTGCCTCCGAATTGAAAGACCGATTCGGCGCACTTCCAGAGACCGTCATCGAATTGCTCAACAGCCTCCGCCTGCGCTGGAAAGGACGCGCCCTGGGATTCGAGAAACTCGTTCTCAAGCAAAGTAAATTCATCGCCTATTTCATTGCAGATGGGGACCACCCCTACTTCCGATCCGATGAATTCCAGTCATTGCTCATGGGATTGAAAGCAGTGCCCAATGCACAAATGAAGGAGCGCAATGGCAAGCTCTCTCTTGTCTTTCCAGAAGTGGATTCCATCGAACAGGCCTCTGAACTCCTCAGCCGACTGCTTCCATCGACGGCAAATCCCTGAACAAAAAAAACCGCCCCGAGGGGCGGTCCTGACATTCACCGATTCAACATGGGGTCAGTTAATGATCTTGATCCAAAGTTGTCCTTTGTACGTTCCGTTCAGTCTGTTATTCTTCGCCTGTTTGGCCGACTTGTAGTCGCCGAATTGACGCAGATAGACGTAGTAGAAGCCACTGGCTGAATCGCGGAAGAATCCCGCTTCCATACCCTGCTTGGCAATGTTCTCTACCATTCGGACGGCATTGGCTTCGCCGCTGTACACACCCGCCACGACATAGAATCCGCGGGTTCCTGGCTTCGTGTTGGTGGGCAAACTCTCCTCTGCTGGTGTGGTCGCAGCAGATCCGGCTGGCGTTGTACCCGCAGACGTCTGGTCAGAGGCAGAGGTCTGGCTTTCCGCCGGAGTGGATGCTGCCGTCGTTCCGCCACCGCCTCCCTGGCCAATATTTGGATTGTCCTTCAGGTATTCCTCCAGCGTCTCTTTGGCTGCTTCTTCACCTGCTTTTCTGGCCGCTTCTTCCACCTTGATCTCATCTTCCATTTCCTCGAGGCGCTCCTCCAGCATCTCCTCGTACTGCTCCATCTTCCGGCGGTCGTTCTCCTTGAGCTTCTTGATCTCGTTCTCAAGACGCTCCATCTTGCTGTTCTCTCCAAAACTCCAACTGAGCATGAATTCGTTGCTCGTACCCAACTGAGAAGCATAGGTATTGAGGCTGAAATCGTGGGCATAGCCCAAAGTCAGTTGAGGCGTGAGGTAGTAGCCGATATTCGTGGTCACGGCGTAGTCGTTGCGCCAGGAGGCCCCCACAAAACCATATTTCTTCATGGAGAACATCGCACCCGCATCGAACTGGAAGGGCACATTGTCCGCAGCTCGTATCTGCACATAAGGGCTCAGCACCATTCTATTCCCCTGCACATGCAGATCGTACTGGGCGGTACCGATGTAATGGCGGATCAGATTGAAGAACACCTCTCCCCCATAGTTCTCGCTGTACTTCACAGAAGAACCGAGGACCTGAGGCATGGCCACACCGATATTGAACTGATCGATCTTCAGATTCATTCCAAAGTTGAGATCGAAGGATCCTCTGTCATTTGGAGAAATGAAGAGCACAGGATCGAGCCGATTGCCCACGTTCACGCTGGACAGGTCGATGCTCTGATTGACATATCCCGCACCCAAGCCAAAACTCAGCACATTCTTGGCACTGAGCTGAACATGATAGGCATAGCTGGCGTACATACCCACCCGAGAGAGGATATCTGTCTTATCCGAGTAGATGTATCCACTCCATCCGATACGCTGCTTCCCCATGGCTCCGTTGATGGCGAGTGCAGAGGTCTCTGGTGATCCCTGCAGGCCACTCCACATCCGACGGTGCACCAAAGTGGCTTCCGTTGTTCCCTGACTTCCGGAAAGTGCAGGGTTGTAGATATACGGCGTAAAGAAATAATTGCTGTACAGCGGTATCTGCTGCGCCTTGAGCTGGCTCATGACGATCAGTGAAAGGCAGATGAGAAAGGACTTTTTCATAGTGTTCTTCATCTCTGTGATTATTTAGAGTTACCGGTGAGAATCGTCACCGCACCTTTGATCCTGAATTCCACTCCGGAGGAGCATCTCAATGTGTAATAGTAGGTGCCATCCGGGAGGATATCCCCGCCGTCGTCGGTACCGTTCCAGTTGTTCTGATAGGAAGAGAATACCCGAACAGAAGCGCCCCAGCGATTCATGATGCGCAGTTCGCAATTGTCTCCATCCATCACCTCAGACAGATCGAGCAGGTCGTTCACTCCATCGCCGTTGGGCGTGATCACATTTTGAACATCGCTGTAGGGTTCCAGCGGATCCGGCACTTTCGGATTGATGAATACCTGCATGCTGTCCACACTCACACAGCCGTTGGCCGCAGTGACTTCTACATAATAGGTGGTCGTATCCATGGTGGGCAGCGTCTGTGCATTTGGATCGAACGGATTGTTGAAATAGACCGGTGAATTGGCGTACCAGTAATAGCTGATACCGCCTGTCGCACCGAGCTGGACCACCTGACCGGAATCCACAGCCTGGTCGATCCCCGCGTTGGCCGTGACTGCCAGACCGGTCACAACCAGTGTATCGGTCTTGGAACAGCCGTTTGGTCCGGTTGCCTCTACATAATAGGCACCAGCCGTATTGATCGTCAGGTTCGCATTCGTCGAAATGACACTGCTGTCCGCCAGATCGTACCAGATGTAGGAACTCAGAACGCCGTTGACCGTAAAGGCAGAAACCACAAGGCTGTCGCCCAAACAAAGCGAGACATTATTCCCGCTGCTCAATGCGATCTCTGGATAACGGGCAAAGTCAAACACCACTGGCGCACTCACACTGTCGCAACCGATCGTATCGGTCACCACAAGCGTCATATACAGCAGGGTGTCTGCATGAACGCCAATGGAAGAAAGCAAGGCTGTATCAAGCTTGATCAGGTTGGTATCACCAAAGGTGCCCAAGAGGCTCTGTCCGTTGGCATACCACTCATAAAGACGCGAGGGGAAGTAAGTATTGGTGTCCTGGACCACGATGGTATCTCCGTAGCAGATGGTTGCACCCGCTGTACCGATCTCCGCACCCGGCAAGGAATCCAGCACCACTTCCACCACATTCGATTTGACTGCGCAGGTGAATCCAGTGCCGATGGATTCAGTGAGGTAGACCTCATATGAACCCGGTTGCTTGACTACGATCTGGAAATCTGTGCTGATCGAGTCGGTTCCATTGGCCACCCACTGATAAGTGTATGCGCCCAAGGGATGCGAGGAATTCTCACGGGCCGAAAGAACCAGTGAATCGCCTACACAAAAACGCGTAGGAGGTCCGACGGCATTGCCCACACCTACTCTGGACAGGGTGGTATCCACTTCGTAGGCATTGAAATAAATGCCCTTGACCCCAGCTGCACCGATCAGTCCGGGCCGACCCACACCAATGTAGGCCACGGAGTCTTCGCAGGTGTTGGAATTCTCTGTGATCAGGTTGTAGTAACCCGATTCATGCACCCAAAGATGTCCTTGGTTGACACTTGCAGTTGGGTAAGGGACGCCGTTCAGGAGCCAAATGTGCTCATTGGCGGTAAGACTGTCTGGATTCCACAGATACAAGCTATCGCCCTTACAGAAGTTGACCGTGCTGTCGGCCGCATCGGGAATAGGAAAAGCCGTTGGCGGCAGAAAGTCTACTCCACCAGGCACGGGACCCAAGCCCGCCACATTGGAAAGAAGAATGCTCAGACTATCTGTCTTAAAAATATTTGCGTAGGTCGCTGTGGATGTATCCAGCACCATGCGGGAAATGGGATTCGGGATCACCGTCCGTTCGGTGCTGTCGCTCACTGCTGGCGAAGGAAAAACACCTGCGGGGGCCACGTCCAAATAGAAGAAGTAATCCGAAGAATTGATCGGATCGGGTATGGTGACCGTCACCGGGACCGGCGCACTCGGCGCCCCAGTCGTTCCCGTGATGGCCGTTCCTCCGTTGGGATAGGAGCCGACGGCCGTTCCATTGATCGTATTCACCGGATTGTTTTTATCCACGATGCGCACAACCACCGTAGCAAAAGGATTCACCCGGCCATCGGCCACAATGAATTCCAAGGGATGTGTGCTTCCCGGACAAATCTGTAAACTGAAGGTTCCATCCAAATTCTCAGTCTGGAAACTACTGATGCTCAAATGCGTACGAGAAAGGTCTTCGACATACAACGTATCGTTCATCTGGCAACCGCTCGCGCTGGTGGCCTGCACGAAATAGGTTCCGGGATCTTTCACCTCGTAGTCTGCTGTTGTGGCAACAGTGTTGTTCAATGGCAACTTGAACCAGCGGAAACTGGAAGCCAGGCCATTGGTCACATTCGCCGTGACCGTGATGCTGTCGCCGGGAAGGATGCCAATGGAATCTCCCGTACTGAAGGCCAGACTCGGGATGGAGTCTACGATCACCTGTACAAGACTGGATCTGCCGGAACAGCTGAAATTTCCGATCGATTCGGTGATGTATACTTCGTAATTGCCAGCATTCTTGACCACCAACTCAAAATTCGTGCTGATGGAATCAGTGCCGTTGGCTACCCACTGATAGCTGTAATTCCCCTGTGGATGCGAGGAGATCTCCCGCGCCGAAAGAACCACTGAATCTCCTAAGCAGAAACGGGTGGCGGGACCGACTGCATTACCAGGACCGTTGCGGGAAATGGTGGTGTCGATGTCGTATGCATTGAAGTAGACGCCCTTGACACCTGCCGTCACGCCGCCAGATGCTGAGCCCACTCCGATGTAGGCCACTGAATCTGAACAGGTATTGGCTTGTTCTGTGCGCAGTGAGTAGTAACCTGACTCACTGACCCAAAGATGGCCCTTGCCAGAACCCGGCCCTACAACTGGCGATCCGTTCTGATACCATATGTGAGCGGTAGCCGTCAGGCTGTCGGCATTCCAAAGCAGCAGGCTGTCACCCGCGCAAAAGTTGATCGTGCTGTCGCGCGCATCCGGAACAGGAACTGCAGTTGCCGGAATCGCGTCGATTCCGCCTGCCACAGGACCCGTCAGCGGATCATAGGACAACAAACGGCTCGCACTGTCTGTGCGGAACGTATTCATATAGACCGCTGAAGATGTGTCCAATACGACCGAGGCCACTGGATTGGCGATCGCTGTGCGCTGAATGGAATCACTAACGGCCGGACCAGGAGTCACATTCACCGAGTCTACGGAGACAAAGAATGAGTAGGCTGCTGGCGTGGCAGAACCCGGAATACTGACGGTCACGGGGATCGGTGCACTTGGCGTACCCGGTGTTCCTATGATGTTGGTCGCTCCATTGTTGAAGTTTCCAACCACCTGATTGTTCAACGGATTCAACGCATCCAATGGGTCCACCATGACGATCCGGGCGACAGCGAACGCATTGAGCTGCCCGTTGGTCACCGCAAATTGCACCTGATAGTCGTTGCCCGGACATATCTGAGTCGTGGCGTTTCCGTCCAGATCGGTCGATTGAAAATCGACGACTCCGAACTCGGTCTGGGCACTGAGGCCGAAGGGAAGTAAGATCAACGAAGAAATTACACTGACAAATCGCATTCTAAGCATACTGCTCATTTTGGGATTAAGGCTCAAGAAGGATTCTTGTTCAACAAAACTTCTTTTTTCTCTCGAAAAAAAGAATGCGGAATAGAACCCTTAATACGCACTTCAGTTAGTTTAGTCAAAGGAAATACGCCAAAACACATGCTTAGGGTTGGGGTCTTAAACATTTCAACAACGCAATGAGGAAATCATTTCTGCACGGATTCCTCTTCGCCTTCCGTGGACTTTTTATTCTGATCAAGGAGGAAAGGAACGCCCGCTTCCACCTTTTCGCTGCTTTTTGTACGATGGGCCTTGGAGTCCTACTCGAACTCAAGCCCTTGGAATGGACGGTCATTCTGATGTGCATCGGGGCGGTCTTTGCCGCCGAAGCTCTGAATTCAGCGGTCGAACGTCTGGCCAATAAGATCCATCCAGAAAAAGACGAACTCATCAGGGATGCCAAGGATCTCGCAGCTGCTGCAGTGCTCGTTGTATCCATTTCGTCCGCAGTGATCGGGATCATCATATACATCCCCCATATCAAAGAATCCTTGCAGTTATGACCCAGTGGAAAAAGATCGAGCAACAAGCCAGTGAGATGATCTCGGCTGCTGCACTTGGTAAAAGTGCGCTCCAGAAAGTCTGTAGTTTGCTCCAACAAACAGTAGCTCATTATGACTGGGTGGGCATCTACACCATGGATCCGGAACAGCGGAGACTCGATCTGCTTTGCTTCGAAGGACTGCCCACAGAACACACCAGCATTCCCTATGGAAAAGGGATATGCGGCCAGGTGGCAGAAAGTGGAGAAGCCCTTTTTGTGGATGATGTCCGCCTCGAAGACAACTACATATCCTGCAATGTGCTCGTACAAAGCGAAGTGGTCTACCCCATTTTTTCCGGAGACCGATTGGTGGCCCAATTGGACATTGATTCAAATAAGACGGCTCCCTTTGGAGCTGAAGACCGAAGGCTCATCGGAAATATCTGCGAACAGATCGGAGAAAAATGGCCTTTGGCAGGTTTCTAGATGCCGCTGCGTATGGCCTCGACCGGATCGAGTCGTGAGGCCAGCAATGCCGGGATGGTTCCACTGACCAATCCCACACCGACCGCGATCGAAATGCCTCTCCATACATTTTGGAGACTCATGAAAACTTCGAAGCCAAAGAGATCTTCCACAAAAGGAATGATGCCCAGCACCACCCCCAGCCCGACCAGGCCACCGATCAGAGACAGCAGCACCGCTTCGGCCAGAAACTGCATGAGGATAAAGGCATTTCGCGCACCGAGTGCCTTTTGGATGCCGATCTGATTGGTGCGTTCCTTCACGCTGACGAACATGATGTTCGCGATGCCAAATCCGCCGACCAGCACGGAGAAAAGACCGATCACCGTACCCGCCGCACCGATAACACCGAACAATTGGTCCAGACCATTGGCCACCAAGGAGATCTCATTCAGGGAGAAATCGTCATCCACCTTGGGTTGGAGTCTTCGAATGGTGCGAAACACGCCCCTGAGTTCACTTTTGAATTCATCAAAGGACATGCCTGCTCCGGCGCGCACCATGATCATGTTGCCATTCAACTTCTCCGGACTGGCGAGTTTGAGCATGGTCGAGGTCGGGACGAGGATCAACTCATCCTGGTTCTCGCCTACCAGACTTTTGCCTTTCTTTTCAAAGACACCGATGACCCGAAATTTCCTTCCGAGAATACCGATCTTCTTGCCCTCCGCGCTTTTGCCCTGAAAAAGACCCTGAGCGATATCCGAACCAATGATCGCCACATTGGGTCCAGAGTTGGACTCCAGTTCGGTGAAATACCTTCCTTCAGCCAGTTCGAATTCCCATATCCGATCGTATTGATGTGTCGAGCCGAATACTCCTACCCCTTCAATGGAATTGCTCCCGTACTTGGCCACACTGCTCATGCTCATTCCATATGCCATGGCCTCGGCCTTGGGAAACCGCTTTTGCAGATCCTTGAAATCCTGAAAAGAGGGCTCCCTCCTTTTCATGTACTGCCACCACGGATATTCGCCACCACCGCCCCAGCTCCACTTTTGGATGTAGACCACATCGTTCCCCAAAGACTCCACACTGCTGCGTATGTTGGATTCCAAAGAATCCACAACAGTGTATACCAGAATGATGGAGAAGATCCCGATAGAGATGCCTGAAAGACTCAGGAATGCGCGCAATTTGTTGACCAGAAGGGCGTGCAGCGCGAAAGCCACACTTTCGGAAAGAGCATTGAACCAAGCGCGCATAGGGACCGAAATAGGCTTGCAAATTAGTGAAGAAATGAAGGGTGCTCAGGGGCTTAATTCATTATCTTGCTCATTCGATTTGGTTCACCTTCTTTATCGGTATTGGATTGAAAAAAGTACGCACCGCATTGGTTTCGGTTTTTTCCAAGGACGGCTTAGAGCCCTTGGTCAAGTGTTTGCGTTCACAAGGAGTAACGCTTTATTCCACAGGTGGGACTTATACCTACATCAAAGCACTCGGACTTCCTGTGCATCCTGTGGAAGAGCTCACCAGCTATCCGAGCATCCTTGGCGGACGGGTCAAAACGCTTCATCCAAAGGTCTTTGGGGGGATCCTCTCCCGGAGAGGAGATAGCGGAGATGCACAAGAACTCGACCGCTACGAAATACCCGAGATCGACATGGTGGTCGTTGATCTGTATCCCTTTCGGGAAACGGTCGCCCAAGGCGGATCCGAAAGTGAGATCATTGAAAAGATCGATATAGGAGGCATTTCTCTTATCCGGGCGGCCGCCAAGAACCACAAAGACGTTCTTATCGTACCCGATAAAGATGCGTACGAAGACGTACAGAAGCTGATGGAAGAGAAAGCTGGACACAGCGAGGCCGAGGACAGGAAGCGGATGGCCACGCGTGCTTTTGCTGTAAGTGCCCATTACGATCAGGAGATCAATCGATGGATGAGCGGTTCCAAGGAGCTTCGATACGGAGAAAATCCGCACCAAAAGGGGCGATTCATCGGTGATCTCTCAGAGGCCTTCGAACAGTTGCACGGAAAGGAACTGAGCTACAACAATCTATTGGATATCGACAGTGCGTGGTGGCTGCTCGATGAATTCGAAGACACCACATTCGCCATCCTCAAGCACAACAACGCATGTGGCATTGCGAGCAGAGATTCCCTCACTCAGGCATGGGAAGATGCGCTTGAAGCCGATCCGGTTTCTGCCTTCGGAGGCGTACTTGCTGCCAACCGGACGATCGATGCGGAAGTGGCTGAGAAGATCGACAAACTGTTCTTCGAGATACTGATGGCCCCTGACTTCAGCCCAGAGGCACTTCAGATCCTTCAGGCCAAAAAGAACCGCATCCTCTTGCGTACCCGGGCGATCAGCCGGCCAGAAAAACAGCTGCGCAGCATTTTAAATGGTGTGCTCGAACAAGAGCCGGACGACATCACCGATTCAAAGGAAGACCTCAAGGTGGTCACCAAGCGGTCACCGAGCAAAGAAGAAGAGGCCGATCTGCTTTTTGCCTCAAAGGTTTCCAAGCACACACGAAGCAACACCATTGTCATTGCCAAGGACCGTCGACTCATCGGAAGCGGCACCGGGCAAACCTCCCGGGTGGACGCCCTGCGCCAGGCGCTCAACAAGGCAGAAGCCTTCCAGCTCGACACCGAGGGCGCGGTCATGGCCTCAGATGCCTTTTTCCCCTTTCCAGACTGCGTGGAGATAGCGCACGAGGCGGGGGTCGAAGCTGTGATACAGCCCGGAGGTTCGGTCAAAGACGAATTGTCGGTGAACTTTTGCGATGCCAGCAACATGGCCATGGTCTTCACCGGACACAGACACTTCAAACATTAACCCGCATGAATCCCCCGCATGGGCCTTTTTAAACTCTTCACACAAGACATTGCGATCGACCTTGGAACGGCGAACACATTGATCATTCACAACGATAAGGTCGTGGTGGACGCACCATCCATCGTCGCCATTGACCGAGCGAGCAACAAGATCATTGCCTCTGGGCACGAAGCCCGACAGATGCATGGGAAAACCCACGAAAACATCAAGACGGTCCGTCCGCTGAAAGACGGCGTCATTGCCGATTTCAATGCATCGGAGCACATGATCCGGGAATTCATAAAAAGTGTTCCCGGTCTGAGAAGCAAGTGGATGGCTCCCTCACTTCGAATGGTGATCTGCATACCATCGGGAATCACGGAAGTGGAAAAAAGAGCGGTTAGAGATTCTGCCGAACACGCAGGAGCCAAGGAAGTCTACCTCATCCACGAACCCATGGCGGCAGCGATCGGTATCGGGGTCGATGT
>JAYOTP010000010.1:0-9759 GCA_038150465.1 Flavobacteriia bacterium | reverse complement strand
AAGTCTACCTCATCCACGAACCCATGGCGGCAGCGATCGGTATCGGGGTCGATGTACAGGAGCCCAAAGGCAATATGATCATCGATATCGGCGGGGGAACCACTGAGATCGCCGTTCTCGCCCTCGGAGGGATCGTTAGTGACAAGAGCATCAAGGTGGCCGGAGATGTGTTCACAAATGACATCAGCTTTTACATGCGGAACCAACACAACCTGTACATAGGTGAGCGTACCGCCGAACAGATCAAGATCGAAGTGGGCTCTGCCCTCGATGAGTTGGAGGTGCCGCCAGATGAACTTGCAGTACAAGGAAGGGATCTCTTGACGGGTAAGCCCAAGCAGGTCATGGTCACCTATAAAGAGATCGCCCGCGCATTGGACAAGTCCATCACCCGGATCGAAGAGGCCATCATGGAAGCCCTTTCCATGACCCCACCCGAACTGGCTGCGGATATCTACAACAGCGGCATCTATCTGGCGGGAGGAGGCTCCATGCTCCGCGGTCTGGACAAACGGATCTCTCTAAAGACAGAACTTCCTGTATATGTGGCGGAAGATCCGCTGCGCGCCGTGGTGCGCGGAACGGGAATCGCCCTGAAGAATCTGGACAAATTCAACTTCCTGATGCGCTAAACGGAAGGGAATGAAACGCCTAATCGACCTATTATTCCGGCACCGATTCACGCTCCTCTTCCTGTTCCTTCAAGCCCTTGCATTGGGCACTCTCTATTCCTCAGCACATTACCAAAGGTCGAAGTGGACCGGCTGGACGAGCGAGCTTGAGAATTCCTTATTCAGCTGGCGCAGTGATCTGAGATCCTACTTTTCGCTGAAGCAGTGGAACGAACAGCTCCGTCAGGAGAATGCAGCGCTCCGCAGCCTGATGAAAGAAAGTCATTTCGAGCTCTTCAGCAGAGACAGCCTCCAGATAGATACCCTGCATAACAGACAATTCCAGTATCGGGCGGCCCGGGTCATCAACAACTCCATATCGATGGAAAACAACACGCTGACCCTCGACAAAGGCCGTGTTCACGGCATCCTTCCTGGTATGGGGGTGATCAGTGAAAAGGGCATCGTTGGCGTGGTGCTCTCCTGCTCTGCACATTACTCCACCGTTCTCTCGCTCTTGCACAGTCGCTTCAGCACCAGTGGACACATTCGCAACACGGGCTATTTCGGCAGGGTGTTCTGGCCCGGCGGTGACCACCGACGAGCACGTATCGAGGATGTTCCCATAGAATCCAAACTCAGCAAAGGAGATCTGATCTACAGCAGCGCACATTCCAGCGTTTTTCCTCCAGATCAGTCGATCGGACGCATCTTCCTTGTTGAACGGTCTGAAGCAACAGACTTCCTGAGCGGCGAACTGCAACTCAGTGTGGATTTCGCCGATCTGAATTCCGTCTATGTGGTGCAAAACCTACTTCGCCCAGAGCGGGACAGTCTCGAATCCCTGAAACCAGCGTTTTGAGACAAGTCGGCTTAAGAGAGATGCTGCAGATCCTGGGGATATGGATCGCTCAGGTGGTCGTGCTCAATGAAGTGGAACTCCTCAGCTTCATCAACCCCTATGTCTACCCCATCATCATCCTCATGCTGCCTGTGGAAACCAAACGGGCAGCCGTTCTTATCGCCGCCTTTGTTCTTGGTTTCAGCATCGATCTGATGGAGCAGAGCTCTGGCATCCACGCCTTTGCCTGCAGCTGGGTCGGCTTTCTTCGTCCGCGTCTGGTTCGTCTTGTCTCCACCCAAAAAGGCTTTGATTTTGGCGCTTTGAGCCTGCGCGATATGGGCTGGCAGAAATTTCTGTTCTATGCATTTTCCGGCCTGTGGGTCCATCACTATTTCCTTTTCGTCATTGACGAACACAGCTTGAGCGGATGGTTCTTCCATCTGCTGGACGCCACCTACACGGCTGTTTTCAGCCTGCTCATCATTCTCATGGTCCAGCTTTTGGCGGGTCGAAAAACCGCTGCCTCCCTGTGAACAAGGCGCTGATCGTTTTCCTCTTTTTCGGCCTGACCTGCGCCCTCTTCATTGGACGGCTTTTTGACCTGCAGATCCTCGATGATCGATACGCACTCTACGCGGATGAAAATGTCATTCGTAAAGAACGTATTTACGCTCCCCGGGGGCACATCTACGACCGCAATGGAAAGCTCCTCGTTTCCAATATTCCGGCCTATGATCTGATGGTCGTTCCCTCGCAGACCACTGCTTTTGACAGCCTCGATCTGGCCCGTCTGGTTTCGGTCGCACCGACCGATCTGCGTTCCAAACTCAAAAAAGCCCGACGCTACTCTTCCTACCGCTCATCGGCCGTGATCCGTCAGATATCTGCCCGGTCCTTTGGCGCTTTGCAGGAGCATCTTCACCGTTTCCCGGGCTTCTACGTGCAGAAGCGCGCCCAAAGATCCTACGGCCATATCGGTGCGGCCCATGCTCTGGGATATATAGGGGAAGTGACAGAAGGTTTTGTTCGCAAGAATGCACGCTATCGAATGGGCGACCTTCACGGGGTCAGCGGCATTGAAAAGGCCTACGAAGAGGAACTCAGGGGTCGTTCCGGTGCTCGGTACATCATGGTGGACGTGCACAACCGGGAGCAAAATGCATTTGCAGAAGGCGCCTACGATACGCTGGCGGTTCCTGGCTGGGACATTCACTCAACACTGGACATCGATCTTCAATTGCTCGGAGAAGAGCTGATGAGCAACAAACGGGGATCCATCGTTGCCATTGAACCCGAAAGTGGAGAGATCCTCGCATTGGTCAGCAGCCCGACATTCGATCCCGGACGACTGGTGGGGCGAAAGCGCTCAAATGAATACTCTCGTCTGCTGAACGACAGCCTGAACAAGCCCCTGTTCGACAGAGCCGTTCTCGCGGAATACCCTCCCGGATCTCCATTCAAATTGATCAATGCGCTCATCGGCTTGCAGGAGCAGGTGATACGTCCCAGCAGCAGCTTCAGCTGTAGGAATGGTTTCCATGCCAGAGGCCTGCACGTGGCCTGTCATTGTGGAACCGATCGTCCGGTCGCCCTGCGTCTTTCCATCTCAAAAAGCTGCAACAATTACTATTGTCAGGTCTTCAAAAAAGTGATCGAGAAGTACCCCACGGCCCAGGAAGGTCTGGATATGTGGTCCACCCATGTTCGCAGCTTTGGCCTCGGCAATTTCCTGAACAACGACCTGCCCACGGGAAGGCGCGGATTCGTTCCGGACGCCGACTATTACGATCGGGCTCTTGGGTATACGGGCTGGGGTGCGACGACCATGATCTCATTGGGGATCGGACAGGGGGAGTTGGTCCTGACCCCGATCCAAATGGCCAATATGAGCGCAGCCATTGCCAACCGGGGACACTACTTCACCCCGCATATCGTCCGGCTGATCGGCGATCGGAAAAACGAGGCATTCCTCGAGAAAAAACACACCAGCATTGACCCCGGTCATTTCGATGAAGTCATCGAGGGCATGCATGAGGTATTTGAAAAGGGAACGGCCATGGCCTCTCGACACGATTCCATTGCCATGTGCGGAAAGACGGGAACTGCTCAGAACCCACACGGTCAGGATCACTCGATTTTCATCGCCTTCGCCCCAAAGGACGATCCCAAGATCGCTTTGTCCATCATCGTGGAGAATGGCTATTGGGGATCGCGTTGGGCGGCGCCCATTGCCAGCTTGCTGATGGAACGCTATCTGACGGGGAAGGTGGCGCGTACCGGATTGAAGCAGCGCATGGTCGAGGGCGATCTGCGTGCTGAATATGCCCTGGCAGGAACCAAACAAAAGCAGCCGTGAGAGAGGGTCAGGGACTTTTTTGGAAGCTCGATGGCATATCGATCGGTCTGTACATGCTGCTCGTGCTTTTGGGCTGGATGAACATCCACTCGGCAGCCTACCAGCCCGAACACGAACACTTCTGGTCCATGGACACCGAATACGGCAAGCAGATGCTTTGGATCGGCTCTTCGATGCTCATCCTGCTCTTCCTGCTCTTTCTCGACGGACGATTGTACGAACGGATCGCCTACCCTGCCTACGTACTTTCCCTCCTGGCGCTGGCTGGCGTACTCATCTTTGGAAGCACGATCAGCGGCGCCCGTTCCTGGTACACCTTCGGGGGATTCAGTCTGCAGCCCTCGGAATTCGTCAAGTGCACCACAGCCTTGGCGCTGGCCAAACTGTTCTCCAAAGAATCTTCCAGAGAAGGCATGAGTGCGCGCAGCCGCTGGATGGCCTTTGCACTGATCGCGCTGCCCATCCTTCTTATCCTTCCTCAGCCCGATCTGGGTTCTGCCTTGGTTTTCTCTGCCTTTCTCTTCGTGCTCTACCGGGAAGGAATGTCGCTGACCGTCCTCCTAGGGCCGATCGGCATCGGCATTCTCTTCGTTCTGACGCTGCTGCTGGATAAAGTATGGGTGTTTTCCGGTATCCTTCTTCTTTCCCTAGCTGTGGCCTATTTCTCTCGAAGGAGACCGGGCTTCTGGCGGGGACCGCTTCTGATGGCTGTTTTGGGAATTGGGGTCGTCCTTTCGGTGGATCACGCCTTTCACGAGGTGCTGGAAGACCGCCACAGAAACCGCATCGACATTCTCTTGGGCAAGGCAGAGGACCCCAAAGGCATTGGCTACAATACGCAGCAGAGTTTGATCGCCATCGGCTCAGGTGGGCTTTCAGGCAAGGGATTCCTTCAAGGCACCCAAACGCGTTACGATTTTGTACCAGAGCAGACCACGGACTTCATTTTCTGCACTGTGGGAGAAGAATGGGGCTTTCTCGGCAGCAGCCTGGTCGTACTCCTTTTCACCGCATTGCTCTTCCGACTGATCTTTTTGGCCGAGCGACAAAAATCCCGTTTCAGCAGAGCCTATGGCTACGGTGTTGCCGCCATCCTATTCCTGCACTTCGCTGTGAACATCGCCATGACGGTCGGACTGGCACCCGTTATCGGTATCCCGCTCCCATTTTTCAGCTACGGAGGCTCCTCGCTCTGGGGATTCACTCTGTTGCTGTTCATTTTCCTGCGGCTCGATGCCTACCGCATGCTGATCCTATAAAAAAAGCCGGCACATAGCCGGCTATCAGGTACGTTCGGTCAAATTGGATCAATAATACTTAGCGCGCATATCCTTGATGCGTGCCGTCTTTTCCATGGCTTGAAAAAGGGCACTGGGCATCCGCGTCCGCATGGGCTGAAGATTTTGATCCACCAGACTCTGATGGTCGCCTTGCTCTACCGTGGGGTCACGTTCCACGACCATGCCGCAGAAGACGGCGCGGTCGCCTGCAAAGGGAGGGAAGATCTCGTTGATGGGATGGCTGCTCATCATGGCCACAAATCCAGGCTCTCCGCCCAGACCGGTCACATTCACTTGGGTGAAGTTCAGCTTCTGATCGAAGATCTTATCCGCTTCTATCTCCAATGCCCCAGCCAATTCTTCAACAGTTGTGGAGGAACTCGCCGCTGCTTCCATCTTTTTCAGCAGGATCTCTTTCTTCTTCTCCACCAGCACCTTGGGACGAATGTTCAGCTCTACTTCGCTGATATCGGGCAGACCTTCTTCCTTCATCCGATCCAACAAGACCACCACATAGGACTTGGTCCCGTTGGAGAACAGTTGGATGTCGCCAACAGAACGGTCATCCTCAAAGGTCCAGCGAACGATCGCACGGTTGTTCCCCAAACCCGAAATGTTCTCATCGAACTCTTCCAAGGCAGTTACTGGCCGGGGCGAGTAGCCCTGCTCCTCGGCCTTTGCTCCAAAGCCTTCCTGATCCACTGAGGAAGCAAAAGAAGATGCTTTGTTGTACAGATCGTTCAATGTCCGCTCGGTAGGCTGCAGATTCCGAGCCACACGGGCCACCTGGATGGCCTGCTCTCCATCGGACTGATCGGTGATCTCAACGATATGGATACCAAAATTCGTGTAGACCATGCCCAAGGCTCCTTTTTCCCGATAAAAGCAAAAGTCTCCGAATGGACGGGCCATGGAATTTTGCTGGAACCAGCCCAAGTCACCCGATTTGGCTTGCGCCACCACATCATCCGACAAGGAATCATTGACTTCATCGAATCGGCTGATGTCTTCACGTATGTAGGCGAACACACTGTCGGCAATGGACTTGGCTTCCATGGGCGTACGGACAACGGTTTGGGCCGCACGTTCCGCCCCTTGATAGGCGATCAAAATGTGCCGTGCCTTGGCTGAGTCCGGTAAAGTGATCCGGCCTGTGACCTTGGCCAGCTGATAGACCGTGCCCTCGACATACGGACCGTGAACAAAACCAATAGGGGCGTCCCAAATGGCTGAATCGAGTGCCGGTAGGAGGTCGTTTTTCTTGTAGTAGGTCTTATCGTAGGGAATGTCGCTGTGAATGGTGATGAACAAACTGTCCTCTTCGGTCTGATCGAAGCCCTTGATGGTGTCTGTGCTACCGGTCGCTTCATTGGGCAGGATGCGATCTGCGCGCAACTGGCTCAATTCGTCCAGCATTTCCTGCTTGTCGCGCTCAGATGCCTCGATCGGGAAATTCACATAGAGGATGTCCCGCTGCGCCTCCCGCTCGTATTGATCTGCATTTTTGCTCAAATAGGCGCTGATATCCGAATCGGTCACCTCGAGGGTGGAATCAGGAATGTCGCTGTAGCGCAATGCCACAAAACGACCGCGGAAGTTCTGTCCCTGTTCATTCAACAGGTTCTTGGCCAGTGCCTCAGGATAGTAGACCGCAGACTGAGCCAGTTTGTGGAGTTTGTCGTATCCGCCCTGCTCTTCCATGGCCTGCTCGAATTCGACCCAGGAAGTCCACATCTCATCTACCTGAGGGTCAGTCCCCCGCTGCCCCTGGATCTGAGACAATGCCTGCCGGAAGACAGCCTCACTGAACTGTCCTGTATTGGGATCTTTGAAACTTTGGTTGTCCCGGATGTTGGGGTTGTTGATGATGCGCTCATACAGCTCCTTTTCAGAAATGGTGATGCCATTTCCTTCCGTGATGCCTGCGTAGAGCTTTTCCCTGAGCAGCCTGTTCCAGACCTGATCAGCGAACTGCTTGTCGGTCGCATTCTGAAAAGTCGCATCCTGTGTATTGGCTACATAGGTGGCGCGCGCCTGATCCATGAGCCGGTTGAACTCCTGTATGTCGATCTTGTCGCCATTCACAGATCCAACTGCATTCGCGCTTCCGCGCAAGAAAGAATTGCCGGAGGAAAGAAGGTCGGTCAGTATGAAGGCCATCATGGCCATACCGATCACAACAACCAGCAGCCCTGAGCTTTTTCGAATTCGTTCGAGTGTTGCCATTTCTCAAATTTTGAACGGAGGGCGAATATACGACAGCGCAACGGCCTCTGAGCCTGCACTGTCCTAGATTTTGAATGAAGGAATTCGGCCTATCGGATAGAGAGCTGTTCGAACAGCAGGAGATACTGCTCGGCAATGCTCTCCCATTGAAATTCCCTGCGCAAGCGTTCGAAGTTGTCCTTTTTCCAGAGGGCCATCTCTGTGGCAGCAAGCGGACGGGCCATTTGGTCTTTGATGTCGGAAGCCGAGCTGAAATAATGAGCATTGGTTCCCAGCACATTTCGATTGAACGGATTGTCGTGTGCATGGATCAGACAACCACAGGCCATGGCCTCCAAAAGAGATGGGTTGGTTCCCCCAACGGAGTGACCATGGAAATATGACCGACAGCCCTGACGCAGCGCATCGGTATGAGCGCGTTCGAAAACACCTGGATGAAAACGAACCTGTGTCCCTTCGAATCGCCGCTGTAGCTGAAGACCGTAGGCATTGGGCCTGTGTCCAACAACGAGCACCGGGAGATCCGAGTCCGACGCAACCAAACCTTCGAGGATCATGTGAATGTTGTTCTCCGGCTCCATTCGCGCCATGAGCAGATCGTACTGTCCGCTCTCCAGCCCGTAAGATCGCAGCAGTTCCGTAGAGGCCTTCTCGGGAACTTCCGCTCCGTATGGAATATAGACGCTGCCCTTCCCATAGCTGCGATCCAGATAGTCCAGGATGCCTGAGTTGTCGGCGACCATCTGATGCGCCGCACGGGCCGCCAGTTGCTCACTCCATCTCAGGAATCGACGAACCAGGAAATTGTATTTCGACCGCTTCCACTCCAATCCGTCCATATTGGTGATGATCTTGGATGCGCGCGGCAAGAGGAATTGCCAAACTCCACTGCTGGTATAACCGAGTTGCAGGATGATATCGAAAGTGCTTTTTCGACAGTCCCTGATGCAATTCAGATCGTAGATGAATTGACCAAAGGTCCCGAGCCGGTCTTCTGGATCATTCATGCGCCTCAGCTCGACACCTTCCCAACTCGATCCTGCATACGGATGCAATGAACTGTTGTAAACGACCACCTCATGTCCGTTTTTCACCCACCTTCGGCTCAGTTGAGCGGCACATTCTTCAAATCCGCCATAGTGATTGGGGATGCCTCGGCTGCCGATGACTGCTATTCGCATAGGGTCTAAAAATAGGCCTCAATGCGGTCCACGATGGCGGCCGGATGAAAATGCGTACGCACCCACTGACTGTGGTCCGTTAGCGGCGTCGCCTGCATCAGAGCAATGCACTCTGTCAGTGCTTCGATATCGGTGGGCTTGCAGTAGTGGACACGTTCACCAAATATTTCCCTCAAATTGGTCCGATCGCCCACTAGGGCCTTTCCACCACGCGCCAAACACTCGACCGTACTCAATCCAGTGGTTTCCAAAAGACTGGGCAAGAAATGATACGGGATCTGATCGTACAGGTCCCGGACAGCTTCGGCACTTTTCGCGGAATGAAAATCAATGGGCTTGCCTGCCGCCTCCCGAACGCATTCCTTGAAATAGGCCTGATGATTGGGCGCGGGATCTCCGACTAGGTGCAGGGTTCCAAACGATTCCTTCCATGCCCGGATCAGACCCAATTGATTCTTCAGCGGTTCTATTCGGGCAACGCACAAACCGCCCGCTCCTCCTTCCCTTGGTTCACTGCTATTCTGCTGATCGAAATAGAGCAAAGACAGTGGAGGGAGCAGTGTCTCGCAGGCCTCAGGATGGATGCGATAACGGTCCTTTATCCACAATAATTCCTCCTTGGAAGCTGAAAAGATCCGTTCCGCTCGGTCCAACACCGTCTGGGCTGCCTTGTCGTGGCCTTTGGCCAGGTAAGCAAGGGAGGGAAAACCGCGCTGCCCATTCATCCATCGGCCGAACTCCTTTAAGAGTTCCATTTGGCCGGCCCCCATAATGGAGCTCAGTCCTTTACGAAGCGTTCCTGCACTTGGGTGCTCATCCGTCGTTCGGTAGTCGACAAATATGGTCTGGATAAAAACGCGTGCATTAGGAAAACGGTTCAGATGGTCAAGTGCCTGCTCTGGGCGCCCCAGATTGAAATGGAACAAGATATCGGGCGCCTGCTTGAGTTCCTCAGCGGAATCAAAAACATGATGTCCTCTTCTGCGCAATTCATCGGCCAGGGTCCACATATGGATGCTGTCCCCACCTGGCCGTTGTTTGGCATCCACTCGGCTGCTCAATAAAATGCGCATTCGGGAAAGTTAAGGATGCTTTTATTGTCTCCACGCCTCGCGGTCCAGACTTCGGTATTGGATGGCCTCGGCAAGGTGCGTATCCTTTATGTTTTCCACGCCTTCCAAGTCTGCGATCGTGCGACCGATCTTTAGGATCTTATCGAATGCCCGGGCCGACAACTGCATGCGCTCCATGGCTGTATGCA
>JAYOTP010000009.1:28701-67956 GCA_038150465.1 Flavobacteriia bacterium | reverse complement strand
AATTGATCAAACTTTATTTACAGTCGCACGGCCAGTCGAAACTTAACGGCAGGCAGCCAGCTCAGTGTACGAAAGCTCTCTTCAAAGCTCCTTTCCTGCTCGGCACTGGCAGAAGGTTCCAGCAATTCAGAGGCGTTCATATTCACCGAGGGCGAGCCGATGTAGTAGGTGCCCACTTCCAGGCCCAGGCCAATGCGCTTATTGGGGATGGAGCGTCCAAACCCAATGCCCAAAAAGGGAGCCATTCCGCCATAGGCCAATTCGATATCCATTTCGCCTACCTGCTCCGGGGTCAATTCGATCTCGCCGAACATCATGGGAGCATCGACCATTATCAAAGCATTTGCTGTCAACGAATGGATATACGATCCGCCGAAAAGCAGCTTGAACGAACTCTTTTGCCATGGGTAGTACTCCCCCATCATATCGAAGAACAAGGTGTTGTTTGACGCCACTATCTTAACAGGATTACCACCCACTACAGGGACATAAGCACCGAACTCCACTTCCCGTTGGGCCATTTGAAAGAAATTCACCCCTGCCCTGATGATCAGATGCGGGTTGACCCGAGTGGCGAAGTCGGCGCCATAGCCGAGCAGACCGGCATGAGCAACCATACCAAAAGAACGATCGGCATCCGCTGAAGCAGTGGATGGCTCTGGCTCAGGGGCAGACCCAGCGTCTTGGGCATGCGCAGCAAAAGAGTAGAGAAATAAGAGCGATAGGAGAATAGTGAACTTTTTCATGTTTGTAAGAATGAGCGTTCAAATTACTAAAGAAATCTGTTGCTTATGCGTCAATCGAGCAGCTTGCGCTCAAAAGAGTGCACAAAGACCATGTGCCCCATGCCCTCGAATCCTTCGAAGAGCTCGTCGTCCCTGTGCTTGAGGTTTTCTTCTCTAAAGCCCACCACCGTCAGCCCGGCCTGAGCCGATCGTTCGAGCATGATGTCCTTGTATGACCGATCCTCGTCCTGAACGATGATCTGGATATTCTGTGTGGTCACCGGCAATCGGCCCGTTTCCATCAGCGTTTCCATTTGCTTACGAATGCTGTCTTTTTCCTCTTCCCGACAGATGGCGAAGATGGAGATGTTCCCATTCGCCCAATCCGGATGCCCCAAGATGATGAAGCTGAGAATGATCATCAAGTTGGCGTTCTCATCGTCCGTGGGCTTGATCCATACATGGATGCCGTTGCGATGGACGATGGGCTTTCGGCTGGAAGCATAGATGCAGACGTCAAAGTGACCGCTGCGCACCAGCTTGAAATTGTCGATGATGTTCTGAAGCCCGCTGGGTTCGTCCTTGTCGTACTCGAAGATCACCATGTTGTTGTCCATTCCCGAAATGCCCGAGATCTGAATGGACTGCGCCACAGCAGAGGTGTAGGAAGGCGAGATGATGGTGTCCATGTACACATGGCTGTCCTGCCCGTAGTTGGAGATCAGTTGCTTGAGCTCCCGCTGTGAACGCTCGAAGGTCTGTGAAGAGTAGTAGCCCTCGATCTTGTGCAGGTAGGTGCCGAATCCGTACTTGTGCGAGATCCAGCTCAGAAGCCGAAAAGCGCTGTCCCGTTCGAAGCTGTCCGCCGAAATGCAGATGGCGCTCGGTCGCCACTCGCTGTTGCTCCTGCCAAACTTGAACTTCTGCAAATAGAGCTGCAGGTTGCGGTTGAGCTGAAAAATGGAATTGGCGAAGATGCTCGAAAGTCCTTTCCGTTCCCGATGGTAATTGTTGACATAGATGTAGAGGGCCGTCATCAGGATGACCGCCACCACCGTATAGGCCAAATTGATCTTGAACATCACCCAGACAGAGAAGGCAAAGCCCACAAGGCTGATGTACCACTTGGAGCGAAAGGTCGGACGATAGGAAGGCGATGTGCCAAAGTGATTGAGCACCGAGATCAGACAAAGCGAACCGTAGGTGATCATGAAGAACATGGAAATGATCTGGGCCACGGCATTCACATCGCCCAAGACCACGAAGAGCATGGCCAGTGCACAGGTGACCAGGGAAGCATTGAAGGGCTCGCTGTCTTTCTTCCGCAGGCGGCTGAGCCATCTGTTGATGCGCGGAAGGGGAAAGCTGTTGTCGCTGGCCAGTGCATGCAGCGTCCTCGGAGCGACTAGGACAGACCCCAGCGCTGAGGAAATGGTCGAAGCAGCAAGTCCCAGCGGGATCACAATGGCTCCGTACAGAGCGATCTTGCCCATGATGAACTGATCGCCGACCAAGTCTGCAGGAGTTGCAGAAAGGGCAAGCTTCGAGGCGATGAACAGGTAGATCACCATTCCGATCAATGTGGCGCTGATGGTACCCAGCGGTATGCTCTTGCCTGGATCCTTCAGGTCGCCAGACAATCCAACTCCTGCTGTCATGCCTGTGAAGGCAGGGAAGATGATCGCAAAGACGAGAAAGAAATCCTGCGGATTGCGCATCTCTGTCTGCGCCATGCTGAATTCACCCAACTCCGAGAAGCCCGTCTGCCCGAGAAAGAAGAGAACGATGGAAACCGCCAGAATTCCCACCACACCATAAAGTGCCTTGATGCCCAGGTTGGCGCCTTTGTAGAGGATCAATCCGCTGAGCAGGAGCATGGCCGGTACACTGATGGCCTGTCTGGGAAGATCGAGCCCATAGACCGCCCGCACATGTTCAAATACGAATTGGAAAGCCTCCGTGAAGGCGATCACATAGAAGGCAATGCTGATCGATTGGCTGAGATAAAGTGCAATGCCGATGGTTGCGCCAATGTTGAGCCCGAAGGACCGGGAAATGATGAAATACTCACCCCCGCCTTCCACACGCTTGTTGGTAGCGATCTCCGAGATGGCCAATGCCGTGGGGATGGTGATCATATGACCGAGCAGAACGATCAGGGCAACGCCCCAGAACCCCAGAGTGCCCACAGCAAATCCGAATCGCAAAAAGAGGATGGCACCGAGAATGGTGGAAATGGCGGTGAAAAAGACCGGGAGGGTGCCGAACTGGACTTTGTGCTCCTTCATTCCATGCAAAGATGGGCAATCGCAGAATACTTCATCCGGATAGAGTGACTTGTGAACCCTTGGTCTGCTCAGTAGTTGTTAGACTTGCATTGCTTTATAAAGCTCGTCGCCATGTTCCAAAGGATATCTTTCGCCATTGCCCTTCTTTTTCTGTGTGTGTCTGTTCTCTCGGCGCAGGAAGACCGCTACTCCGGTCACCTGAAATTCCAGCAGCTGGAAGAGGATCTGCCCACTCCCAACCGCTACCGTTCAGCTTCGGGCGCACCGGGTCCGGATTACTACCAGCAGCAGGCAGATTATGTGATGGAGATCACCCTGGACGACGAGGCACAGATCATTCGCGGAACAGAGGAGATCACCTACACCAACAACTCACCGGATGCACTCGAATACCTCTGGGTGCAGCTCGACCAGAATATGCGCAGCAACAAGGGACTGACGGCGCAGAAAACCACGGGCGCCCTGCCCAGATCTTCCAGAAGCTGGGGATTCAACGATCTGTTCCCCACCTTCCCCGGCGGCTTCCGACTCGAGAAAATAGCCGACAAAAAAGGTGTTCCACTGAAAGTGGCCGTGAACTACACCATGATGCGCATCGACCTGGATGAGCCTCTGGAGTGCGGCAAGAGCTACACATTCAATATCGACTGGTGGTACCCGATCAACAACAGAAAGATCGATGGAGGTCGGTCTGGATACGAGTACTTCCCCGAAGAGGACAACTATCTCTACACCATAGCGCAATTCTTCCCGCGCATGGCCGTGTACAATGATGTGTACGGCTGGCAGAACAAGCAGTTTCTGGGACGAGGAGAGTTCACCCTGCCCTTTGGAGACTACGATGTAAAGATCACCGTGCCTTCCGATCATATGGTGGGTTCCACGGGTCGGCTCATGAACGAAAAGAAGGTGTTGAGCCCAACGGAACTCCAGCGTTTGGAGCGCGCTCGGAACACCTACGATGCACCGGTTCTCATTGTCACCGAAGAGGAAGCACGGGCGAAGGAGCAGATCAAGAAGACAGACACCCGCACCTGGCATTTTCAGGCCGAAAATGTTCGTGATTTCGCCTTTGCGAGCAGCCGCAAATTCATTTGGGACGCCATGGCGGTGGACATCAATGGACGCGATGTCATGGCGATGTCCTACTACCCGAAGGAAGGCAACCCGCTATGGGAACAGTATTCTACCCGCGCGGTGGCACAGACACTGATCACTTATTCCAAATTCACCATCGACTACCCTTACCACAAAGCCATTTCCGTTCACACGGACCGCATCGGCATGGAGTATCCGATGATCTGTTTCAACGGAGGACGGCCGCGGAAGGACGGCAGCTACTCGCCATGGACCAAGCGCGGAATGATCAGCGTGATCATCCATGAGGTGGGACATAATTTCTTTCCGATGATCATCAACTCGGACGAGCGGCAATGGACCTGGATGGACGAAGGACTGAACAGTTTCGTGCAGTTTCTCACCGAACAGGAATGGGACAGGAATTATCCCTCACGCCGCGGACCTGCTGAAAACATCGTGGACTATATGCAGGGCGACAAGATGAAGATGGTTCCGATCATGACCAACAGCGAGAGCCTGTTGCAATTTGGAAACAACGCCTACGGAAAACCGGCAACCGCACTCAATATCCTGCGCGAGACGGTGATGGGCAGAGAGCTCTTTGATGCTGCCTTCAAGTACTACTGCGAGCGCTGGGCGTTCAAGCACCCCACTCCGGCCGATTTCTTCCGCACCATGGAAGATGCGAGCGCCGTCGATCTCGATTGGTTCTGGAGGGGTTGGTTCTACACGGTGGACCATGTGGATCTGGAACTTTCAGATGTTTCGGTCTACGACACTCTGGGAAGCGATCCGCTCTCGATCGTCGCCGACGCCTGGTCGATGATCGACTCCGGCGATACGCGAAACATCAGCTCCAGGAGGAACGATACGGCCATTGCCGTCACCTGGGTGGAACGGGACAAGGTGGCCAGAGATGCCTACACCGGTCCGCTGCGCATTCAGCAATTCCCTGCTGCCAAAAGGGTGGGCGGTTCGGAAGAAGACCCCTGGTTCTACATACAGTTGAAGATCAAAAATGTCGGTGGGCTGCTCATGCCCGTGCCAATGCGCTTCCACTTCCTTGACGGAAGCAGCAAAGTGGTTCGCCTGCCTGTTTCGACATGGATCAAACACGAGAAGCAGTTCATCAAGAGCTTCCGTTTCAAAAGAAGACCCATCGCAGTGGAGATCGATCCATTCAGAGAACTGGCAGACATCGATCTGAGCAACAACGCATGGCCCTCGAAAGAAGATGTCTCCGCCTACGATGCGTTCATGGAAAAAAAGAAAGAAGAGGCGGCCGCAGAAGAATGATCAGCCGCTGATCACTGCTTGTCAGTCGATGCGCAGCTTTTCCGCCAGCGCATAATCCTTGCGGATCAGGGTGACGAGGTATACTCCCTTGGAAAAGCCAGATGTTGGGATGTTCAGGGTTCGGCCGGCCAGGCACTCTTCCTGATACCAAACTTCCTGACCCTTGATGTCGGTCACACGCAGGCCGTGGGTTCCAAAAGCCGGATCGGTTTCTACCCGAATACTGCCGTCTGCATGTACGATTCTTCGCAGAGCCTTGAGCTCCTCGATCACCGCCATGGATCCCGTCATGTCGCCAGCCAAAATGGGGTCGCCTTCATTGAGTTCCACTGCCATGTCCTTGACGATGATGGTGTCGCTGCCCGGGTTCACATCCAGACGAACCCATCCGTAATGGAATCCACCATTGAGTTCGAGCTTGACCCCTACGAACTTATCGGTTCCTCCCATATCCCAGGGCATGTTGTAGAGCGGGTAGCCATAGAGTTTCAGTGCCATAAAACCGCCAGACAACCACATCTGACCCGAACTGACCATGGCTCCGTTGTCGAGCATATCCACCCGACTTCCGCTGGACATAACGGCATTGTCTGAGAAATACTGGCTGTTGGTCGTGTTGTAATAATACCCAAAGGCCGCTCCCTTGATCGGTGCGTTGCTGTAAAGAGTGTCGATGGCAATCACCGTAAAGTCCTGAATACCGTCGTTGTTGATGTCCAATACCGCGAAGTCGAAATTTCCGGTCACCAGGGAATCCGGATTCAGATCGGTATAAAAGACCTGACCCTGAACAGCAGGTGCTGCTGCCGCGGCTGTGGCCAAAGCAGTGTATCTGTTCAATCGTTTTTGAAGTGGTGAACCTTCCATCTCTATTCGATTTAGGATTTGAAAGGTACTCAAAAGACCTGCGCTCGTGGGTTTTTTAACGCGGGAAGGACTGAATAAAACGGCAGATTTACCCTCCGAATGGGGTGCCCGTAGCATTCTGTATTTTCGCGGTTCAAATCAGAAAGAGGCATATGGCATTCAATATCGACATGATCCAAGCGGTCTACGACCGATTCCCAGAACGCATTGAGCAGGCGCGCACACTTCTCGGCAGGCCACTGAGCCTCACAGAGAAGATCCTGTACGCCCACCTCTGGGACGGGACCGCTAAGAAGTACGCACGTGGAGTGGATTATGTTGATTTTGCACCCGACCGGGTGGCCATGCAGGACGCCACCGCACAGATGGCTCTGCTTCAGTTCATGCAGGCTGGAAAGGCGAAAGCAGCTGTGCCGTCCACAGTGCATTGCGACCACCTCATACAGGCCGAGTTTGGCGCCTCTGAAGACCTGAAGAATGCACGGAACAAGAGTTCAGAAGTCTTCGATTTTCTTCAAAGCGTCTCGAACAAATACGGCATTGGCTTTTGGGAACCCGGTGCTGGGATCATCCACCAGGTCGTGCTCGAGAACTACGCCTTCCCTGGAGGCATGATGATCGGCACCGACAGTCATACGGTGAATGCCGGCGGGCTGGGCATGGTGGCCATTGGCGTGGGTGGCGCCGACGCTGTGGATGTCATGGCAGGAATGCCCTGGGAACTGAAGTTCCCCAAACTGATCGGTGTGCACCTGAAAGGAAAGCTCAATGGTTGGGCTTCGGCCAAAGACGTCATCTTGAAGGTGGCCGGCATCCTGACCGTGAAGGGAGGCACGGGAGCCATCGTCGAGTACTTTGGAGAAGGCGCCCGCTCATTGAGTTGCACGGGTAAAGGAACCATCTGCAATATGGGTGCAGAGATCGGAGCGACCACCTCAACCTTCGGATTCGACGAAAAAATGGCGGCCTACCTGCGAGGCACCGACCGAGCGGATGTGGCCGATCTGGCCGAGAAGTATGCGGAACATTTGACGGCTGACCCAGAGATCTATGCCGATCCGGAGGCGTATTTCGACCAGGTGATCGAGATCGATCTCTCAACACTGGAGCCCCATGTGAACGGTCCGTTCACACCGGATCTGGCGACACCTATATCGGAATTCGCCAATGCGGTCAAAAGCAATGGATGGCCTGAAAAACTGGAAGTAGGACTGATCGGATCCTGCACAAACTCCAGCTACGAGGACCTTACCCGTGCCGGTTCCGTAGCGGACCAGGCAAGCGAACTCAAACTCGAGGTCAAATCTGAATACACCGTGACACCCGGTTCTGAACAGGTGCGTTTCACGGCGGAGCGGGACGGATTGCTCGAAAAATTCGAACGCATCGGCGGCGTTGTGCTGGCCAATGCCTGTGGTCCGTGCATCGGACAATGGGCGCGGCATACGGACGACCCGGATCGAGCCAATTCCATCATCACCTCCTTCAACCGGAACTTCGCAAAGCGGAATGACGGCAACCCGAAGACGCATTCCTTCGTGGCCTCGCCCGAATTGGTGACGGCACTGGCCATCGCGGGAGACCTCACCTTCAACCCGCTGACCGACACCCTGACCAATACTGATGGGGAACAGGTGAAACTGAAAGAACCTCAGGGCATCGAACTGCCGCCTCAGGGATTCGATGTGGAAGAAGCAGGCTATCACGCACCGGCAGAAGATGGATCGGGCGTACAGGTCGTGGTGGATGGCGGATCGGAGCGGCTGCAGCTGCTCGAACCCTTTGCCCCCTGGAACGGAGACAACCTCAACGATCTCGTCCTTTTGATCAAGGCCAAAGGCAAGTGCACCACCGATCATATTTCCATGGCAGGGCCCTGGCTGCGCTTCCGCGGTCATCTGGACAACATTGCCAACAACACCCTGACCGGAGCGGTGAACTTTTTCAATGAGCAGACCAATTCGGTCAAGAATCAACTGACCGGCGAACTGGGCGGTGTACCCGACACCCAACGGGCATACAAGAAAGAGGGGATCGGCAGTCTGGTGGTGGGCGACCACAACTATGGAGAAGGCAGCTCGCGCGAACACGCGGCCATGCAGCCGCGGCACCTCGGTGTTCGGGCCGTTCTGGTGAAGTCTTTCGCCCGCATCCACGAAACGAATTTGAAGAAACAGGGCATGCTCGCGCTGACCTTCAGCCAGGAATCGGATTACGACAAGATCCAGGAGGACGACCGCTTCGATCTGACCGACCTGAAGGAAATGGCCCCGGGCCGTCCGCTGCAGTTGCGCATCCGGCATTCGGATGGAACTGTCGAAGAGATCAGCTGCCTGCACACCTACAATGAGCAGCAGATCGAGTGGTTCAAGGCGGGTTCAGCGCTCAATCTGATCAAAACACAACAGGGATAAGAGGCAACGGCCTGCCAAATCAGATCCGATGAACAAGACACAAAAAGCCTGGGCCTTTTACGACTGGGCGAACTCCGTCTATTCATTGGTCATCTCCACTGCGGTCTTTCCGCTCTACTTCGATTGGGTGGCACCAGAACTCATCGAACTGAACTGGCCGGTCATCGGGCTGCGCAGCTATCCTTCCAGTGCGCTTTACTCTTATGTCCTGGCCGCCTCCTTCATCACGGTTGCCATCTTGCTGCCCATCCTGAGCGGCATGGCCGACAAACTGCACAAGAAGAAGCTCTATATGCGGCGCTTCCTCGATATAGGGGCACTCGCCTGCATGGGCATGTTCTTCTTCACGGAAGAACGCATCGGGCTGGGGATGATCCTGAGCTATGTGGCCAGTGTGGGCTATTGGAGCAGCCTGGTCTTCTACAATGCCTATTTGCCTGTGGTGGCCAGGAAAGAAGAACAGGACAAGCTCAGCGCGCAGGGCTATTCGCTCGGATACTTCGGCTCGTCCATACTGCTCATCCTGTGTTTGGGCATGATCATGAGCCAGGAGACCGGCTCTGAAGAACAGAAGATGGCCTTCCGCCTGAGTTTTGTGCTTACCGGTCTGTGGTGGGCGGGTTTTGCACGCTTCACACTGCGCCGCATGCCAGAGGAGAATGCCGCCCTCCGCGAGCCATTGCTGAGCAGTATAAAAGGAGGATTCATAAGGCTTCGGGACACCTTTCAGAAACTCAAAGGCATTCCGGTTTCCATTCCTTTCATCCTCGCCTATTTCCTCTTCAGTACGGGCGTACAGACCATCATCCTTCTGGCCAGCCTGTACGGCAGCAATGAATTGAAGATGGAAAGTGCCCAACTCATTGGCACCATCCTCATCATTCAGTTCGTGGGCATTCTCGGCGCCTGGGGCTTCAGCAAACTGTCCGGTCTGATGGGCAACATTCGTGCACTGATGCTGTCCATATTCATCTGGGCACTGATCTGTGTATTCGCCTATTTGCTTCAGCCGGATGACCCCGCGGTGTTGCTCAAATTCTACGGCATTGGCGCCCTTGTGGGCTTGGTGATGGGCGGTACCCAATCGCTGAGCCGCTCCTCATTTTCGAAGTTGCTTCCCGCCCACGAGACCGAACACACCAGCTACTTCTCTTTCCTGGAAGTCATGGAAAAGGTGGCCATCGTATTGGGCACTACACTCTTCGGCCTGCTCACCCAACTCAGCGGCGGAATGCGAACAGCCGCTCTGAGCATGGCGGGATTCTTCATTGTTTCGCTTGTCGTGCTTGCTGCATTGCGCAGATCCTACGACCGGGCACTTACTGAATGACGGCGAAATCGAGTTTCACCTGACCGAAGAAATCATCGTATTCGGTGACCCGTCCATTGATCACGACCTTTTGAGCCAATTCCAAATACCCATGTCCCTCTTGAAAAAAGGCGATCACCTGATCGTCCAGAACGACGTAGTTGGATTCGATCTCACTGAGCTGGCCCTTCACCTGGACCACCTTATCGAGGAAAGCCGCCGTTGCTGAACCAGGGTCCTGAGTGAAGCGGTCATTGAGTTCTGTGGCCGTCAAGACTTCGATGGCCTGCTCAGATGTCGGATCCCGGTGTGCTTTGTTGTTCACATAATACCAAGCGCCTGCTGCCACCAAGGCGACGAGATAAGAACGCACGAACCACTTTTCCATTTTCTTCGAATTTTCCATTAAAGTACACGACCTCTTTTTGAACGGGCCAAATGTGTATCTTGATTTTTCATTGTATCCAATGAACGACACAAAACGCATTTCCCTATTTGCTCTCGGCCTCGTCTGGCTTTTGGCCCTTTCATCTGCTTGTGAAAAGACCAGCGAAGAGGAACTCCTTTCTTCACTCAGCCCGGCATGTGACAGCCTGAATGTGAGCTACGCCGTCCACATACAGCCATTGGTCGCCCAGAATTGCGCCTACGCAGGGTGTCATTCCTACCCCGGCCCATCGGCTGGTCTGGCACTGGAAGATTACGCTTCCATGCGCGATGCCACGGAGAATGGCTCTGTTCTCAGCAGGATCCAACGCAGTGCAAGTCAAAGCGGGGTAATGCCAAAGACCGGACCCATGGACGCCTGCTCGATACGACAGATCGTCCGTTGGGCACAAGATGGCTATCAACCCTAATTAAAGATCGTGAACATGAAATTCCGTTTGATCCTCTTTACTGTCCTTTTTACAAGCATTGGCCTGAACGCCCAGAAGTATTTCGCTCGGGACGGTCAGGTGCGCTTCTTCTCTTCCACGCCCATCGAAGACATCGAAGCGGTGAACAGCCAGACATCGAGCATTGTCGACTGGGGAAAAAACCAGGTGGCTTTTCGGTTGCCCATCAAGGGATTCCAGTTTGAAAAGGCGCTGATGCAGGAGCACTTCAATGAGAACTACCTTGAATCCGATCAGTTCCCCAGCGCCACATTCGCCGGATCCATAGTTGATATTCCAGAGAGCGCAGACGGTTTGGATGACAAGGAGTTGATCCTCTCGGGCATTCTCAGCATCCACGGCGTGGATCAAAAAGTCGAGGAAACCTTTCGTTTAACCAAGACAGAACAAGGCGTCAATCTGAAGGGATCCTTCGTGGTTCGACCAAAGGACTACGGCATCGAGATCCCCTCGGTCACCCGGGAGAAGATCGCACAGTCGATCGAAGTTTCGGTGGACATTCACTACAAGCTCCGATGACCATGAGATCGTTCGCTTCCCTCTGCCTCACTCTTTTCATGGCTCCGCTTCTGGCCCAGAGCGATCTGTTGGACGAGTTGGAAGGAATGGAGGAGGAAAAGGTCGAATATGTAACGGCCGCCTTCAAGGGAACCAAGATCATCAATGGCCAAAGCAGTGAGATCGCAGGGCCCGGCGTACTGCAGTTCGTATTCCAGCACCGATTTGGATCGCTCAGCGATGATTTCTTCTACAATTTCCTAGGACTCGACAACGCGCAGGTGCGGCTCAGCATCGATTATTCCTTCAACGACTGGCTCAATATTGGTGTGGGGCGCAGCAGTTTCGAGAAAACCTACGACGGCTTTGTCAAGGCCAAACTGCTTCGGCAGTGTACGGGAGCGAAAAATGTTCCCCTGAGCCTGACCTTATTCACTTCAGGATTCATCAACACCCTGAAATTCACTGGCGATCTCGATCCCGATCTGGTCAATCGGATGAGCTATTCCACCCAACTGGTGATCAGCAGAAAATTCAACAATCGTCTGTCCCTTGCTGCAACACCGACGCTCCTTCATGTGAACATGGTGCCGGAGGCCCAACAGAACAATACGGTTTTGGCCATCGGAATGGGCGGGCGGTATAAACTGACCCAGCGGCTCAGCCTGAACCTGGAGTACTTCCCTCAGCTTCAAAAGAACAGTTACTCGGAAGGAAGCGGCACATCAGACTTCTACAATTCGCTCTCAGTAGGCTTTGACATCGAGACGGGCGGACATGTGTTCCAATTGTTCTTCAGCAACTCCAGAGGCGTCATCGACCCGCAATTCATAGCTGAGAGCCCGGGCAGATGGGAGGACGGCGACGTCTACTTTGGTTTCAATATTTCAAGGGTCTTCACCCTGAAAAAACCAAACTTGCCCGCATTCAACTAGGGCCTGTTCGGCAAGGGGCCTACTTGCCGAGATAATTCATTGGCGTGATCTGAAGCAACTCATCCCGAACAGCCGGTTCGACATCGAGGCCTTTGATGAACTTTTTGAATTCCGCTGCCCCCGGACGTTCCTTGGTGCGGCTGAGTTCCTTGAGCTTCTCGTAGGGCTTTGGATAGCCTTCTCTGCGCAGAACGGTCTGGATCGCCTCGGCGACCACCGCCCAGTTTTCTTTCAAGTCGGATTCGATGGCCTTGCGGTTCACCTTGAGCTTGCCGAGTCCCTTCAGCAAGGACTGAAAAGCGATGAAGCTGTGTCCGAACGGCACGCCGATGTTGCGCAGGACCGTGCTGTCTGAAAGGTCCCTTTGCAGGCGCGATATGGGCAGCTTGTCGGCAAAATGACCCAACAGTGCATTGGCCACACCGAGGTTGCCCTCCGCATTCTCAAAGTCGATGGGATTCACCTTGTGCGGCATGGCAGAAGATCCCACCTCATTGGCCTTGATCTCCTGATGGAAGTACTCGATGCTGATATAGGACCACAGATCCCTGCATAGGTCTATGAGCACGGTGTTGATGCGCATCACGCAATGACAAAGGGCGGCAATGTGGTCGTAGTGCTCGATCTGTGTGGTGGGAAACGAACGGTGCAGGCCCAAACTGCCCTCGACGAATTCCTGTGCAAAAGCGTGCCAATCGATATCGGGATAGGCCACATAGTGGGCGTTCATATTGCCCGTAGCGCCGCCGAATTTGGCAGAATGAGGAATGTGACGAAGAAGACGCAACTGATGGTCCAGGCGCTCAGCGAACACTTCGATCTCTTTGCCCAATCGGGTGGGTGAAGCGGGTTGTCCGTGTGTGCGGGCCAGAAGCGGAATGTCCGCCCAGCGGTCTGAAGCTTCATTCAGGCTCACCACCACTTCCCCGAGCAAGGGCAGGTACTCAGCCTCCATCATTTCCATGATGGACAAGGGCACACTGGTGTTGTTCACATCCTGCGAGGTCAGACCAAAGTGCATGAATTCTTTCCACGCACCCAGGCCCAGATCGTCCATCCGTTCCTTGATGAAATATTCCACCGCCTTGACATCGTGGTTGGTGGAACGCTCCAGCTGCTTGACACGGGCTCCATCCGCTTCGGAGAAATCCAAATAAATGTCCTGCAGTTCCGCCGCCTTGTCTGCGGGGAACTCACGCAGCTGCGGAAGCGGAATGCGGGTGAGTGCCAGAAAGTACTCCACCTCGATCCGCACGCGGTATCGGATCAGCGCAAACTCCGAAAAAAAGGAAGTGAGTCGTTCTGTATTTTTAGCGTAGCGGCCGTCCACTGGGGACAGGGCGAGAAGTGCATCCGGCATAACCCATGATTAAAGATCAAAAGTAACCAAGGAATGATGACTTCGCTTCGGGAGATCGGCAGAGCCATCGGCGATTATCGCGCTGCCTTTCGCTTCATTCATTCGCATCGATTGTACCTCTGGCTTTGGTGGCCTGTAGCCGTCAATCTGCTTTTGGTCGTGATGGCTTTGGCATTGGGAGAAGTCATGGCCACCCAATTTCAAGAGCGAATCGATCAATGGCTCGGCTGGGATGATGGATGGTGGAACCAGATCCTGCGCTGGACGCTCGGCGTATTGAGTCGAATGCTCATCTTCTTTGTCTACGCTCTGGTCTATAAGCAACTGGTGCTGATCATACTGGCGCCTGTTCTGGCTTATCTGAGCGAACAGACCGAGGCCCTGAAAACGGGAAGGCACTTCGACTTCTCGTGGCGGCAGCTCTTTCAAGATGCACTCCGTGGAGCGGGTATCGCCCTGAGGAATCTCTTCTTGGAACTGCTCATCACTCTGCTCCTGTTCTTCTTTGCTTTCATTCCGCTGGTGGGCCTTTTGGCTCCTGTGTTCCTGCTGATCGTTCAGGCGTATTTCTTTGGCTTCTCCATGATCGACTACAGCTGTGAACGCAGCCGATGGTCGGTGGGAGAACGGCTATCGTTCATGCGTTCTCATCGGGGACTGGCGATCGGCAATGGCCTGATGTTCTACGGCCTGTTCCTGATCCCCTACCTGGGGTGGGCGATCGCACCGGTACTGGGGATCGTGGCGGGAACACTCAGCTTTCTGGACACAAAAAAACCGGGCCTTTCAGCAGACCCGGTTTCTCAGAAATAATTCGCGTCTATTTATTCAGGAATGCTGCTTTCGTAGGCATTCGTGTAGCGGTAGACGTAGTTGCCTCCATCGAGGACCAATTCCCAAACGACCGTCAGCACTTTGTACCCCACTACGTTCAGACCACCGAGGCTTGAAGAGGTTGGCTTGTCAATGTGGAATCGAATGGGCGTGTACTTGCTTCCGATCACATCTCCTGCGGCATAGTCCGAACCGAAGGGATTGACCGCTGCCAGGGGAAGTCCCCACTGGGTCATATTGGAATCGCCTTCGGCGAAGGCCCAAAGATTGTCCTTGTGGTAAAAGTCATCTCCCGCGCGTACGGTGGGCGTGGTATCCACAAAACCGGCGTCCACATTCCAAATGGAGGTGCCTCCTGTTGGCCCTTTGTCCACCCATTGAACGCTTGAAACCTGCCGAAGGTCCGAGCCTCCAACCGCGGAATTATCCTTTGCGAGCACATTTTCCAAGATCAGGAAAGACTGCAGGAAATAGTTCTTCTGTATGGCGTCCTGAAAGAATTCTGCCTTGATGTGGACCAGCCACGAAGTATCGGCGTCTTCCACATTGTGGGCCACACCCAGAACGGCTGGGTCGGTACTGGCCAAAAGCGCCGTCGCTTCTGCATCGTTGTAGTTGGCCAATGCCTCTCCATTCACGTGTATGGTCGGAAAGCCGTCCTGCACAAAAATGGAATCCCAGATCACGCTGGATGGGTTCATCAGTCCATCGTTGTTGTGCAAAGCCACCGGAACGATGAAGTCATAATTGGCTGCGAGATTCAACATGATCTCCGCTCCATTGGGACAATACTGGCACCAGGCACCGGTATTTTCCACAAGCAGAACATTGCTTTGGTTCTTGACCACCAATCCAGCAATGGGATCGGGGGTGGTGTTGCCTCCGGAAGAAGAATTGTCATCGTCCTTGTCACAAGAAGCCAAGGCCGCGGCTACGATCAAAAGAGCAGAACTCCACTTTTTCATGGGAAAGAAAATTTGCATGGAACAAAAGTAAGTGGAAAAACGGCTTTACATGCTTCGATGAGCCAAGCCAAAGCACCACTTTTCCTTTTCTGCCTATTGATGAGCAGGAACCAGATCCAGATAGATCGGAAGGTGGTCGCTGTAGCCCCCGAGGTAACGCGGTCCGGAAAAGCTGCGCAAGGGGTAGCGTCCGGTGTAGCGATCGTCGGGTTGAAGCAACCAATCGGCCCGGAACACCTTCGCCCATTCATTCTCGCCTCCTCCCGAACGAAGCTTGGTGGCTCCCTGCTCATCCAAAAGACCTCCGTTGACGACCAAATGATCCAGATAGTTCCATTCACCGCGATATTTATGTGTGCCTGAATGCACATCCAGCGGCTGCATCAGATCGTACAAGGCGGCAGAGCTGGCCTCAGTCGATCCGTTCCAATCCGAAACCCGAAGACCCTCTGTGAGGCTGGCATCGCCCACTCCGTCATTCAGGTCACCCATGATGATCAGTCCATGGCCGGGATGGATGCGCTGAACTGAATCCATCTGAGCGCGCAGTGCAGTAGCGGCCAACACTCTCAACGGCCGGGACGCCTCCTCTCCTCCTCTTCGGGAAGGCCAATGGTTCACCCAAACATGAAAGGTGTCTGCCCAATGAATACCGGCGAGTTTGGCGTATAAAATGTCTCGGGTGCGCCAGTCCGGATCTTCTGCCCGTTCCAGCCGGACAAACGAAGCCGAAAGCAATTTCAGCTGGGAACGGTCCATCAGCAGCCCGACATCGATGCCCCTTCGATCGGGACTTTCAAAGTGGATCACCCGATAATCTGCGGCCTTCATGATGTCCTGCCGCACCAGATCGTTCAGTACTCTTCGGTTTTCCACCTCGCACAGGCCAATGAGCGCAGGCGGATGGGAATAACCGACCGCCAAAAGTGTTTCAGCGATCTTTTTCTGCTTGTCCCAATACTTGTGATCGTTCCATTTCTTCTTGCCTTCGGGGAGGAATTCCTCATCCCATTTCAGGGTGTCGTCTTCTGTATCGAACAGATTCTCCACATTGTAAAAGCAGATGCGCATGCCTGAATCTGCGGGCAGGGCCGGTTCAAATCCGGCGAAGGGAAGTTCTATCGATTGGGCATTGAGCCATGGAGTGAACAGAAACCCCATGAGCAGCAGACGGATCGTTGTACGGATATCGGACATATTCGTGCGTCGGTTCATTCGGGATAAATGTAGTCGTTGTGGTTGCTACAGCTGAATGATGTTTTGCAATTTTGGTTCCAATGCATCCCTGTACAAGATCCTCGTCCTTCTCACTTTTCACGGCCGTCCCATTGGCTCTGCTTCTTTCTCTATTCAGCCACCGGTCTGCACAGGCGCAGCTCCTTGAAGAGAAATCGTTTCAGAGATCCGCCATGGATCAAAAAGAAAAATGGCTGCTGGCCAGTGGGGTTCTGCTCGTTGGATTTGCAGTGGACAGGCCCGTCCAAAGCTGGAGAGGCGACTCCTTTTCTCCCTTTATGCGGCAATATGTCGAACCTTTTGGGAAGGAATTTGGTCTGGTCGGTTCACTGGCCTTTTTCGGATACGCCCATTTGGCTCAGGATCGGAAAGCCGGTCAGGCGTCTGTTGGTTTGGGGCGTGCATTGGTATTCAGCTATCTGGGAGCGAACGGGCTCAAGATGATCTTTCGGCGAAGTCGTCCGAATGCGATCGGTTATCCTGAAAACCAATGGTTCCAGTACGAAGGACCGCCATTTGTTACGAATTCTTTTCCCTCTGGACATGCCACTTATGCGGCTTCTATGGCCACCGTTTTGTGCAGCAGCTTCCCGGAGAGCCGCTGGATGCCCTATGCCGCCTGGGGGATGGCCGGACTTGTTGGGTTTGAGCGCATATACAACGGAGTGCATCACCCCTCGGATGTCATCGCGGGATTCATGCTGGGCTATGTGCTGGGCAAGCTGGCGGTAAAGCCGTGGAAGATCGATGCTTACTTCCTGCCCCAGGGCGCGGGCTTCTCCGTGGCTCTGGATCGATGAGTTTTCTTGTGCAAGCGGAATGCCCTCCTGAACTCCGCGCATCGGGCAAAAAAAACGAAATCGCCTTTGGGGATGGACCTCAGGTCGTACGATCGCCGAAATGCACCTGATGAAGCAGTGCTGTCGATGCCGTAGAGAAGTCGTCGGCCCAGCTGATCAAAGAGCTCATAGCCCAAATGACAGGGATCGTTCAAATGACCTTCGAGGACCAACAAACTATCTCCTTCCACAGCGGAAACAAAAAGGGTGTCTGGTGGATGCAGGGCAGCTCGATGGACAGTGGCTGCGGACATGCTTCCAACAGAAAGCAGAAAGGCCAGCAAAAGGAAATACCTCAACGTGCTCATCCTTTTCTTTTGAGCAGCATAGCGTCTCCGTAACTCAGAAAACGGTAGTCATTCTCCAGCGCATGCTGATAGAGCGATCTCCACTGCTCGCCAATAAAGGCCGCCACGAGCAGAAGCAAGGTGGAACCGGGTTGATGGAAATTGGTGAGCAGCGCATCGACCATTCGGAATCGATGATCGGGCAGGATATACAGATGGGTGACGGCCCTCAATTCCTCCATTGAATGTTCGTCCAACCATTCAAGCAAAGCCGAAAGCGCTGCGGAACTGTCGAGCTTGGCCGGGAAGCGTGACAGGTCATCTTGAGCCCAGCCCGAGCTGGGGTCCTCTCCTGCTGCTGCTTTCAGTCCCAGCCAGTACAAACTTTCCAAAGTGCGGAGTGAAGTCGTTCCTACGGCAAGGATCGGCTCGGTCCGTTCTGCCAGTGAAGCGATCAGATCCCTTGGGACACAGATCTCCTCTCCATGGATGCGGTGGGCACGGGCATCGGATGTACTGACCGGCTGAAAAGTGCCTGCTCCTACGTGCAGGGTCAAGCGATCGATCCGATGACCCGACTCAGTCAGTTCTTCCAACATTCCCTCGGTCAGATGGAGACCAGCGGTTGGAGCGGCTACAGATCCTCTGTGGCGTGCGAATACGGTCTGATAGCGCTCCCTGTCGGACATTTCATCCCCACGATCCATATAGGGAGGCAGCGGAACATGGCCGGCCTGCTCGAGCACTTTGTAGAAGGCTCCAGAAGGGGTCCAACTGAGGCGGATGTAAAAACGTCCGTTGGCCCGTTCCCCTTTTTCTGCAGTCAAAGTTCCCGAGCCGCCATTATGTGTCCAGGAGGTCTGAAGCGATCCCTCTTTCCATTTCCGGGCGCCGCCCACAAGAGCGAGGATCTCAACAGAGCCTTCCTCGTGCAGGATGTGTTCCAGCGATCGGCCATCTGCCGTACTCAGGCAAAAGATCTCGATCTGCCCTGAGCGGTGCGGGAAAAGCAGACGCGCATGGACCACTCGGGTATCGTTCAAGCAGATGCGGTGGGGCACAGCGAGCAGTTCCGCAAGGTCGCTGATCATCTGATCGCTTGTATTCGACCCATCGAAAGACAGCAGACGGGAGGCATTGCGGTCGGTCAGCGGATAGCGTGCGATCCGCTCTTCCGGCAGTGCGTAGGTATACTCAGCGATCTGGATTTCCCGTTGGTCCATTTGAATAACTTGCCGCAAAAATAGAGGGCTTGGACCGGGTATTTGTTTCTGTTACCAACGATTGCGTGAACGACCAGCGGGTGCACAAGGTGTGCAGCTCCTTATCTGCCGAAGGATGGCAGGTGGAACTCATCGGCAGAGGTTCAGAAAACAGCGGCGGACTCGAACGGGAATATGGCATCCATCGCTTCCCGATGTGGTTCGGAAAGGGAGCCCTTTTTTATGCTGAATTCAATTTCCGCCTCTTCTTTTATCTGCTCACGCGGCCCCGTGGCGTGCTGCACAGCAACGATCTGGATACGCTCCTGGCCAATCAACTCGTGGCACGGATCAGAAAGCTCCCCCTGGTGCACGACGCACACGAATATTTCACAGAAGTTCCCGAGCTGCAGAACAGACCCCTGATCAAGGGTATCTGGAAACGCATCGAAAGACTCAGCTTTCCGCGTATCGATCATCTCTTCACTGTGAATGACAGCATTGCCCGGCTCTACGAAGAGGTTCATGGAAAGCACGCGGAGGTCATCCGGAACATACCTGTGAAGAAGGCAACTACCGCTGCACAGGGGAAAGAGGCACTGGGTTTTTCTTCGGAAGACTTTCTGATGATCAATCAGGGGACCGGCATCAATGTGGACAGAGGAATGGAAGAACTCTTTGTGGCCATGACCGAATTGCCCGAACGGGTGAAACTGCTTCTCGTCGGCAAAGGCGATGTGTTGCCCAAACTGCACGCTCTGCGCACAGAACTCAAGCTGCAGGAACGCGTACAGATCCTGGAGGCCCGGCCTTATGAGCAGTTGATGCGCATTACCGCGAGTTGCGATCTGGGGCTGAGCCTGGACAAGGACAACAACCTGAACTACCGCTTCAGCCTGCCCAACAAACTCTTCGATTACATACGGGCGGGGATACCGATCCTAAGCACTGAGCTTCCGGAAGTCAGCCGCATCGTGCGGGGCAAAGAAGTGGGGCAGACCATTGCAGAATGCAGTCCTAAGGCCATCGCTCAAGGGATCAGGGAGATGGAAATGAAAGGAAAGGACCCCTTCAAAAATGCGCTCGCTCTGGCTTCATCAGAATTGAACTGGGAAACCGAAGTCGAACCGATGCTCGCCTGCTACAGGAACCTGAGCTGCTGAGGGCTAGCGGATCGGCGGATGGCCGTAGATGCGCTCGTAGAGATCAGCGTAGGACTTGGTGATGTTCTTGCGCTTGAGTTTCAGTGTCGGGGTCAGGTGGCCGGCATCGATCGTCCAGCTCTCAGGCGTGAGCTCGAATTTCTTGACCTGCTCCCACTGACTGAATCGCTGATTGGCCTTGTCGATCTCTTCCGAGATCCGATCGATGAGCCGCTGGTCTTTGACGACCTGATCGGGAGAACCGAATTCGACTCCATTCTTGGCGCACCAATCCTTGATGAACTCCCATTCTGGCTGGACAAGGGCCGCCGGATGTTTTTCTGATTCGCCGATGACCATGATCTGCTCGATGAATCGGGATTCCTTGAAGGTGTTCTCCATGATCTGTGGCGCCACATACTTCCCTCCCGATGTCTTGAAGATTTCCTTCTTCCGGTCGGTGATGCGCAGATGCCCCTGATCGTTGATCTCACCGATATCGCCCGTCTTGAACCATCCTTCGCTGCTGAGTACTTCAGCGGTGAGTTCGGGCTGTTTGTAGTAGCCCATCATCACATTGGGGCCTTTCACAGTGATCTCTCCGTCTTCGGCAATGCGGACCATCACATTTTCGATGGGTCGGCCCACGCCACCGATCAACTTGTCCTCCAGCGGACGTCCGTTCACGGAGATGACCGGAGAGGTCTCAGTCAGGCCATAGCCCTCCTGAATATTGATGCCTGCGGCCAGGAAGATCCGGGTCAGCTTCGGATTGAGTGCCGCACTGCCCGAGGCAATGGCCCGAACGTTTCCACCCAGGGCCTCATGCCATTTGCTGAATATCAGTTTCCGCGCCAGAGCCAACTGGAGGTTATATCCAAAGCTCTTGCCCGACAGTTCAAATTCCTCTGCAAGTCCAACCGCCCAAAAGAAAAGAGACTTCTTTACTCCGGTGAGATCGGAGCCTTTGGCCATGATCTTATCGAATACCTTTTCCAGCAGCCTCGGTACGGCCGTGAAAATGTGCGGCTGCACCTCGCGTATGTCGTCGCCTACGGTTTCCAGCGACTGACCGAAATAGATCGGAATGCCCTGCCAGCTGTAGAGATAGGACAGCATGCGTTCGAAGATGTGGCAAACAGGCAAAAAGCTCAGCGCCCATGAGCCGCTGGATACAGGAAAGCGGTCCTGACAATCTGTAGCATTGGTGGCGATGTTCTTATGGCTGAGCATCACGCCTTTTGGCTTGCCTGTAGTTCCCGAGGTGTAGATCAAGGTGGCCAGATCTTCTTCGTTTACCGAATCCATGGCCTTTTGAAGCTCGGCGGAACGATCGCTTTTGCGGCCCGATTCCAGAACCTCCTCCCAGTTGGGTGCTCCATCCACAGGCAGAAAGGTGTACACTGCCTTCAGGCTCGGAATCTGATCCTTGATGCGCATGACCTTTTGGTAAAGCTCATCATTGGAGACAAAGCAGAAGGTGACCTCCGCATCATTGAAAATGTAGGCCGTGTCCTCGTCAGAAATGGTGGGATATACGGGTACGTCCACAGCGCCCAGTTGGAGAATGCCGATATCGCTGACATTCCATTCATAGCGGTTATTGTGCGTGATCAAACCGATCTTATCGCCGGCACTGACGCCCAACTCCATGAGTCCAAGAGAAAAGTGTTCGGCCATTTCCACATATTCCTGACTGGATATGGTCTTCCACTCACCGTCGATCTTGGTGGCCATACACATCTCCAACGGCTTGTGGGCCAACTGATAACGGGGGAAATCAAATAATCTCTTCAGTCCTTCCATGGTTTGGTTCTATTCTTTAAGGATGGTCAATTTCGTCAAAACGCGTCAATTGGGATCTTGAGCTGAAAAGAGGCGTTCACCGCGTATCCAGGTGGAAAGGATGCGCGACGTGGGAATGGCCTCTTCTGCACATTCCATCAGGTCGGTATCCAAGACCACCAGGTCTGCCCATTTTCCTGTCTCCAGACTGCCGGTCTCGGTCTCTCTGAACTGAGCATAAGCTGCTTCCACGGTCATTCCACGAATGGCCTCCTCTCTGCTGAGCGATTCGGATGTGAGAAATCCCGATTCAGGCATACCGGAGAAGTCCTTTCTCGAGACCGCACTGTAAAAGGTCTTCAAGGGATCGATGTCCTCCACTGGGAAATCCGTCCCCAGAGGTAGGATCCCCAATTGTGCGCGCAGACTCGAATAGGCGTAGGCCGCCGACATGCGCTCTGCGCCCAGGCGGTCCTCGGCCCAATCGGCGTCTGAAGTGGCATGCGTAGGCTGCACCGAAGGAATGATGCCGTGATCGGAGAACCAGTGACGATCGCCTGGCTGGACCACTTGGGCATGCTCCACCCGCCAGCGACGAGTGTGATCGTCCTGCAATTGATCGGCATAGAGCTTCAAGACCATCCGGTTTGCAGAATCGCCAATGGCGTGTACGCAGGCCTGAAGGCCCATTTCGTAGACTTCTTCCAACCGTTCTTTCATGTCTTCGCGCGATGTCACTGGCAGACCGTGCGCATGCGGAGCATCGGCGTAGGGCTCAAGCAGCAGTGCGCCTCTCGAACCCAGCGCACCGTCGGAGTAGAACTTCACGGAACGCAACCAGAACCGGTCTTCTTCAATGGGTCCGCTTTCGCGCAAAAAGGCAAAATTCTCGGGGTCATCGGAGGCCATGCAACTGATCGGAATGCGGAAATCACCAGTTGAACTCATGGAGCGCAGCAGCATCCATTCCTCCTTGGGCAGGCCCGCATCGTGCAGACCCGTCAGGCCATGAGCGAGCAGATTCTGCTCCGCCAGTTTCAATGCCTCTTCCATTTGCGCTTTGTCAGGTGTCCAATCCTCGACCCGTTCGACGGCATTGTCGATCAAAAGCCCTGTTGGGCGATCTCCATCCATGACGATCTCGCCGCCTTCCAGTTCAGCCGGACAACATACCTCGTCTGCCCCAAGTGCCTTTCCATTGACAAGGACGGCGTGTCCGTCCACCCTTCTTAAGATCACAGGCACATCCGGAAAAAGAGAATCAAGCAGGCTGCGCTCCGGCATTTCTTTCCCCGGCCAATTGTTCTGGTCCCATCCCCAACCCTGTACGCGGTCCAGAGTGAAACCCCGTTCCAGTTGGAGATCGTACCACCGCTTGAGCAAAAGCACCATTTCTTCCTCGGAACCCGCCGCTCTCAGATCGGCGGTCAAAAGGGCCTGAGCATAGCCCATCACATGGCAATGCGCATCGATGAATCCAGGGAAGACGATCGCCCCGTCCAGGTCCAGGACAGAATCCATGGAAAAGCCTTGCTCCAGATCGGCCTTTGTGCCCACACCCATCACTCTGCCGTCGGATACCACGATCGCATCGTGCACAGAGAACGAATCGTCCACGGCATAAACGACCGCATTGTACAGTAGTAGATCGGCCTGAGGCTTTGTTGTACACGAACCGAACAAGAGGACCGACAAAGAGAGGATGAGGTGCTTTGGCTTCATCTGCGCAAGATAAATGAGGCCTGTTGATGGGCAGCTGAAGAAGACCCCGTACTTGCCGTTTGCCCGTATATTATGGCCTGAAAACGAAACGGCATGTACAAGGCACGGATAAGCGGAGTGGGGCACTATGTGCCGCCCAAGGTGGTGAGCAACGAGGATCTGTCCAAACTCATGGACACCTCCAACGAGTGGATCATTGAGCGAACAGGCATTCAGGAACGTAGGTTTGCCGACCCAAAAACAGACACGACCTCGGTCATGGGCAGCAAAGCAGCAAAAGTGGCTTTGGAGCGCGCAGGCATTGAGGCCAGTGATCTGGACTTCATCATTTTCGCCACGCTGAGCCCGGATTACTATTTCCCCGGCCCCGGGGTCATGGTACAGGAACAACTGGGTATTCCCGAGATCGGCGCACTGGACGTCCGAAATCAATGTTCGGGATTCGTATACAGTCTGAGCGTTGCCGATCAATTCATTCGTTCGGGTATGTATCAGCGCATTCTTGTCATCGGCTCCGAACTGCACAGTGGCGGGCTCGACTTCACCACACGTGGAAGAAATGTGTCGGTCATCTTTGGTGATGGCGCCGGCGCGGCCATTGTGGAAAGGGCTCCCGAAGGCCATTCTGGTATTCTGTCAACACATCTGCACTCAGAGGGCAAACACGCCAAGGAGCTGGCGCTCATCGAACCCAGCACCTCCCATTGGGTGGACCGACTCATCGAAGAAGGCGGCAGCGATGAACCGGCCTATCACCCTTATATGAATGGAAACTTCGTCTTCAAACATGCGGTGACCCGCTTTCAAGAGGTCATATATGAAGCGCTGAAGCACAATGGGAAAGAGGCATCGGATATCGATCTTCTGATCCCGCATCAGGCCAATCTGCGCATCAGCCAGTTCATTCAGGGAAAGATGAAACTGCGGGACGATCAGGTGATGAACAATATCATGCGCTATGGCAATACCACAGCGGCTTCCATCCCGATCGCGTGGAGCGAAGCCTGGGAGGAAGGACGACTGAAAGAAGGTGATCTGATCTGTCTGGCAGCATTCGGCAGCGGCTTCACCTGGGCCTCTGCGCTGCTTTATTGGTGAACCCTTCTGACGCAGAGCAGTTGAAGTACGCATGCAAGCGGTCTGTCTGAGTTTTTATTCGTTCTCTGGAAGGGCCGATCGTTGGTGGGCCTTCACCCAGATGGGACTGGCCCCCGAACAACTCCATGAGCTCGAAGGCCTTGATTTTTTTCGAATGATGGGCACGGGCGCCGGAATGGGATTTCGTCCCTGGCCCGATACAGGCACTTATGCCCTGCTGACGGTCTGGAAAGACAAGGAAAGTGCCGAGCGTGCGCTGAAAGAAGCATCCATACTCCATCAGTTGGAAGCGCGCAGCAGCGGGATCAGAAGCTTTTGGCTTCGGGCCCACCGGGGAAAAGGTGCGTGGAAAGGAGATCAGCCTTTTGTACTCGACCCGGAGCCGATCGCAGGCAAAGTGGCGGTGATCACGCGGGCACGCATCAAATGGCATTGGATGCCCTACTTCTGGCTGAAGGTTCGAAAGGTCAGCCGTCAGCTTCGAGGCATCTCAGAATTGGAATTCTCCAAAGGGATCGGCGAGTGGCCACTGATCGAGCAAGCCACCTTTAGTTTGTGGACCAATGAGTCGGCGATCGATGCCTATGCCTATCGTGGGAAACGCCATCGAAAAGTGGTAAAAGCCACCCGAAAAACAGGCTGGTATTCGGAAGAAATGTTCATGCGTTTCCATCTGCTTGCCGAGCAGAACGGAACGCCTGTTCCGGTCAGTTGAGGTAGATCAGCTCGTTGAAACAGGCCTCTTCCTGTTCTTCGAGAAGTTCCAGCAGGCGCTTACGGCTGGCCACGAATTCCGACTGGGCAGAACCATCGATAATGGATGCAAAGCGCAATTTGTCCGACAGCGAAAGATTCAAGTCATAGATATCCGTGCTGTCTGCAGATCCATGTGGCACTGATTCCAATTGCTCCGATTCCGGAAGCAGCGGATTCGACCAGTCCTCCACATAGCCGCCCGGCCAGAGCCGTTCATCCACAGTGTAGAAGAATTTCTTCAGTCGGAAAAGGCCAATGCACTCGATCTCCACATCCATCTCGCCCTGTTCGTAGTGCTTGAGTATGGAAGAGATGCGAACAAGACTGCCAAAGTTCTTCCAATTCTCCCGGGCGTTGCATGCAATACCAAACACTTCATTCTCGGATACGCAGTGGCGCACCAGCTCCTTGTATCGCTCCTCAAAGATGTGCAGCTCGCTGCGTTCTCCGGGAAGAAGGAAGAGATGAAGGGGGAAGAGTGGTATCTTTTTGACCTCAGGCATTCGCCTGAAAAACAAGTCAAAAGACACAAGGTTCACAAGGGAGCGATCGGATGGTGCTTTTCCTCATGAAGGCGCGGCGGAACGCTCTCTCGGACAGATCGGCCGATCTTTTCGATCATGCGATGCCGGAAATTGGACCGGTGAAAGACCAGACTGATCTCCCGGGTGGGGATCGGATGATCCAATGGTTTCAGCAACTTTTGATCTTCCTTGGGCAGGTCGGCTGCGGTCAGGTAGGGAAGCAGCGTCATTCCGTGGCCTTGTTTCGCAAGACGAATGAGTGAATCGAAGTTCCCTGTTTCCAGTTCAATGCTTCCGCTTCCCCTCGACCCGATCTCTGTGCGTTCGCCGCAGAGCTTGAGCACCGAATTGCGAAAGCAGTGCCCTTCGTCGAGCAGAAGCAGATCGTCCAAGACCAGTTCGGAATGCAGAACAAAGGCTTCCTGCGCCAGGCGATGGTCCTCTGGGACAAAGGCCATGAAGGGCTCGTAGAACAGCGGCTCTTCCTGAATGAGCCGCTCATCCAAGGGGGTCGCCAGGAGTGCAGCATCCAGTTCTCGTGATCGGATGGCCTCGATGATCTGTTCGGTCTGCAGCTCCCGGATCTTAAAGCGCACATCGGGCAGATGCTCTCGCAGCTTTGGAGCCAGTCTGTAGATCATTTGCGGGGCCAGTGTTGGGATGACGCCCAGCCGAAACTCCCCGGTCAGGTCTCCTTTCATTTCCTGAACGAGTTCACCAATGCGCCCCGATTCATCCAGGACACGCTGTGCCTGGATCAGGATCGGCTCCCCTGCCTCCGTGGCCCGAACGGGATGTTTTTCCCTGTTGAACAGGACGATACCCAATTCTTCCTCCAGCTTTTGGATCTGCATGCTCAGCGTGGGTTGGGTAACATGACAGGCTTCCGCAGCCTTTCCAAAATGCTGATGCGTGTAAACGGCCAGTGCGTATTGAAGTTGTGTGAGGGTCATTTGGGGTGGAATGTCGTGAAAAGGTCGCAGCTATAAAAGCTCGGCCCGCGATGCTTTGTTTCTTTGAAGGGTGGAAGGATCGTCCAAATTGAATTGGCCTGAATTCTCAGAGGCTTTTTACAAGCGTATGGCGCGTCCCCTCCCCGGATTGGCGGCCCACCGACGCCTCGTGCCTCCCGAGCGCAGACCGGATCTGGGGAAGGCCTTTCCCAATGAGCGCAGGGTGGCGGCAGTGCTCGCATTGCTCTACCCGATGAACGATCGCGTTTGCTGCGCACTCATCCGAAGACCTTCCTATCCCGGTGTCCACGGCGGACAGATCGCATTCCCCGGAGGACAGGTGGAATCTGAGGACCGTGACCTTCTCCACACCGCCCTGCGGGAAGCCTGGGAGGAGGTCGGAATACAGGCGGAAAAAGTGCAGCGACCAACTGAACTCACCCGTTTGTACATCCCGCCAAGCAGATACGAAGTGGTTCCCTTTCTGGGCTTGAGCGATCGGCGGCCGGACTTCATTCTTCAAACCTCTGAGGTGGACGAACTCATTGAATTGCCGCTGGAAGAACTTCTAAAACCAAAGGTTTACGGCGAAGTCTCTGTACACACCACGCGCGGCCTGCTGAATGTCCCCGCCTACCAATGGCGGGACGAGATCATCTGGGGGGCGACCGCCATGATCGTCGCTGAGATCAGTGATCTGTTAAATGACATTTATTCTGCATAGAGTTCATCGGTGGTTGTCGTATCATTGCGGTCAGAACTAATTGTACATTTTACTATAAGCCCATGCGCAGCAGAATCTCTCTCCTTTTTTCTTTGGTATTCGTCACTCAGATCTCCTGGGCACAGAATTCCGGCGGCCTGATCGATTTCAGTTCGCACCTCGATGTTTTTGAAACCTTCCTCGGGGCCAGCTTTCAGCTGAAGACGGATCCCACCGATCCCAGCAACACTTATGGAGAGATCACCAATACAGGAAACGCATGGGAGGGAATGTACCTGGACCTGCCGTCCAATGCCGTTCTGGATTCGAACAAGATCATACAGCTCGACTTCTACCAAAGCGGTGGCACCAATGAGGTCCTGGTGAAGTTGGAATCGGGCCTGCAAACGCCTGTTGAGGTCAAGAAGAATGTCAACGGATCGGGATGGATCAGTGTATCCTTCGACTTCAGTCAGGCACAGCACCCAGGCTCGCCCAATACGGTGAATGCCACCGGTTCCTTCGATCGTTTGGTGCTTTTCGTCAACGGCGCCTCCACCACCACCGGCAGCTACGGATTTGACAACATCAGCTACCCCAACTTCGGTTCTGTGCATCAGCTCGATGTGGTGTATCAGGATCTGGTCTACGCAGATGAATTCAATACCGACGGTGCCGTGAACAGCAGCGATTGGTTCCAAGAGATCGTACCGCCCAATTCCTGGGGCTGGCACAACGGAGAATTCCAGCACTACACGAACCGACTGGACAACTCCTACGTACAAGACGGCAAACTGCACATCGTGGCCAAAAGGGAAACCTACAATGCGTATGGGGTCACACTCGACTACACTTCTGCGCGCCTGAATTCCAAATTTTCCTTCACCTATGGAAGGGTCGATGTACGCGCAAAACTCCCACGGGGTGTGGGCACCTGGCCGGCCATTTGGATGCTGGGGCTCTCCCACGGCAATCATTGGAATCCATTTGTGAAGCCCTGGCCAGATTGCGGAGAGATCGACATCATTGAGCATTGGGGCATCGACAGCGGACGGGTTCAAAGTGCCCTGCACAACCTGAGCAGCAATGGTGCGACCGTGAACAAAGGTGCGTATCCGTTGCCCACCGTCAGCGATTCGTTTCACGTCTACTCGCTGAACTGGTCGCCCAACGAAATGGCCTTCATGGTGGATGATGAGGTTTTCTATGTTTACAATCCGCCCGTAAAGAATGCCGCTACGTGGCCCTACGACGACCCGCAATTCATGATCCTGAATGTGGCGATGGGCAGTGCGTGGCACACCATCGACCCCAATTTCCAGCAAAGCAAGATGGAGGTGGATTATGTGCGCGTCTATCAGAACACCGTGGGCGCAGAGGAGCCCAAGGCCATTGGAGCCAGGGTCTTCCCTCAACCCGCTTCCAATTACATTCAACTCGAAGGAACGGCCTGCACGGAATTCAGTCTGTATGACATGCAGGGAAAGCTTGTTTTGCAAGAGGAATGGAGCGGCTCAAAAGACCCACAGATCGAGATCGCTCATTTGGCGCAGGGAATGTATCAATGGACAGCGCGCATACAAGGGCGTGTTCACGAAGGCAAACTGCAGGTCGTACGCCCCTGATCAGTTCCGATCATTGAAGTTTTAGAAGCCTGAAAGCAAGTCACTTAAGTAGCCTGTTGCAGACTCTTACGCACAAGTTTTCCAAAAGTGCGAACGGGAGCGATCATTTGCTACTTTTGACGCAAGTTTCACCGCTGCCAAATAGCGGTGATTGAATGCCAAAAAAAAAGCGCTTTTCATGGCTCAAGTAAAGGGCAAGATCGCCCAGATCATCGGTCCAGTGGTGGACGTCAGTTTCGATTCCACAGAGAATAAACTTCCAAAGATCTATGAGGCCCTTGAGGTCACCCGTGACAACGGGCAGAAAGTGGTCATGGAAGTACAGCAGCACATTGGTGAAGACACCGTTCGCGCCATCGCCATGGACTCCACCGATGGCTTTACCAGAGGCCAGGAAGTGATCGCTCAGGGAGCGGCCATCAAAATGCCGATCGGAGAAGACATCAACGGCCGTGTATTCAATGTGGTTGGAAGCGCCATTGACGGATTGGCTGAAGTGGACAACTCCAATGGATTGCCCATTCACAGAGAAGCGCCCAAATTCGAGGAACTCTCCACAGCGACCGAAGTCCTCTTCACGGGGATCAAGGTGATCGACCTGATCGAGCCCTACGCCAAAGGAGGAAAGATCGGCTTGTTCGGAGGTGCTGGTGTAGGTAAGACAGTACTCATCCAGGAACTGATCAACAACATTGCAAAAGGCCACGGTGGTCTTTCTGTTTTCGCCGGAGTTGGCGAGCGGACCCGTGAAGGAAACGACCTGCTGCGCGAGATGATCGAGTCTGGCATCATCAAATACGGCGAAGGCTTTGTTGAAAGTCTGGAAGCTGGCGGCTGGGATCTGAGCAAAGTAGACATGAAGGAGATGAAGGAATCCAAAGCGACCTTCGTCTTCGGACAGATGAACGAGCCTCCCGGAGCCCGTGCACGAGTGGCACTCTCTGGATTGACATTGGCGGAATACTTCCGCGACGGAGAAGGAGAAGGAGCCGGACGTGACATCCTGTTCTTCATCGACAACATCTTCCGCTTCACTCAGGCGGGATCCGAAGTATCCGCCCTTCTTGGACGTATGCCCTCTGCGGTGGGATATCAGCCCACTCTGGCTACGGAAATGGGTGCCATGCAGGAACGCATCACCTCTACGCGGAACGGATCGATCACATCTGTACAAGCGGTTTACGTGCCTGCGGACGACCTGACCGACCCCGCACCGGCGACAACCTTTGCCCACCTGGATGCCACTACGGTACTGAGCCGTAAGATCGCTTCATTGGGTATCTACCCTGCGGTGGATCCACTGGACTCCACAAGCCGCATCCTCACTCCTGAGATCGTCGGAGACGAGCACTACAACACTGCTCAGCGCGTAAAGGAGACCCTGCAGCGATACAAGGAACTCCAGGACATCATTGCCATCCTCGGAATGGATGAACTGAGCGAAGAAGACAAGATGGTCGTACACCGTGCCCGTCGTGTGCAGCGCTTCCTCTCACAGCCCTTCCACGTGGCCGAACAGTTCACCGGACTTGCAGGAGTTCTGGTAGACATTCAAGACACCATCAAAGGTTTCAACATGATCCTGGATGGAGAAGTGGATCAGTATCCTGAATCTGCTTTCAACCTGAAGGGCACCATCGAGGAAGCCATTGAAGCCGGTGAGAAGATGTTGGCAGAAGCTGCCGCTGAAGCCTGATCGGAATGACGGTAGAGATCATCACACCCGAACAGAAGCTCTATCAGGGCGAGGCCGAGGCAGTTCAACTTCCTGGTAAGGACGGCCTCTTCCAGATCCTGGACAAGCACGCGCCGCTCATCGCCACGCTCGCCGAGGGCACGGTGAAACTGGACGTATCCAAAGCGCTGGCGGCGGACGAACTTCCAGACCGGCTCAGGGTCGAGGGCTCCTCTATTTACGTGGACATCAAGGGAGGCGTCATTGAAGTGAACGCCAACAAGGCCATCGTACTCGTTAGCTAGAACTCAGCCTCTGAGTTTGGGGTTGTTGTGGTGGCGGTCGTGATCGCGCCTGCGTTTGGCCTCCATCCTCCGCTCGAATGCGGCCTGCAGATCGGTATTGGTTTGATTCGCCAGACAAAGCAGAACGAACAAGACGTCCGCGAGCTCTTCTCCCAGGTCTTTTTCCTTATCGGATTCCTTCTCGCTCTGTTCCCCGTAACGGCGGGCAATGATCCGTGCCACCTCACCCACTTCCTCTGTGAGCTGAGCCATATTGGTCAGTTCGTTGAAGTAGCGAACGCCGTGCGCTTCGATCCACTCATTCACCTCTTTTTGCAGCTGTTCGATCGCCTGCTCCATATCTCTTGCTTTTTATTCTTTGTCTCTGCTGTCCATCCAAATGGTAACGGGTCCATCATTGATCGATTCCACTTCCATGTGCGCTCCGAAAATACCAGTGGCCACATTCACTCCCTGTTCCCGAAGTACAGATACGAAATCTTCATACAAACGCTCAGCCTGTTCCGGAGGCGCTGAGTCCACGAAACTCGGTCGGTTTCCCTTTTTCGTTCGGGCAAAAAGCGTGAACTGAGAAACACAAAGCACCTCTCCCTGAACTTGCTCCAGACAGAGATTCATCTTTCCTGCCTCGTCTGAGAACAGCCGCATTCCCAATACTTTACGCTGGAGGTACTGAATGTCTTCGAGCGTATCGTCTGCCGAGACCCCGATGAACAACAAAAGGCCATGACCAATGGCACCGACTTCTCGCTCCGAAACGCATACCCGCGCTTTTTTTACCCGTTGGATCAGTATGCGCATGGCTTAACGGTAAACAGATTCCTCGTCTTCACCGGAAAGGATCTTGACGTAGTTCTCGTAGCGCGTTGGCGCCAGTTGCTGATGCTCGTAGGCCTCCCGGACCGCACAGCCCGGCTCTTCCATATGCATGCAATTTGAGAAGCGACAGGAAGCGGAAAGGGCGAAAAGTTCAGGGAAATAATGTCCGATCTCCTGCTTCTCCATATCGAGCAGGCCAAAACTCTTGATACCGGGCGTATCGATCACATCGCCTCCTGACACGAGCGGAAACATCTCAGCAAAGGTGGTCGTGTGCTGCCCGAGCTGATGGGCTGCGCTGATCTCTTGCGTACGCAGTTCCAATGAAGGATCCAGACGGTTGATCAGACTGCTTTTCCCAACACCCGAATTTCCGCTGAGCAGATTCACCTGGCCCTTCATCTGAGCGCGCAGTTCCTCCACCCCTTTTCCCGTATGCGCACTCACCGTCCACACCTGGTATCCAGCAGAGCGGTAGGCCTTCTCCAAATAGACCAGTTCCTGTTCGGCTTCCGGGCCATGGAGGTCGGACTTGTTGACCACCAAATGCGTGGAGATGCCATAGGCCTCACATGTGACCAAAAAACGATCGATGAAACCATAATTCGTCCTGGGTGGAACAAGGGATACGATCAGAAAGCTTTGATCGAGGTTGGCAGCGATGATGTGTGCTCGCTTGGCGAGATTCACTGACTTGCGGATCAGGTAATTCTTCCGGGCATCGATCTCCCGGATGACCGCTGTACCCTTGCCGTCCGTACTGAAGGCAACCTGATCGCCCACAGCCACCGGATTGGTGTTCTGAATGCCCTTTGCACGGAACTGGCCGGCAAGTCGGCAGGAAATTTCTTCGCCCGCCTCAGTGCGCAACCGGTACCAGCTGCCAGTGGATCTTATGACCTTCGCCTTCTGCACGAAAAGCAAAGTTCGGTACTTCCACCCCGGCGACCAATTCGTTCCATTTGCTCTGCACTGAAGCCATATCTTTAAGGCTTGAAAAAATCATCAAACCAATCTCCATGAATCACAAGCTTCTATGGATACTTTGCCTGGGATCATCCATTTGGATGTACGGGCAGAAAAACATTGAATTCGAGGAGTATGACCTCGACAACGGACTGCATGTCATTCTTCATCAAGACAATTCAACGCCGATCGCTGCGGTCACTGTACTCTATCATGTGGGGTCCAAGAATGAGGTCAAAGGACGTACTGGTTTTGCACACTTCTTTGAGCACCTGCTCTTCGAAGGGAGTGAGAATATCGGTCGCGGAGAATATTCCGAGATCGTTCAGGCCAATGGAGGTGCACTGAATGCCAATACAAGCCAGGACAGGACCTTCTACTTCGAGATCCTTCCATCCAACAGATTGGAACTCGGACTGTGGCTGGAATCGGAACGCATGCTCCATGCCAAGATCAACAACGAAGGAGTGGAAACCCAGCGCGAAGTGGTCAAAGAAGAAAAAAGGCTGCGCATCGACAACCAGCCCTATATGTCCTTCCAGGAAAAGATCTTCCGCGAAGCATTCCCAGGCTCCATTTACGAGTGGGTGCCCATCGGAAGCATGGAAGATCTCAATGCAGCCCAACTCGAGGAATTCATGCAGTTCTACAAGCAGTTCTACGTGCCGAACAATGCAACGCTTTCCATTGCTGGAGATCTGGACATCGAACAGACCAAGGCCTGGATCGAAAAGTACTTCGGCTCCATCCCACGGGGAGCAGATGTGGTCCAGCCCGACTTCGTAATGCCTCCACTTCCAGCCGGAGGAGTACGCCAAACAGTGTACGACAACATCCAACTCGAAGGGCTTTTCATGGGATTCCGTACGCCGGGTCAGACCGAAGAAGATGCCTACGCCATCAGCATGCTTGCTCAGATCATGGCCTCTGGCCAAAGCAGCCGCTTGTACAAACGGATGGTGGATGAAGAGCAAAGTGCGGTGCAGGTATTCGCCTTCCCTTTCCAAATGGAGAAGGCCGGTATGCTGATCAGCCTGGCCCTGGCCAATCAGGGCAAGAGCCTCGAATCACTGGAGGCGAGCATCATGGAAGAAGTGGAGCGGCTCAAAACCGAGCCCATTGGGGAAAAGGAATTCCAAAAGCTTCAAAATCAACTGGAGAGCGGCTTTATCAGCAGCAACTCTTCCATGTCAGGGATCGCAGAAAGCCTTGCAGATTACCACACCTACTACGGCGATGCCTCTCTGATCAACACAGAGATCGAACGGTATAGAAAACTGACCCCAGCCGACCTGCAGCGCGTCGCAAAAAAGTACCTGACCACGGACAACCTCGTGGTACTCGAGTATCTGCCTGCTGAAAAAGAAGAACAACTCTGAACGTATCCAACAGATAGAACGCATGAAAAATATCATTCTCAGTTTCCTATTGCTCTTTGCCGTTGTAGACGCTTCAGCACAGCTCGACCGGAGCATAAGGCCCCAACCTGCGCCTGAACGTCCGATCAAGATCGGCAAGGCCAAGACCTTCACCATGAAGAATGGCATGACCGTGATCGTCGTGTCGAACAGCAAACTCCCACGCGTCTCTTTCCGTCTGTTCATGGACCGCAAACCACTGAACGAAGGCGATCAGGCAGGCATCGCCGACATGCTCGGCGGAATGCTCACCGAAGGAACCCTCCAAAGGAGCAAAGCCGAACTCGATGAGGAGATCGACTTCATGGGCGCCAATCTCTCGGCCTATGCGGGCGGTGCCTCGGCAAGCGGCCTGAGCAAGTACAAGGAAAAGCTTATTTCCTTATTGGCAGAGGTGGTCCGGGAACCTTCCTGGCCCCAGGAATCATTCGACAAGCTCGTCAATCAATCCAAAAGCGGGATCGAATCGAGCAAGGACGACCCGGGGAGCATTTCCTCCAACCTGCTCAGTACAGTTCTGTACGGAAAGGAACATCCCTACGGACAATTCATGACCACATCCTCCTTGGAGAATGTCTCCCTGCAGGATGTCAAAGGGCTTTATGCCAATTGGTTCAGCCCGGTCAATTCGTACCTGACCATCGTTGGGGATATCAAGAAAAAGGAAGCCAAAAAATTGGTCAAGAAGTACTTCGGAGACTGGGAAGCCACGGCAATCAAGGAGCAGATGCCCGAAATGCCTGCACAGATCGATGCCAACGAAGTACACATCGTGGATCGCCCCTCATCGGTTCAGAGCGTGGTCAAGATCGCCCATGTCATCGACCTCAAGCCCGAGACCTCAGACCACATGGCCATGCGGGTGATGAATCAGATCCTCGGAGGCGGCGGAACAGCCCGTCTGTACAAGAACCTCAGAGAAGACAAGGGCTACACCTATGGCTCTTACTCCCGTTTCAGCAGCAGCTTGTACGTCGGTCGCTTTTTGGCCACTGTCGAAGCGAGGAATGAGGTGACCGACAGTTCGATCACGGAGATACTGACGGAAATTCAGAATATGGCTTCCGGCCTGGTCACAGACGACGAACTCAATGCAGCAAAAGAATCGCTCAAGGGAAGCTTTGGTCGATCACTCGAGCGTCCGGCAACCATATCGGGTTTTGCGCTGAACACCATTCGGTATGGACTGGACGATAAATACTACGAGAACTATCTGATCAATCTGGATGCCGTCAGCAAAGAGGACATCCAAAGGGTGGCACAGAAGTATTTGGGCGGCAGTGGCTACTACATCACGGTGGTTGGCAAGTCCTCAGAGATCGCATCGAGCCTGGAGAAGTTTGGTCCACTGACCTACCACGACTTCGAGGGGAATATCACGGATCCACCGGTACAACTCCCGGAAGGAGTGACGGCTGAAACCATCATCGAAGACTACATCTCGGCTGTCGGCGGACGCGAAAAATTGATGGGTCTTGCCAGCATCCGGATGAAAAGAGAGGGAACCGTCCAGGGATTCACCCTGAAGAGTGAAGAGGTCTATTCCGGCCGGGACAAGGCGTACATGCTTCAGGACATGGGACCCATGGGGCGCATTGAAATGATCCGCAACGGAGTGGAGATCACCATGAAACAGAACGGAAACGAAATGCCCGTCCCTGAAGATCAGCAGGCATCGATGAGAGCAGGACTGGCCTGGATGCCAGAACTCGAGTACAGCAGCAGGGATGACGTTCAGATCAAGGCATCGGGCATGGGCGAGGTAGGTGGACGCCCCGCATATATTTTGGAGGTCCGTATCGGAGAAGAAGTGACCAATGATTTCTTTGATACCGAAACCGGATTGAAACTGCGCTCCCAGGAGAGTGCAGAAGGACCAGACGGCAGCCCGATCACCCAGAACACAGACTTTCTTTCCTACGAGGACCGCGGAGGCATTCAGCTGCCCACGCAAGTGAGCGTACCGCTTGGCCCTGGAATGAGCATCACTTTTGAACTGAAAGAAGTCGTGATCGACGGCTCTGTGGAGAACAGCCTATTTGACTGACCACTCATTCTTGAAACAGCATGCCCGGCTTTGGCCGGGCTTTTTTTTTTGTTAAACATCAATTAACTTAATGGCCTATTAACCTAAACAACAAGCAATTGTACGCGGTTGATTTCAATCAATTGCATGTGCTGACCGAATTCTCAGGAAATCGACCGAATTCTCAGGAAACCGACCGAATCCTCAGAACGCATTGGAACACAACAACAGAAAGAAGACCTTCATCGCCTAACCTAAAAGCAGCATCCATGAAGAACGCACTACTCAGCCTCCTTTGTATGATCGGCCTCCTTGCCTTTGGACAGGAGTCCGTTCAAACGGCAGATCGATCTATCATCACCAAAGACCAGATCAATACCTATAAGCTGTCTGCTGATCGCTGGCTCGTGCGTTTTGAATCCGGCGTTTCTGAAAGTCGAAAGGATCAGCTCCTGTACAACACGGGCATAGTGGGCGCTATCGAACACCTGCCTTCCCCTGAGGTCTCCCTGATCCGAGTGCAAAGTCAGAACTCTGAGAAGCAGATACTGAATACGCTGCAGGCACTTCCACAGGTGCTGTATGCCGCCCGCGGGATGGTATTTGGCGACGGAACCAATGAATTTCCCCTCGATCGGGTTTTCGTACAGCTAAAAGATGTACGTCAGCGCGGCTACCTCAGCCAGAAGGCGGCGCAGTTTGGTTACGAGGAAGCCGGTGAAAGCTTCATGCCCGACCTGATGGAATTGGTGTTCCACAAGAACTCGACACTGGATCCTGTGGCCTTTTCCAATATGCTTCAGGGCGAAGGCGTGGTGGACTGGTCCGAGCCAGACATGCTCAAGTTGCTCAAGAAGATGACCACGAATGACAATTTGATCAATTATCAGTGGTCGCTGAACAATACAGGCAGTTCCATCCAGTACAACGGAACGCCAGGGGAAGACATGAGTGTCTTCAATGCATGGAACGGCACAACTGGAAAACCATTCATCAAAGTGGCCATCCTGGATGAAGGTGTGGATCTCGACCACCCCGATCTCCTGGCCAATATGCTTCCTGGTTTCGATGGTCATGGAATAACTGCTGGCGATGCGATCAATGATGATGCACACGGAACCGCTTGTGCAGGCATCGTGGCAGCCGTTGGCAACAACAATATCGGAACGGCCGGTGTGGCCTATGGCAGTAAGATCATCCCCGTACGGATCGCGTATTCAAGCGGATCGAGCTGGGTCACTTCCAATTCCATCATTGGAAACTCCATTACCTGGTCCTGGCAGACGGCAGGGGCGGATATTCTCAGTAACAGCTGGGGCGGGGGAGGAAATTCGAGCCTGATCAATAGCCCCATTTCCAACGCTGTCAATTCGGGCAGAAGTGGTAAAGGAGCACCGGTACTTTTTGCAGCCGGCAATGATAATTCGGCCGTCAGCTACCCAGCCACGCTTTCAGATGTGATCTCTGTCGCAGCCATGAGCATGTGCGGTGAGCGAAAGAACCCCAGTTCATGTGATGGCGAAACCTGGTGGGGCTCCAACTACGGAACAGGACTGGATGTGGCTGCTCCCGGGGTAAAGATCGCGGCTACCGACATCGCCGGTTCCAATGGCTACAGCACAGGAGATTATACCGGTTCGTTCAACGGAACCTCCTCTGCCTGTCCAAATGCCGCCGGTGTGATGGCGCTCATCCTATCCGCAGATCGTACACTCACCGAAACCAATGCGCGGGATATCCTGGAATCCACTTGCGACAAAGCTGGCGGATATACCTACACAAGCGGAAATCCGAATGGAACGTGGAGCAATGAATTGGGTTACGGTCGTGTCAATGCGCAGGCTGCAGTCCAGTCGGCTTTGGCCTCCACTGCTTGTCCGTTCAACAGCCAGATCGGCGTCTCAGGTGTCACATCCACTACGGCGACCATCTTTATGCTGACCGCCAATACCGCCACGAGGAACTACCTGATCGAATATGGGCCTCAAGGATTTTCAATAGGAACCGGAACCTTTATCTCCAAGACGGCCGTTGGAAACGACACCACAGTGATCAGTGGCCTGAATCCACTCACGGCATACTCTTTCAAGTACTACAGGGTTTGCGGAACGGACACTTCACTGGCGAAAAATGGCCCTGATTTTACCACGGCCTGTGGTGGAAATAGCTGCACCTACACCATCAATATGACGGACTCTTATGGGGATGGATGGAACGGTGCCGTGATTGGTATTTATCAAAATGGTACGCTGATCTCCACATTTGGAAACGGATTCACCTCTGGCAGTTCTGCATCAGCCACCGTCACCCTCTGTGATGGCTTCACGGCTGATCTCATTGCAGAGAGCGCAGGAAACTACCCAACAGAAATTGGTTTTACCATACTCGACGCAGTTAACGGGAATCCTATATTCGGTCGTTCATCGGGATCGAGTTTCGCCACAGGAAACAACCTGGGATCGTTTGCGGTCAATTGCTCTTCCAACCCATGTGTAGCGCCCACCAATCTAAATGTCCTATCCACGACCAGTAGTGATGCGACGATCTATTGGGACGGAGGATCGTCCACTGGATGGAAAGTGGAATACGGAGCGGTTGGGTTCAGCTTGAGCACAGGTACAACAGTGCAAGCCATAAATGATACCACCACCCTGACCGGATTGAACGCATCGACGAGCTATGATGTATACGTGCAAGCCGATTGCGG
>JAYOTP010000009.1:3362-28601 GCA_038150465.1 Flavobacteriia bacterium | reverse complement strand
TGACCGGATTGAACGCATCGACGAGCTATGATGTATACGTGCAAGCCGATTGCGGCAGTTCGTGGACCGGACCACTCAACTTTTCTACGGCCAGTTCTTGTTTGGTCAGCACATTCCCCTACACAGAAGGATTCGAGAGCGGATCTCCCAATTTGAGCTGCTGGACGAATATTCAAGAAGTCGGAACATCTGACTGGACCTATGCAGCAGGATCGAGCGGCGGGAACATCAGCGGGGCATACAATGGAAGCGCCAACGCACGTTTTGTATCGCTCAACCCAAGCGGTGGCGGCACGCCTGTCACCAAGCTGGTCAGCCCGCCTTTGGACCTCAGCAATTTGACCGCACCCAGAGTCTCCTTCTTCTACGGACAGGAGCGGTGGGACGAGGATCAAAACGAACTCAAGGTGTACTACCGAAAGTCAGCAAACGATCCTTGGGTTCAACTGGCGCATTATACGAGCGACGTCAGCAGCTGGACACAGGTCGTGCTCAACTTGCCGAGCCATACATCGACCTATCAAGTTGCCTTCGAGGGAATCAATAACTGGGGCCGGGCGAATGTTCTAGACGAGGTGACCATTGAAGAGTCGCCCACTTGCCCGGCACCGCTGAATTTGGTTGCGTCCAATGTGACCCAGTCGAGCGTTGACCTCTCCTGGGATGGCGGAACAGCCAACGGCTGGAAGGTTCACTACGGACTCCAGGGTGATTCATTGGGCAGCGGAGCCACTATGACCGTGGCTTCTGCATCAGCAACCATCAGTGGATTGAATCCTTCCACAGCTTACGATTTCTATGTGCAAGCCAGCTGCGGATCCTCATGGACAGGTCCGATCACCGCCACGACTTTGTGCGCACCAGACTCACTCCCCTATTCTACGGACTTCACTACTGCTGCTGTGGGAGCAGCCACAGACTTTGGTAATTGCTGGACGGCACAAACAAGCAATGGCTACGAATGGCATGGAGAGGATGCAACGGGTTCTAATGAGAATTCTGTGAATACAGGTCCCTTCTATGACAATACTTCCTTCGGACAGGCGGGCGGTGTATATCTCTATGCAGAGGCTTCTTCACCGGCCGTTGCTGGAGACAAAGCCTATTTGATGTCTCCCGAGATCGATCTGGCGCAGTCATCGCATCCCAAGATGACCTTCCATTACCATATGTACGGTGTGAATACCGGAACTCTGGAAGTGGAGATCAGCGACAATGGAGGAAGTGGCTGGCAGAGCCTCTATTCGATCAGCGGCGAACAACAGTCTTCTGGTGCGAGCGCATGGAACAGCAAAAGCCTCGACCTGACTGGCTTTACAGGTGTGGTCCAAGTTCGCTTTGTGGCCACTCGTGGTGCAGGTTATGAAGGAGATATCTGCCTGGATGATATTTCAATCCAAAATGATCCACCTTCTTGTGCGGCACCGATCAATTTGAACGTACTCAATACCACATCCAATTCAGCCCTTCTCACTTGGACAGATCTGAATTCTGCACAAATCTTCAAAGTGGAATACGGACAGACTGGATTCACTCGCGGCGGTGGTACAACGGTCACGGCCTCGAACGACACTTTCGATCTTCTGGGGCTGAACAGCAGCACCGATTATGAATTCTATGTTCAGTCGGAATGTTCCTGGGGACCAAGTGCATGGAGCGGGCCTTTGAGCTTCAAGACCCTCAGCAGCGGAGGCACATCTTTCCAGCGCTTCTGCTCGGTGATCGATTCTGTCGCAGAGATCAACTTCAACCAGGGAGTCTACCGTGCGTATTTCGACTCATTGCGTTTTGGCGAGAAGTATCGGATCCGTTGGGCGCCTGTTGTCTCTCAATCTCAGTCATCCATCATCATCGATTCTACCGTGATCCGGAGCAAGGTCTTCAGCAAAAGGACCCAGCCGTACATGAATATCAACATCACGCCCTGGTACAACAGTACGGTCTTGGTTTGGCTTGAATCGGACACCTTGGATGGCCAAGGAGAGGTTTGGGCCAACCCACAAGCCTGTACCCTTGACCGCAACGGGCAGGTCTTCCAACTGCTGAACAAAGGCGGTGGCGGAGTCATCCTAGGATCTGTCATCGATGGCAACATCGTACAACTACCCGTTGGATGTAAGGCTCAGACGCTCAGCCTGGTCGTTCAAAGGACAGCCAGTTGTGCAGAAGACTCAGTTCTCCTGAGGGCAGGATATGCAGGAGGTACAGGAAGCCCAAGCTATTTATGGAGCAATGGAGCGACGACCAAGCGCACCTATGCAGATCAGGGAGAAACGCTGTCCATCACCATAACAGATGCAGCTGGTTGCAGCATCACTGATTCCATCACTGCACCCACGGTGGATACCACCGCTGTGCCGGGCAATTGGACGCTGACCAAAAACAATGCGACCACCTTCACGGGAAGTTTCACTGCACCGGCACTCCCTGCAGGATCAACACTGATCGGATATCGAATGGCCTACAGGCTGAGAAATACCCAAACGTGGACCAATACACCATTGAGCCAGAACACGTCCATCACCCATGACTTCACGGGCTCTGGACTTCCTGGTGGCAACTATGAGTTTGTTGCATTCACAAGGTACCGAGATGCCAACTTGAATGCAGTGAATTCAAACTTTACCTGCCGATTGGTGAAGGGGTACAACGGCTCTGGAAACAAGAGCGGAAGCGCAGGCTCCAATGGTTCGGACGCCGATGCCTACGCCATCTACCCGAATCCAGCCAATGACTTGCTGCATGTTTCCGCAGGCAGTGGATCCCTTATCCGTCTTTTGGACGTACGCGGACGTCTCATTGCTCAGGAGGAAGTCCATCAGTCCGAAGTGCAATTTGAGATCGGCCATCTGGCCCAAGGGGTATATATGGTACAAGTCATCAGCGGAACCCATGTATACACAGAAGAAGTCATCAAGAATTGATCTTGATCTGACCTAAGAGAGAAAGCCCCGCTTCGGCGGGGTTTTTTTTATTTGCGACGGGCGCGAAAAAAGCTCCGCAACAGTTCCGAGGATTCCTGTTCGAGCAGGCCCCCGGTCCACTCTGTCTTGGGGTGCAGCGCCAACGACTTCCATGAATGAAAGCCTCTTTTTTCGTCGTATGCGCCAAAAACCACCCGGCCGATCTGGCTCCAAAACAGCGCGCCTGAACACATCACACAGGGCTCCAAGGTGACGAACAAGGTGCAATCTGGAAGATATTTCGAGGAAAGGGCATGGCTCGCAGCCGTCAGGGCCTGCATCTCCGCATGGGCGGTTGCATCGTTCAGACGCTCGGTCAAATTGTGTGCACGTGAAATGATCCGATCATTGGCAACGACCACCGCGCCCACGGGCACCTCTTCCTGCTGATAGGCCAATTCGGCCTGCTTGAGGGCCTCTCTCATAAAGAATTCATCAGTCGTCCAATCCATTGGCTTCGCTGTACTTTCGCAGCAAGATAACAGCGCGCATGGCATACCGATCTCATCACTGTGGCGAACTGCGTCTGAATGACGCCGGAAAGACCGTACACCTCAGCGGCTGGGTGCACCGGGTACGTGAGCTGGGCGGAATGACATTCATCGATCTCAGGGACCGTTATGGCATCACACAACTGGCCTTCAACGAATTTTGGGATGCCCAACTGATGAAAGAGGCGCAGCAGCTGGGTCGGGAGACCGTGCTGCAAGCGGAGGGCGAGGTGCTCGAACGCAGCAGCAAGAACGATCAATTGCCAACGGGTGAGGTAGAGTTGCGGGTGACAGGATTCAAAGTGCTCAGTGCGGCGCATGTTCCCCCTTTCACCATTGAAGACGCGACCGACGGAGGGGATGAGCTTCGGATGAAGTACCGATATCTCGACATCCGCAGACGGCCTGTTCGCGAAAATCTCCTCCTGCGCAACGAGGTGAACCTCGCCGTACGCAACTACCTGCACGAACAGGGCTTCACAGAAGTGGAAACCCCTTATCTGATCAAAAGCACGCCGGAGGGCGCGCGGGACTTTGTCGTTCCTTCGCGCATGAGCCCGGGAGAATTCTATGCCCTTCCGCAGTCGCCGCAGACCTTCAAACAGCTGTTGATGGTGGGCGGTATGGACAAGTACTACCAGATCGTCAAATGCTTCCGCGACGAAGATCTTCGGGCCGATAGACAGCCAGAATTCACTCAGATCGACTGCGAGATGTCTTTTGTGGACCAGGAAGACATCCTGAACACATTCGAAGGACTTACCCGGCATTTGCTCTCCGAGATCAAAGGCATTGAGCTGGACGCCTTCCCGCGAATGAGCTACGACGAGGCGATCAGACGCTACGGAAACGACAAACCGGACATTCGCTTCGGGATGGAATTCGTGGAATTGGATGCGGAGCTTCGCGGAACGGAGTTCAAAGTATTCAGCGAGGCTGAACTGGTGGTGGGGATCAAATTGGAAGGAGGAGCTGAGCGGAGCAGAAAACAACTCGATGCCCTGCGCGATTTTGTTCAGCAGCCACAACTCGGCATGTCCGGACTGATCTGGGCGAGACATCAAGCCGACGGATCTTTCACCTCATCGGTGAACAAGTTCTTTGATGAACAGGCCCTGAAAAACTGGGGCTCTGCTTTTGAAAGCCAGGCAGGAGACCTGATGCTCATCCTTGCGGGAGCGAAAGACAAGACGCGCAGTGCCTTGAGTGCCCTGCGCATGCATTTGGCCGATGAACTGGGCTTTCGAAAAGCGGATGAATTCGCACCTCTTTGGGTGGTGGATTTTCCCTTGCTCGAATGGGACGAAGACAGCCAGCGCTTCCACGCCATGCACCACCCCTTCACTTCGCCAAAAGATGAAGACATCGCCTTGCTTGGGACCGATCCCGGAGCGGTGCGCGCCAATGCCTATGACCTCGTTCTGAACGGAAATGAGATCGGTGGCGGCAGCATCCGGATCCACGACCGCTCCCTGCAAAAGAAAATGTTCGAGCACCTGGGCTTCACGGAAGAAGAGGCGCAGGCACAATTTGGATTCCTGATGGATGCTTTCCAGTACGGTGCACCGCCTCACGGCGGCATCGCCTTTGGATTCGACCGACTTGTTGCCCTCCTGGGAGGACAGGAGACCATCCGAGACTTCATTGCCTTCCCTAAGAACAACGCCGGACGCGATGTGATGATCGATGCACCCTCAGCCATCGATCCCACCCAACTCGACGAGCTCGAGTTGAAGACCACCCACGATCCAAGTGCGGACTGATTCTTTTCGGATGCCCATTTTTTTGTTGAACAGCCGATGAGATGACGCAACGACCGAACACCCTCCTGGGTCGCTTTCTCCATTGGCGGATCCGGCATATTCCCCAGCGCCAGTTCATCCTCATCTTATCTGTCCTCGTTGGATTGGTGAGCGGAACGGTTTCCGTCTTGCTGAAGTTCAGTGTCCGCAGCATTCAAGATCTGCTGCGGGGCGATATGCTTTTGGGCATTCACGAACTCTTCCAGTTCGCCTTTCCCCTGCTCGGGATCCTGATCACCGTACTCATTGCGCGTTGGATCATTCGCGAGCCGATCGGCGACGGCATCCCCTCGACCCTCTATGCCATCTCAAAGAAGAACGGGATCATCCGATCGTTCCGCATGTATGCTTCCGTCATCACCAGCTCGATCACCGTTGGGTTTGGTGGCAGTGTTGGACTGGAAGGACCCACAGTTTCCACCGGCTCGGCCATCGGCTCCAATCTGGCCCGGCTGATGCATCTGAATTACCCGTCGCGCATTCTGCTGATCAGTTGTGCCACAACAGGGGCGCTTTCGAGCATTCTCCACACGCCCATTGCGGCTGTGGTATTTGCCATCGAGGTCTTCAGTCTGGACCTCACCCTGACCTCTTTGGTTCCCTTGCTTCTTTCCTCTGTCAGTGGGGCAGTGATGAGCCATCTGTTCGGTGGATCGGACTACCTCTTTCCCTATGTCATCACAGAGGCTTTCGAAATCCGGGACCTGCCCTATTTCATCGCACTCGGTACCCTTGCTGCCTTTTTCTCCATCTACTTCAACCGGGTGTATTTCGGCGTGGAGAAACTCATGAAGCGCATCGGCAACCCTTACCTGAAGCTCTTTTTGGGTGGCCTGGCCATCGGCGGACTGATCTACCTCATCCCGCCCCTTTACGGAGAAGGTTATTCCACCATCAACCACTTGCTCAACAGCGAAGTGGAGGCCGTTCTGCAGGGCAACATCTTCATGGACCATTTGGACAGCGAATTGCTGATCATCCTGCTCCTGATGGGGCTCGTATTGTTCAAAGGAGTGGCTACTTCACTCACCCTGCACGCCGGAGGCGTTGGCGGCATCTTCGCCCCCACTCTTTTCATGGGCAGTGCGCTGGGCTATGTCTTTGCCCGTGTGGTCAACTACCTCGGTATTTCCGATCTGTCGGAATCGAATTTTTCCCTGGTCGGGATGGCGGCTCTTCTGTCCGGAGTGATCCATGCCCCCTTGACGGCCATCTTCCTGATCGCGGAAGTAAGCGGTGGATATGAGCTTTTCCTGCCTTTGATGATCGTCAGCTCCATTTCCTACGCGGTGGTCAAAGCCTTTGTGCCACACTCCATTTACGCCATCAGCCTGGCCAAACGAGGCGAGTTGATCACCCACGATAAGGATCGGGCCGTCCTCACATTGATGAAACTCGACTCCGTGGTGGAAAAAGACTTTCGCGCGGTCCGCCCGGAATGGGATCTCGGGGAACTCGTCCAGACCGTGGCTCAAAGCAAACGCAACCTGTTTCCCGTATTGGATGAGGAAGGACGCCTTTTGGGTGTGCTGACCCTGGACGACATCCGGCCGATCATGTTCCAGCAGGAGCTTTACGCCCGCACATTCGTTCGAGACCTGATGCATGCGCCACCGGATATCATTGATTCCGAAGAGCATATGGAAAAGGTGATCAAGAAATTCCAGGACAGTGGTGCATGGAACCTCCCGGTCACCCATGAAGGTATGTACAAGGGCTTTGTGAGCAAGAGCAAACTCTTCGGAGTGTACCGAAGAAAACTGATCGAATTCAGCGGGGAACAATGAGTCTTTGGTACCTTTAAAAGGTGCTGCCACCCCATACGCTTACGCTCTTTTCCGCCTCCGCCGGCTCGGGCAAGACCCACCAGTTGGTTCAATCCTACCTGCATCTGTGCCTGAGCCAGACCGATCCCGGACATTTCTATCAGGTGCTGGCCATCACCTTCACCAACAAGGCGACCGCCGAAATGAAGACCCGGATCGTGGACAGCCTCATCGCCTGGGTGGGCAGAAGCGAAAAAGGAGCCGAAGAGGTCATGAAGAAGGCCCTGATGGCCGAGCTTGAGATGGACGAGGCGACCTTTCTGGGACGTGCCGAACGCATGCTTAGGCACCTCCTCCATCACTACGGCTACTTCAGTGTCACCACCATTGATTCCTTCACCCACCGCATCATCCGGCAGTTCGCTCAGGATCTCGACCTTCCGGCTGCATTTGAACTCGAACTCGATGAAGAACTCCTCATCGAAGAAGCCTGTGACCTCATCCTCGACCGATACGGAAAAGATGAGGCCCTCAGCAGGATCCTCAGAGAATACGCCTTGTACCGATCGGAAGATTCTGAAGCCAGCTGGCAGATCCGATATACCATCATCGATCAACTGAAGGCCCATCTGAAGGAACCGGAGCAGGGAGGTCTTCGCCCCTTTGTTGAGCAAGAGCTTCCGTCATTGATCGACCGCCTTGAAAAGCTGAAGGCACTCGAAGCGAAGGTCAGGAATGGACTTGAAGAAAAGGCCAGGGATGCACTGGGACGCTTGGAACAGGCCGGTCTTGAACACAGTGATTTTTCCTACGGCGACCTACCCAATTTTTGGAAAAAACTCCTTCCCCCGAGCATCGAAAAACCACCCACGATCGGAAGCAGGCTCAAGGAACAGCTGGAGGGCACAAAGACACTGTACAAAAAGGCAGAAGAAGGCACAGAAAAGGGAAAGGCCATTCAGGAAGTGGGCGAACAGCTCGGTCCTGAATGCCTGGCCGTTCAGGACGATTACATCTATTGGAAAAAGCTTCGGCACATTCGGGGCCAGTTCCATTCGATCGCACTACTGGGCGAGCTCCTGGGCAGCCTGCAGGACATCAAGGATGAACGCAATCTGGTCCTGATGCATGAGCTCGGCAGCCTGATCGCCAAAGAACTCCGGGAGCAACCCTCGGCCTACCTCTTTGAGCGACTTGGCGAACGCTATGAGCAGCTCTTCATCGACGAATTCCAGGACACATCGCTCGAGCAATGGAACAATCTGCAGCCCTTTGTGGAAGAGATCACTTCTTCCGGTGGGCAGGTGCTCCTGGTGGGTGATGCCAAGCAGGCCATTTACAGATGGCGCGGAGGTGATATCGGCCAGTTCGTCGACCTCTATCAAAAAGGCAAGAAGCAAGAACCCGGTTTCGCGCTGAAGGAATTGCAAACCAATTACCGCAGCCTGCCAGCCGTAGTGGACTTCAATCGGGATTTTTTCACTTACTGCGCCGAAAAGCTCGGTGCCAACCAACGCTACAGGGATCTCTACGCCGCATCCGGACAGGATGCCCACCATAAAGCCCCCGAAGGCCGTGTGGAGATCCGTCGGTTCGAATCGGAAAAGGCAGCAGAGTACAATGAACAGCAGGACGAGGATCTGATCGCTCTGATCAAGGAACTCATCAAAGAGAAGGGATATAAAGCCGGAGAGATCGCCCTGCTCTACCGAAGCAAAAAGGAGGCGATCCGTTTGATCCCCAAGCTTCTTTCGGCAAACATCCCAGTGGCCTCTGCGCAAGGGGAAGAACTTGGACGTTCTCACGAGGTCGGCCTTTTGGTCGATCTGCTTCGGCTAACGGTGGATCCCCGAAACACCCAGGCCCAACACGGTCTGGTCCGATACCTGAAGATCGCTGGGCGAATGGATGCGGCCGATAGCGATCAGCTGGCCCGGGAGATCGGCAAGGGAGACGTATGGCGCTCGCTCTCTGCGGCCTTTCCCGATCTGAAAAAACCCGAACTGTCATTGGGCACACATGAATTGCTGCAGCACTGGATCCGGGTCTTCGGTCTTGAGGGAAGCTCGGACGCCTACCTGTGGAGCTTCCTTTCGGAAAGTGTTCACAAGGGCGGAAAGCAGAGTACGGATCCTGTGGATCTGATCAAATGGTGGGAGAAGAAGGGCGAAAAAAAGACGGTGGAACAGGCCGAGCGGATGGAAGCCATTTGCCTGATGACCATCCACAAGGCCAAAGGCCTTCAGTTTCCTGTGGTGATCGTTCCCAATTGCGATTGGGCCACAAACAAACTGACGGAGCATTTTTATTGGGACGAACTCGATCCGGAGCGCTATGCCGGTTTGAATCGCTTTCCATTCAAAGCCATGAAGTGGGAGGGCATTGGAGGTCCGTTGGAAAAAACATGGAACACCTCAGTGCTCGACACTTATCTGGACAACATCAACCTGCTTTACGTGGCCTTCACCCGTGCGGAACAACAGCTGTTCATCTACGCCAAAAAGAAGGTTGAAGAGAAGAAGAAAAAAGACAAAGAAGAGGGATCGAGCATCATGCATCTCATTCAGCAGTTTCTGGAATCGCAAGGCGAAGGAGAAGGATCGCTGTATGCCAGAGGATCGATGCCAGAGAAGCGCAGTGAGGACAAAGACGAGACAGATGATGAACCGTGTCTGCCCGTACATCTGCACAGCAAAGACTGGCCATCTGAAGTGGAACTGGTGATCCGGCCACAGTTCAGTGAAGAGCAGGGATTCGGACAGCAATTCCACGAAGCCGCTGCGCTTTGTCGATCCATGGAAGATCTGGCCCAACTGAGGGACGCACGACCCGAATGGACCGACCGGATCGACAAGCTGCTCCGCCAGCTCAAAGAAGAGCCCTATCAGGTCTTCTTTTGTGGGCATCCCTTCATGAATGAGCGGAGCGTCAGTACGGCAGACGGACAGACCTACCGCCCAGACCGAATGGTCGTGGACGAAGCCGGAAAACTGCACATCCTCGACTACAAGACAGGCGCTCAAAAAGCCGATCACGAAGAGCAGATCGACACCTACAGAAAGCTGCTGGAAGACGCGGGCTATTCTGTTGGAAGCAGCTGCCTCCTCTATATTTGACCACCAACACCCAGAGCCATGTACGGAGCATTGCAAGCCACCCTCCAAGAGGAACTCCAACAGATCGAGAAAGAAGGTCTGTACAAGCGTGAACGCATCATTGCCTCACCACAGGAAGCAGTGATCCGTTTGAGCGACGGCTCCGAGGTATTGAACTTCTGCGCCAACAACTATCTCGGGCTCAGCAGCCATCCCAAAGTCGTTCAGGCGGCACAAGAGGCGCTGGACACACATGGATTCGGCATGAGCAGCGTGCGCTTTATCTGCGGTACGCAGGACATCCACAAGGAACTGGAGGAAAAGATCTCTCGCTTTTTGGGGACGGAAGACACCATCCTCTACGCAGCTGCTTTTGATGCCAATGGCGGAGTGTTCGAACCCATCCTCGGAGCAGAGGATGCCATTATCTCAGACAGCCTCAACCACGCTTCCATCATCGATGGTGTGCGCCTGTGCAAGGCCAAACGCTATCGTTACGCGAACAACGACATGAACGATCTGGAGGCCAAACTGAAGGAGGCGCAGGCGCAGCGCCACCGGATCATTGTCACCGACGGCGTGTTCAGCATGGACGGTACCATCGCACAGATGGATGCCATCTGCGCCCTTGCCGAACGCTATGATGCCCTGGTCATGACCGATGAATGCCACAGCACCGGCTTTATTGGCCAGACAGGACGCGGCACGCACGAATACCACAATGTCATGGGCAAGGTGGACATCATCACAGGAACCCTGGGCAAGGCACTGGGCGGCGCCATGGGCGGATTCACATCGGGCCGCAAGGAGATCATTGACCTCCTCCGACAGCGATCCAGGCCCTATCTGTTCAGCAACTCACTCGCTCCAGCCATTGTCGGCGCATCCAACGCTGTTTTCGATCTGCTCGAAGGGACCACCGAACTGCGCGACAAGGTGATGGACAACGCTTTGTACTTCCGCAGCAAAATGTCCGAAGCTGGATTTGATGTGAAAGAAGGCATTCATCCGATCACACCGATCATGCTCTACGACGCCCCACTCTCCCAGAAATTCGCGGAGGAGTTGCTCAAAGAAGGCATCTACGTCATTGGTTTCTTCTACCCGGTGGTGCCCAAGGGACAGGCGCGCATCCGTGTGCAGCTGAGTGCCGCGCACGAGCGAACGCATCTGGATCGGGCCATTGACTCCTTTGTCCGGGTCGGGCAGAAACTCGAACTCATCTGAACTGATTCCGGAACTGCACCTTTTCCCATTCCCTTTTGAGAATGGCATAGGTCAGGCACTCGGTCTCCCTGTGGCCAAAACGGGCCAACAATTCGGCGAGCTCTTGCTCCGGAACATCGATCCGGTACAAAAGAGAAGGAATATCAATGGATGAATGCGCTGCGCCTTCAAGGAAGGCGAGGACGCTCTTTATCAGATCAATTGCAGAATCTCCAGACAGCTGGCAACCGAGGTCTTTTTCCAGTTGCGTTTTGAGCTCCGAGAGATCGCATGCCTTTATGGGAAGTTCCTCGGCGATCTGAAACGGGCGTGGATCATTCACCACGCTTAAAAGCTTCGGTGGACCAGACTCTTGGCCAGTTCCTCCAGCGACTGACGCTGCGGACCCTCGTCCAGCGCTTTTCTCAGATCGGCAATGGACTCGGCCAACAAAGCTTCACTCTTGCCCAAGGCATAGGTGTCCGTGGCCGTCTGCACATAGAGCTGCTTCATGCCCTGGACCTTGTCACGACCCGTACGCTTGGACATCTCTTCAAACGCCTGAGGATCTTGATTGCGGCAGTGGATGGCGAGGAGGGTGTGCTTTCCCGCGAGGATATCTCCTCCCTCCTGCTTGCCCGTTTTACCCGGATCACCGAAACAATCCAGATGATCGTCCATGATCTGAAAGGCCAGGCCCAACTTCCGGCCAAAGTCATACATGGCATTGGCTGAGTCTTTGTCCGCCCCACCGATCCGCGCACCAATGGCCAGTGCACAGCCGATGAGCACCGAGGTCTTTCCCTCGATCATATCCAGGTATTCGGTCTCCTCGACCTTGGATCGCTGCTCAAATTCCATATCGAGTTGCTGGCCCTCACACAAACGCCTTGCGGTCTGGGTGAAGCGATCCAGCACATCGGGCAGCACCTCAGCATCCACCTGAGCGATCAATCGATAGGCTTCCACCAAGAGGGCATCGCCACTCAAAATGGCGGTGTTGATGTCCCACTTCATGTGGACCGTCTCAGAAGCCCGGCGCAATGGCGCCTGGTCCATGATGTCGTCATGGACGAGGGAGAAATTATGGAAGACCTCGATGCCCAATGCCGGTGCCAAAGCCTGCTGACTGTCCCCTCCGAAGGCCTCGCAGGCCGCCAATGTGAGGATGGGCCGCAGACGTTTTCCACCCAGCGAGAGGATGTAGTCCATGGGCGCATACAAACTCTCGGGTGTTCCGCTCGGCGCGTGGGTCACCCGGTACGTTTCAAAATCCTTGAAGAGGCGGTCCAGATGTTCAGTCGGCATGGATCACTCGTTGAGAATGTCGAGCAAGTACTGACCGTAGCCGCTCTTGACCAGAGGCTGGGCGACTTTTTCCAATTGTTCCTTGTCAATGAATCCCTGACGGTATGCGATCTCCTCGATGCACCCCACTTTCAGGCCTTGTCTTTGCTCAATGACCTCCACGAACTGCCCGGCCTGCATCAGACTGGCATGTGTTCCCGTATCGAGCCAGGCCGTTCCCCTGTCGAGAATGCCCACCTTCAGATCGCCTTGTTCGAGGTAGTGCTTGTTCACATCCGTGATCTCGTATTCGCCCCGTGGCGAAGGCTTTAGATTCTTCGCGATCTCGACGACCTTGTCGTCATAGAAATACAATCCTGGAACCGCATAGCGCGATTTGGGCTGCTGCGGCTTCTCCTCGATGGAAATGGCACGCAATTCCTTGTCGAATTCCACTACGCCATATCGCTCGGGATCTGAAACCTGATAGGCAAAGACCACACCTCCGTCTGGATCGTAGCTGTCTTGAAGCAATTGACCCATGGCTGAACCATAGAAGATATTATCGCCAAGGATCAGCGCAGACGAACTGCCATCGACGAAAGATTCCCCCAGAACAAAGGCCTGGGCCAGGCCATTGGGCTCGTGCTGAACCGTATAGGCAAAATTGCAGCCGATCCGGGAACCATCGCCCAGCAGGTTCTGAAACAGAGGCATATCGTGCGGTGTGGAAATGATCAGGATGTCTTTGATGCCCGCCTGCATCAGCGTGCTGAGCGGGTAGTAGATCATCGGCTTGTCGTAAACAGGCATCAACTGCTTGCTGACGGCAATGGTCAGCGGGTACAATCGGGTGCCGGATCCTCCAGCGAGTATGATTCCTTTCATGGGGTAGGTTCTGCTGCGAAGCTAAAATATCTTCAATGCACCACAGCTCAAACTCGAATTGGAATTCGTCAGAAACCTAGATTTAAGCCCGGGAAAGAGATTCCATTCAAAGAAAAATCGATGAATACAGAACAGAAAAGCCGCTGCTCCTGGTGCGGAGATGACCCATTATACGTGGCCTACCACGATCTGGAATGGGGCGTTCCGGTCCATGATGATCAGAAGATGTTCGAAATGCTGCTCCTGGAGACTTTTCAAGCAGGGCTGAGCTGGATCACCGTTCTCAAAAAACGAGAGCGCTTCCGAGTTCGCTTCAAACAATTCGATCCGGTCCAGGTCGCTCAAATGACCGATCGTGAACTGGAAGAACTGCTCAGCGACAAAGGGATCATTCGGAACCGACAAAAGATCTTTGCCGCGCGGAACAATGCGCGGGCATTTCTTGAGACAGCGAATGAATTCGGCTCATTTTGTTCCTACCTCTGGGACTTTGTCGGCCACAGACCCATTGTGAACCGCTGGAACAGATCGAGCGAATTGCCCAGTCGAAGCAATCTTTCGGAAGCTATTTCGAAAGACTTGAAGCGAAGGGGATTTCAGTTCGTCGGACCAACCGTTGTCTATGCACATCTGCAGGCCGCAGGATTGGTGAACGATCACCTCATCGGCTGCTTCCGTCACAAAGAGCTGTCACCCTGATCAAAAACGCTTCCAGAAGGGAAGTTTCTTCCACTTGGAATTCATCTTGGACTTTGCGTAGCGATAGAGCGCATGGTCCGCCTTATTCAATTCCTTCAGCCGGGTGTCGAACTCTGCATGCAGGGTCTCCGCAATGTGCGCTTCCTTGTTCACATTCCGGTCTTCCAGTTTGATCCGGGGCCAACCCAGTTCCCTTCTGAGGAAGACCACAGCCTTGTCGAGCTGATCGGTACCCGCCACCAAGTCGATCTTCTTGAGATTGGCCAGGGCCATCCCCGAAAGTTCGTCCGGACTTGGGGTCAGATAATTCTCTTTATCCAGGCCGCTGAGAAATGCCGCCTGCCAGTTCCTGCTCCAGGCCTCGCCCAAGAAATTCCGAAAATCCGTGAACAGCTCCGACCGATCGTTCCAGTGATGGCCGCGTCTGCGATGCAGGAAGTGACTGATGACCTGATCCTGAGGTCTGCGGATCATGGTGAACAGGAAAGGGCGCTCCTGAAGAACACCGGAGCTTTGAACGACAAACCAATTCAGATGCCCGCAAATGGCTGGTGCATGGCTGTCAAATGCCTCTCTCAAATGCAGGTCCTGATCTTCTTTCTCGTATTGAAAGAACACTTCATCCGGCCCATAGACCTTCTTCATATGGTGTCTGAAGGTCGATCCGCCCGTCTTGGGAATGTGTAAGAAGAGTAGGGTGCGTTCCATCAATTAAAAAAACCCTACCAGATCACCGCCTTCATTGAGTCGGGCAGCGAAGCATCTGCAGTCGGGGTGCAGCCCCATGCCTCTTGGAATTCTGGCATGTTCTGAAGCGGCCCCTTGATGCGGAAGGTCCCCGGTGCATGATAATCGGTCAGCAATAGATTGCTCAGTGTCTCGTCCTTGTAGTGGATCTGCCAGACACCGGACCATCCCAAAAAGACGCGCTGATCCTCGGTCATGCCATCGATCAACCCAATGGCCTCCTTGCCTTCACGGCTCTTTTTGTAGGCGTGGTAAGCAATGGTCAGACCGCCCAGATCGGCGATGTTCTCCCCGAGGGTCATGCGGCCGTTCACGTATTCTCCAGGCAAGGCCTCGAAGGAATCATACTGATCCACAAGACGATCGGCCAGTTCCTCAAATCTGGCGCGGTCCTCTTCAGTCCACCAGTTGGACAGGTTTCCGTTCACATCGTATTTGCTTCCCTGATCATCGAAGCCATGGGTGAACTCGTGCCCGATCACTCCACCGATCCCTCCGTAGTTCATGGCATCATCTGCTTTCGGATCGAAGAAAGGCGGCTGCAATATGCCCGCTGGAAAGACGATCTCATTGAAACTCGGATTGTAGTAAGCGTTCACAACGTGCGCGCCCATGAACCATTCGGTCTTGTCCACAGGCTGATCGACCTCAGCCATATTCTCCTCAAAAGCGTATCGGCTGACCTCAAGCATATTGTCTATAAGTGAAGACGAGCCGATCTTCAATTCGCTGTAATCGGTCCACTCATCCGGATAGCCGATCTTATAGGTGAACCCATGCAACTTGTCCAGGGCCTTGACCTTGGTCTCTTCAGACATCCAGGTCAGCGAACGGATCCGATCAGCATAGGTGGCCTTGATGTTCTCCACCATTTCCGCGATGCGATTCTTGTATTCTTCAGGGAAATACTCATCGACATAGATCCTCCCCATCGATTCGCTCTGTCCGCGTTGTACAGCGCTTTGAGCCACTTTCCAGCGAGGTCGGGGCGATTCCAGGCCATTGATCGTCCGTCCGTAAAAGTCGAAGGAAGCGTCCCGGAAGGCCTGTGGAAGTGCGGTGCTGAAGTGATCAAGGGTATGCCACTGCAGATAGGCCCTCCAGGTTTCCAGATCCTCATCGGCAAATAAGGCATTCAGTGAGGTGATGTACTCCGGTTGGGCGCAAAGCAAGGTATCTCCTTCGAAACCAATGGAACCAAACAATGCGGCCACATCGAAGGAGGGCAAAAGAGCGGCGAACGCATCTGCCGACATCTTGTTGTAGGTCAGATCTGGATCACGGCGTTGCGACCGACTCATCTGGGCCTGTGCCATGGCCGTTTCCAGGCGCAGTATGGCCTGGGCTTTGTCTTCCGCATTGTCGATGCCCGCCAACTCAAAGAAGGTGGCGATCAGCTGGGTATAGGCCAAACGGATGGAGTCATTCCTGGGCTCTTTCTCAAGGTAATAGTCGCGATCGGGAAGGCCCAGTCCACTCTGGCTGATCTGGAAGATGTTGACCCCGGAATTCTTGTCATCAGAGGAAGCATAAGTTGAGAACGGAGTGGAAATACCTCTTTTTTTCATCCCCGCCAGGACTACGGGCAGGTCGCTTCGGTCCGACAGTTCATCATAAGGCGAAAGGATCTTGGACAGATTCGCCGCTCCCTGCTGCTCAATGGCCATAGTATCGATGGCGGTCGCATAGTGATCCTTGATCTTTTGCTGGTAGCTGCCCTCGGGATATTCATTTTCCTCCAATCGGTCCAACAAGACGCGGATCCGATGCCTATTTTCCTCGATCAAAAGGTTGAAACTCCCCCAGCGTCCCTCGCTCGGCGGAATGGGATTTTGCTCCTTCCATCCACCCGAAGTGTAGGAGGCGAAATCAGCACAGGGGTCCACATCCGTATCGAACCAGGCCGGATCGAATCCGATGAATTCAGAAGAAGAGGATCCATTGGCCGTCGGCCCATCGGAGCAGGCGACCACAGAGGCCAGGCCCATGAGACAGATGTACTTTTTCATTTGTCGTTTTGTTTTTCTCATTGGTTGATCCAGGATCTTCTCAACTCGATCTGTTTCGCATTGGGGGCATCATCAGCGCTCATGATGTGTCTGTAAGTGACCGGGTAGCTCGATGCTTTTCCCTTGAGCTTCTTTTTCTTCCACTTGCCTTTCTTCTCCCGCAGCACCACCAACTCCACTTTGTCTCCCGGACGCGTATCTGCGTAAAAGGAACTGAAGATGTCGCGTGCACTCTCGATGGTCAATTCCGCTCCCTGCAGCTCCAGCAGACGGTCTCCGCTCATCAATCCCATTTCTTCAGCCATGGGGCTCAGGCCCTCATCGTCGTAAAGGAACAGCCGTTCCTGTTCACTATCGTAGGAAATGCCCAATTCGCCAAAACCAACCTGTTCGACGGCACGGGCTTCTTCATAGAGAATGCCGGCCTGCGCCAGCAAGCCTTGCAGCGGCAATGGTGCAGCTCCCTCCACATATCTGGCAAAGAATTCATCGAGGCCACTGCCCCAGCGTTCGGACAGATAGCCAAAGAGGGCATCGTCCACAAAAAAGGTGTCCGGGCCAAAATGCTGACCCAGGTCGTTCATCATATCCAGCAAGCCATATTGGCCCTGACTCTCAACGCGTAGCTGCAGATCCAGACACATTGCGATCATAGCACCTTTGTCGTAGACGCTGTTGTATTCCTCATTGAAGAGATCGAGGACGTGCTCGCTCATCACCGTCATGGGCAGGTAGGGATCGTAATTGTCTGCAGAGCGCAACTTGCTCTCGAGCTCTGAGATGAACTCCTCGAAAGACATCAGGCCCTGCCGCACCTGAACCAGAACGGAGGTATACTCCGTGACCCCTTCGTACAGCCAGAGGTGCTTGGACATGCTCGGCGAATAGAAATCGAAGTCATTGATCTGCTGAGCATGAATGGCCAGTGGTGTCACGATGTGCAGGAATTCATGCGCCACGATGTTCCGTATCTCCTGGCCCATGAGTTCAGGATCGAATTCGGGCAAATAGAGCACCGTACTCGTCTGATGTTCCAATGCGCCATATCCCATCACCGACGGATCGGGCAGATCGGCGTAGATCAGGATGACATATCGATCGGTGGGAAGGGTTCCGCCGAGATAGCTGCCTATGGCCTCGAGAACGGGCGCAGAGGATGCCAGCGCATCGGAGGCCGTGAGCGTTCCTCCTGCCGAATGGACCGCCACTGTCACGCGGGTGGAACCCACCATGGTGCTGACCGTATCGGGCTGTGCATAGAGAATGGGGCGGTCGTGCAACTCAAAATAGGATCGGGCCAAAAAGCGGTCCAGTGTATCCGAAGAAGCGATCCGCTCCAGCGCGGTGCTGCCCCACATTGAGGCGGGCTTCTCCACATCCAGTGTATAAGGAACGTTCTTGGCACTTTGGATGTAGCCGACCATTCCAAAGAGATTGAAGAGAAAGGCATCCGAACCGAAGCCAGTGCCACCTGGACGAAAGATGCGGTCATCCGGGCCGTCTGCTGCATCAAAACTATCGTCGATGCGGTATTGGATGCGGTACAACTCGCTGGCACGTGCAATTCGCCATTTGTTCGTGTCCATCCGCTGTACAGGCAGCGTATCTCCTCTCGAATCCGTGGCGACAAAAGCAGAGACGAAACGACCAAAGTCCGAAATGTCATAGGTGCCCGGTACCACACGCGGCATGATGTAGTAGGCTGTATCCCGCTCGATCAGCGCAGGAATCAATTCGACGAGCAACCGGTCTTCCTCATACGAGTGGGTAGAAATGAATACCTGGCATTCATTTGCGCGCTGAATGGGCAGTTCCATGAACTGGGCATTTGCACCGAAGCCGAACAGGAAAGCCAACAGTATGGACCACTTATGCTTCATCGGTCCCGTATCTGATTTCGTGCGTGATCTCTGCCGCCTTGGCCAGCATGGCCGTCACCCCGCAGTAGCGCGTCAGGGAAAGATGTACGGCTTTTTCCATTTTGGGCCGGGCCTCCTCGTGCATGCCCAAGACCGTATAGACCACATGGATGCGGTCGTAGTATCTCGGGTGCTCCTCGGTCAGTTTGCCACTTACAGCGATGTGCAATTCGCCAAAATCCGCACGCATCTTACGAAGCAGGGACACCATGTCAATGCCGGTGCAACCCGCGAGCGATACCAGCAACAGCTGCTTCGGACTCGGCCCTTGATCCGTTCCGCCAATATCCTTGTGCCCATCGATAACGAGGGCATGACCCTGCAACTGGGTGCGAAAATCCATTCCGCCCGCGCTGCTCATTTCTATGTGGTGATCAAAAGTCAGAGCAGAAAGATATTTCAAGGGAGCGAAACCATCAGCAATATTGTAGGAATTCTTCTGTTCCACTCTGCAACGACCTTTTTTTAGCTTTGCCCACCATCTTTAGCCATCCCTGATGAAAGGAACTCCGCAGGAAGAGCAGTACTTCGAATCGACCAATATCCTTCTGTATATCTACAACTGGCGCCGCCCGCTCCTTATCGTGAGCGTGATCGGTGCTGTATTGTCCACGATCTTCTCAGCACCGAGATTCATAACGCCCTTGTTCAAGTCGGAAGTGGTGGTCTTTCCCTCAACGACCCATTCCGTTTCCAAGGCCGTTCTGCCCCAGAGCTTTCCATCGGGGAGCGATGTGATGGAATTCGGCGACGAACAAGAGGCCGAAAATCTGCTTCAGGTGCTCAACTCCGATGAGATCCGCCAGCGCATCATCGACTCCTACGACCTGATGCGTCACTACCGCATACCAAAAGATTCAAAATACCGCTACACCGCCCTGAACAAGGCCTATGAGAACCGGGTGCAATTCAGCCGCACCGAGTTCATGTCGGTGGTCATCACCGTTTTGGATTCCGATCCGGACACCGCGGCGCTGATCGCCAACGACATCAGCGATCTGCTCAATGAAGTCAAAGGGCGCATCAAAAAGGAACGCGCCATCAAGGGCTTGCAGATCGTGGAGCAGGAATTTCTCAATCTGCGGAGTGAGCTGGACAGCATGGAATTCGAACTCACCAAACTCAGGGAACGGGGCGTCCACGATTATGAATCGCAGGCAGAGGTCTTCTCCGAACAACTGGGCATCGCCATTGTGAAAGGCAACGACAAAGCCGCACGTCAGATACAGAACCGCCTGGACACGCTGGCAAAATACGGGAGCTTCTATGTGGCCCTCCGGGACGAGAGCCGGATCCTAAAAGATGAACTGGTGCGTCTGAAGACCCGTTACGATCAGGCGAAAGTGGATGTATACCAAACCCTACCGGAGACCTTCCTGGTGAACCGGGCCTTCCCGGCCGAACGCAAGACCTTCCCGAAGCGCTCTCTGATCGTTCTGATCTCGACTCTGGGCACCTTCCTCTTCACTCTGGTCTGCATCATCATCAAAGACACCATCCGCAGCCAAAAGAAGGCCTGAGCGCATGGAAAAGACCCTCGGAAAAAAATGGGTCTACGGACTGACGGCCGCTTTCCTGCTGCTGAACAGCATCTTGATCGTCAAGCAGTTCTTCTGGCTCTCGCTCCTTCCCGTTGTGATCGCCGTGGTCGGAATGGCCTTTTACTCGCTGGATAAACTGCTGTATCTGACCGTTTTCCTGACGCCGCTTTCCATCAGCGTGGAAGAGCTGGATCTGGGGGTCAGCATGAATCTGCCCACCGAACCGCTCTTTTTTGGCATCATGCTTCTGTTCTTTATGAAGCTGATGATCGATGATGGTTTCGACACCGCTTTCCTGCGGCATCCGCTGACCCTGATGATCGGCCTGCAGCTGGCCTGGATGCTCATGACCAGTGTCAGCAGCAGCATGCCCCTGGTCTCTCTCAAACATCTGCTGGTCCGTCTGTGGTCGGTCACGGCCCTGTATTTTGTGATGTCGCGTCTTTTCACCTCCGAACGCAAGTTGAGCCGCTTCCTTTGGCTCTATCTCATTCCGCTGGCTGTAGTCATTCTCTTCACCACCTACGTACACTGGACACGTGGTTTCAGCAAGACTGGCTCAGTGAATGCGATGTATCCATTCATCAAGGAGCACACCTCATACGGAGCCATTATCGGGCTGTATATCCCTGCTTCTTTTGCATTGGCCTTCTTGAGAAAAAGCCGAATGGACAAGAGGGCCTTTGCCCTATTCATCTTCCTGATCGTTGTCACCGGACTGGTGCTTTCTTACACCCGGGCCGCCTGGGTGAGCGTTGCCGCCTCGCTCGGGGTGATGGTCCTGCTCCTGCTGCGCATACGGACCTGGGCCTTCTGGCTGTTGACGGCGGCCTTTGCTGGCGGCATCCTTCTGAATCTCGATCCCATCATCGACCGTTTGTCGACCAACAACCAGGATTCGAGCGATGATCTGGGGGAACACGTCGAGTCCATTTCCAATATTTCGACAGACGCTTCCAATCTGGAACGCATCAACCGCTGGAATTCCGCTTTGAAGATGTTCGAGGAAAGGCCCATCGTCGGATTTGGACCCGGCACCTACCAATTCCAATATGCACCTTACCAGAATCCGCGTCAAAAGACCATCATCAGCACCAACAATGGCGATGTGGGCAATGCGCACTCAGAATACATCGGTCCGCTCGCCGAACAGGGACTGCCAGGTATGCTGCTGGTCTTTTTGTTTCTGTTCATCCTTTCCCGAACAGCCGTGCGCGTGATCTACCGCAGCCGATCGCCTTCTGAACGATTGCTGGCCACCGCCCTGTTCATGGGGCTGGTGAGTTACTTCACCCACGGCCTGCTGAACAACTTTCTCGACATGGACAAGGCAGCTGTCCCGGTCTGGGGATTTTCAGCCGCATTGGTCATGATGGATCTCGGGCGTATTCGCTGGTCGGACGACGATTCCTCTGATCAGAGTCCGAGCGCTTCGAGCACCTGAGCCGTCGGCTCTTTGGTCTTGACCTTGGTGAAGATCTTCTCGATCGTGCCGTTCTCGTCGATGATGAAGGTTTCCCTGTGGATGCCATCGTATTCACGGCCCATGAATTTCTTCTTTCCCCAAACGCCGTAGGCATTGATCACCTCGCGTTCTGTATCGGCAATTAGCGGGAAAGGAAGATCGAATTTGTCGACGAATTTCTTATGCGACTTTTCGCTGTCGGCACTCACCCCAATGACCTGAATGCCGTGTCCGGCCAATTCCTTGTCGCGGTCCCGGAAATCACAGGCCTCCGCCGTGCAGCCGGGCGTATTGTCCTTCGGATAAAAGTAAAGGACCACTTTCTTTCCTGCGTGATCGGATAGTTTGATGGTCTGTCCGTTCTGATCGATCCCCTCAAAGGCGGGGGCTGGATCGCCTTCTTTCAAATGCGTCATCTTGCTGTTTTTGTCAAAATAAAAAACAGCCACTGATTGTTCAGGTTTTTGTTCTGGATAAGACCCAAAAAACACATTTTCTTATTTTTGATCCTGTGCATTATCTCCTGTCCTTCAGCTTGTTCACACTTTCCCTTTGGTCTTTCCGATCTGGGGGTTGGATCAGTTTTGCGCCCATGGTCTACAGCTTCGGATGCATCCCGCTCTTTGAGTTGTTCCTCCGGCCCAACGAAAAGAATCTGAGCACCGACCAAGAGCAGGAAAAAGCCGCGGACAAATTCTACGACCGCCTGCTCTACCTCGTCGTTCCCCTTCACTTCTCATGCCTCGGCGTATTCCTGTACACAATATGGAGCCATCCTGAAGCAGAGGGTCTGACCTATTGGGGTTGGGTCAGTTCCATGGGCATCCTCAACGGAGTCTTTGGGATCAATGTCGCACACGAACTCGGGCATCGACCAGGCAAAAAGGAACAGTTCATCGCTCAGCTCCTTTTGCTCAGCAGCCTCTACATGCATTTCTTCATTGAACACAACAGAGGGCATCATCGCTATGTGGCCACACGGGAAGACCCAGCGACGGCCCGGAAATGGGAGCCAGTTTATGTGTTCTGGCTGCGCTCGACCATTGGTTCCTGGCTGCAGGCATGGGGGCTCGAATTCGATCGCCTGAAAAGAAAGAAGATCGGAAAGTGGTCCATCCAAAATCAGATGGTTCGCTTCTCTGCGATTCAGCTTCTTTTTTGCCTCGGGATCTTCTGGGTGGGCGGAAAGGCAGTCGGTTTGGCCTTTCTTTTCTCAGCCGGATTCGGCATGCTGCTGCTGGAAACCGTCAATTACATTGAACACTACGGCCTGATGCGTTCGCGCGTCAGCGAACTGAGGTATGAGAAGGTCATGCCCTGGCACAGCTGGAACTCCAACCACAGGGTGGGCCGATGGATGCTCTTTGAGCTGAGCCGGCACTCCGATCACCACCACCGGCCGGCCCGGAAATATCAACTGCTCGAGCATCATCCACACAGCCGGCAGCTCCCCACAGGTTACCCGGGTATGATGCTCATCAGTTTGCTTCCCCCACTTTTCTTTGGTCTGATCCACCCCAGACTTAATGCGCCCGTGCACTCCTAAGTGCACTTATCTCAGCATCTGCTCTGCCGCACTGGCCCTTCTTACATTTGCCCCATGGTGACCAACGATCAACTCAAGGAAATCGAAGAACGGGTGCTCAGCCTCCGGGGCTATCTGCATCTGGACCAGAAAAAAGTAGAGATCGCCAACGAAGAGGAGAAGACGGCCGATCCGGGTTTCTGGGAAGACAACAAGAAGGCCGAGCAGGTGATGAAGAAGATCCGCGGACTCAAGTTCTGGGTCGAGGGCTATGCTCAGGCCGAGAATCTGCTGGAAGAACTGAAACTGGCCATTGAATTCCATCGGGAAGGCGAACTGAGTGAAGAAGAGGTCGATCAGCTTTCGGAGCGCCTCACCAAAGAGGTGGAAGAGCTGGAATTCAGAAATATGCTTTCCGAAGAGGAAGACAAACTCAATGCGGTCATACAGATCACCGCGGGCGCCGGAGGAACAGAAAGCTGCGACTGGGCCGGCATGCTCATGCGCATGTACATGATGTGGGGCGACCGAAGAGGATTCAAGGTCAAGGAACTCAATCTGCAGGACGGAGAAGTGGCGGGCATAAAGACCGTTACCCTCGAGATCGAGGGCGAATTTGCCTTTGGTTATTTGAAAGGAGAGAATGGCGTGCATCGCCTGGTGCGCATATCTCCCTTTGACTCGAATGCCCGCAGGCACACCTCATTTGTCAGTGTATATGTATTCCCCATGGTGGACGACAGCATCGAGATCAATGTCAATCCATCGGAGATCGAATGGGACACCTTCCGATCGAGCGGAGCGGGCGGTCAGAACGTGAACAAGGTGGAGACCGGGGTTCGATTGAAGCACAAAACTTCGGGCATCATCATCGAAAACACAGAGACGCGTTCCCAGCTGCAGAACAAGGAGCGGGCCATCCAGCTGCTCAAGTCTCAGCTTTACGAACTGGAGATCCAGGCACGCAATGAGAAGCGGGCAGAGATCGAAGCGGGCAAGAAAAAGATCGAATGGGGTTCTCAGATCCGGAACTATGTGCTGCATCCGTACAAACTGGTCAAGGATGTGCGGACGCAAAAAGAGACCTCGGATACCGAAGGTGTTTTGAACGGTGATCTGGATGATTTCCTGAAGGCATTCCTCATGCAGCAAGGGCAGGCCACTGAGGCCGATTGAACATTCGCTCATTGAGGCTTTCTCAGGCCAAGGAAAAATCTGAATTTTAAGGCAAGGACGGACCGAAGCAGATGAAAGCCCTTGCTTATTTCCTGTTTACGCTGAGCATCATCAGCCTGCGCCTGGAGGCCCAATTGTCTGCGCCTGGATTTCTGGAGAACGGGGGGCAATGGGATGAAAGCGTTCATGGAGCGGCGCCCATGGGCGGTGGCGAATGCTTCTTAACACGAACGGGCTGGACCTACAAGCTCTACGAAACAGACGCCTTTGAAGCGTATCATGAGTGGCACCATCATCAGGAGGATGCCCAGGGCCCACCGCGTTTGCAGGGGCACGTTCTGCGCGTGGATCTGCTGGGCGCGGACCTTCGCGAACCGATCCGCATGGACGAACAGGCGGGCCGCACCCATGTGCTGAAAAGACATAGAAGTGCCCGCGATCTGCGCACCCACAACCGCTACCTCTTCCAAGAGGTCTATCCGAATATCGATCTGCTTTGGGAACAAGAGAACGGCCAGCTCAAATACACTTTCATTGCTGCAGAGAAAGCCGATATCTCGGACATTCGGATGCATTGGACCGGGCAGGACGGCGTGGAACTGAACGAAGGCGGAGAATTGAGCGTTGCGACCTCTGTTGGTGCATTGCACGAAAAACGGC
>JAYOTP010000009.1:0-3262 GCA_038150465.1 Flavobacteriia bacterium | reverse complement strand
GAAGGCGGAGAATTGAGCGTTGCGACCTCTGTTGGTGCATTGCACGAAAAACGGCCGTACGCCTATCAGCTGGTGGAGGGAACGGAAGTGCCCTGCGCTTCCCGCTTTGTTTGCTCGGGAGATACGGTCCGGCTGGAATCCGAACGACTCTTTCCCGACCGACCGCTCTATTTGGATCCGGACGTGATCTTCTCGACCTACTCGGGTTCGGTCTCAGACAATTGGGGCTTTACTGCTACCTATGATGCATCTGGGCGGATGTATCTGGGCGGCATTGGCTTTGGGAGCGTCTTTCCCGTCTCCACCGGTGCATTCGACACCACCTTTGCCGGGCTTATCGATATCACCTTGATGCGGCTCAGTGCGGATGGAGTGAATCGGGAATTTGCCACCTGGCTGGGCGGTGCCGAAGTGGAACAGCCGCATTCACTGATCGCCGACGGAAACGAGCTCATCATTTTTGGAGTGACCGGCTCTGCCGACTTTCCCGTATCGGCCGTGGCATTTGACACGACCTTCAATGGCGGTAGCAGCGTCCCCGGGATGGGCGGAACCTTTTCACTCGGTTCCGACCTGTTTGTCAGCAGACTCAGTACAGACGGCTCCCAGTTGATCGCCTCCACTTATTTGGGTGGGAGCGATAACGACGGCATCAATGCTGCGCTGATCAACAACTATGGAGATGCCGCTCGGGGAGAGGTCAACCTGGATGAGAACGGGAACATCCTCATCGCTTCGTGTACCAATTCATCCGACTTTCCCGAAACAGTGAATCAATCGGTCAATGGAGCACAAGACGCCACCCTGACCAAACTCAGTGGAGATCTCAGCCAGATGATGTGGTCCACGCGACTTGGCGGGCTTGGAAATGAGGCTGCCTTTTCGACCGCAGCCGCCAATGGCCTGACCTACGTTACCGGGACCACCTTGTCCAATACTTTCCCAACGACCACGGACAGCTGGTCACCAGCCTATTTTGGCGGTACCGGCGATGGTTTCTTGTCGGCCGTGAACGACAGCGGACAACTGGTGGCGAGCACTTACATCGGGAGCTTTGCACGGGACTTCTGTTTTTTCCTCTACCCAGACCCCAGGGGACGCATTGCTGTGCTCGGGCAGACCAACGGCAATATGGCCCATGATCGGCCCGTCGTCTTTGGGGATTCCACATCGCGGCAGTTTCTTCAGTTGTTCAGCCCCGATCTCAAAAAACTTCTTCGATCGACCCGCATTGGAAGTCTGCGCAACAGCTACGACTTCTCCCCATCGGCCTTTCTGATCGACAGCTGTGGTGTGACCTATATGTCAGGGTGGGGCGGAAGCTTGAATCCGGGCAACGGCAGCGTGGACAATCTGTATGTGTCTCCGGATGCATACCAATCCACGACAGATGGTGAAGATTTCTACCTGCTCGCGCTGGATGCATCGTGGAAAAAGCCCTTGTACGCCACCTATTTCGGCGGAGACGGAACACGGGAACACGTGGATGGCGGCACGAGCCGATTCAGCCCCGAAGGCATCATTTCCCAAGCTGTCTGTGCCGGCTGTGGAGGCTTTGATCTGACACCTGCCTTTCCCTCTACGGTCTGGTCCACGACCAACAATTCCGCCAATTGCAATATGCTCGGCTTCAAGATCGAATTTCAACTCGATACACTCGCTGTCGACCTCCGCAGTGTGGCCGATACGGTCTGCACCTTTGACTCGCTTTATTTTCTGGTGGACGCGGTCAATGCGGACAGCTTGTTCTGGTCGTTCGGCGATGGGCGCACCTACAGTGGTTCGGAGGCCTATACGCGCTACACCAGCCCAGGAGACTACTGGGTTCACCTGACTGGCTTCAACTCCAGCTGCCAGCAAATGGCTTCGGACAGTGTGCTCGTTCACATTCTGGATTCAGGCGCAGATACCGAACTCCTGGCGCAGTTCGACGAATGCGACAGCAACCGAACGGTTCTTTTTGACCTGCAAGGATCGCCCGATTACTACCTGCTGTATACCGGAACCGGCTCGGTACTCGACAGTCTGCCCGCAAGTGTTTCCTATCCGGACAGCGGATCCTATGCGCCCTATTTGGTCTTTTATTCTGATGGCTGCCTGGCCGACCAATACGACACCCTGAGCATTTACTTCGCGCCACTCCTCCCTCCTTTTCAGGTGGAGCTGACCCACAAGGCCTGCAGCCTTCCCCTCGAATTGATCATCGACATCGAAACGGACTCTTCTTCCGCTCTTCAACTGGATTACGGGGATGGGACGATCGACTCTGGAAACGGGGAGCAATGGATCCATACCTATGCAGCCAGCGGAATCTACAGGCTGCGTATCCAACAGGAAGACAGCCTGTGCAAGACGGTTCGCACTTTTGAAACCCAGGTACAGATAGGACAGGAAGATCAGGCGGAGGTGTCCTTCCCCAATGTATTCACCCCCAATGGCGACGGAGTGAACGACCGGCTGACCTTTGATGAAGCTCTGAATGGCTGGGACGTGATCGGCCCCGAGCTGATCGTTTACAATCGGTGGGGTAGAGAAGTGTATGCCGGTCCCGCGAGTTGGGATGGACTTTGCCGATCGGAAAAATGCAAGGAGTCTGTCTATTTTTGGACCCTCAGCTGGACCAACAGCTGCGGAGAAGCCAAAAGAGAACAGGGATTCGTTCACCTCATGCGATGATCAAAGTATTCCACAACCCAAGATGCGCCAAGAGCCGACAGGCCCTCAAATGGCTTGAAGAACACGAAATGGACCATCAGGTCTATCGATACCTCGATGAGGGCCTTCGGCCCGATGAACTCGAGACATTGCTACTCAAAATGGAATGCTCCGCCATGGACATCATCCGAACAGGTGAGAAGATCTGGAAGGAAGAGTACGCGGCATTGGATCTGAACGAAGATGAACTTGTCATGGTCCTGTCCGAAGCGCCCATCCTGCTGGAGCGCCCGATCATCGTACGGGGCGATCTGGTCTTCGTTGCCCGCCCCACGGAAACCATGGAGCAGCTGCTCTGAGATCAGCCAGCGCTTGAAGTGAGCTGCTGGAAAACTGCCTCCAGCGAAGCGCCTCTCTTTTTTAATTGGGCGATGCCTTCGTCGGCGACGATCGTTCCTTTGTTCAGTACGATCACCCGGTCGCAGAGCTGTTCCACCTCCTGCATGATGTGGGTCGAGAAAAGAACTGTACGGTCCGTACCGATGGAGCGGATCAGGGAACGGATCTCCACGATCTGATTCGGATCCAAGCCAGTGGTGGGTTCGTC
>JAYOTP010000008.1:76422-79617 GCA_038150465.1 Flavobacteriia bacterium | reverse complement strand
AACTCCATGATCGAAAAGGAATCGCGGGAGATCACTTTCAGCTTGAGTCGGAACTGCTTCGACCAGGTTTTTCTCAGGTTGCGAAACAGCCCCTGATTGATGTAAGACGCCACGAATGGGTGAACGTGCAGATAAAGCGTTTTGATGCGCTCCTGCTTGGCGATCATACCCAAACGCGTCTCGATCTCTGAAATGATGGTAATAGGCGCTTCGATGGTGCCCTTCCCCTCTGGATCCTGCTCACGTGTTTCGATCTTCAGGGCAGGCCGAACGCGCTGACGGGTGATCTCCACCAAACCGAAGCGGGAAGGCGGCAGGATCTTGTGCTTGGCCCGATCGATCTTCATCTCTTCCTTCAGCTTGTCGAACAGGGCCTTCCGGTTCTCGCCTTTGTGCAGGTCGATGAAGTCCACCACGATGATGCCGCCCATGTCGCGCAGACGCAACTGACGAGCGATCTCTTCGGCGGCCCGCATGTTCACGTCCAAGGCATTGTCTTCCTGGCTCTCTCCTGTACTCTTGCGGTTGCCGCTGTTCACATCGATCACGTGCATGGCTTCCGTATGCTCAATGATCAGGTATGCGCCTTGGGCAAAAGGCACATTCTTTCCAAAAGAGGTCTTGATCTGCCGTTCGACACCAAAGTTTTCAAAAAGTGGTGCTTTCCCGTTATATAGGCGCACCATTTTGGCTTTCTCCGGATCCACCGATTCGAGGTAGCCCCTAAGGCTTTGTTCCACGTCTTCTGAGTCGGTATGCACTGCCGTGAAGCTGTCGTTCAACAGATCGCGAAGCAAAGCTGTAGAACGGTTCAGATCGCGATGGATGCACTGAGGAGGACGTGCCCCATTGATGCCGCGGTGCATGGACTTCCAGCGCTTCAAAAGATTGCGCAGATCGGCCTCGAGATCCTTGGACTCTTTGCCTTCTGCCACTGTGCGGAGGATGATCCCGAATCCCTGAGGTCGGATGGGATCCACTGCTTTTTTCAGTCGGGCCTTTTCCTCGCTCGATGAGATCTTCTGACTCACCGATACGCGGTTGGAAAAGGGTACCAGAACCAGAAAGCGCCCAGCCAAAGAGATCTCCGAGGTGATCCTCGGCCCTTTGTTGGAGATCGGTTCTTTGGCGATCTGCACCAGGACACGCTGGTTGGTCTTCAATATGTCTTCGATCCGACCGTCTTTATCGATATCGGGCTCCTTGCTGAAATCCTGCAGCTGCCATTGCTGCTTGCCCTTTTGCGTGCGGGTCAGGAATTTATTCAAGGAATGGACCTGGGGTCCAAGGTCGTGGTAGTGGAGAAATGCGTCTTTCTCATACCCCACGTCCACAAATGCGGCGTTCAGACTGGGAACCAGTTTTTTGACTTTGGCGATATACAGGTCGCCTACATTGAAACCCTCTTCGTCGTTGGAGTCGCTGTGCAACTCCACCAGTTTTCCTTCGCGAAGAATGGCAATATCTGTCTGATCGCGCATCCGTGAGCTGATGTACAACTCCGTATTCATATGGATGCGTATTGCGTCCAAGGCCCCGGGAATGGCCCGATGCGTTGGACAGATTAAACTGCTCCGCAGATGCTGGGGGGCATCAGCGGATCAGCGATATGTCAAGAAGATCACTTCTTCTTGTGGCGGTTCTTGCGCAAACGCTTTTTGCGCTTGTGCGTGGACATCTTATGTCTTTTCCGTTTTTTTCCACTAGGCATGACCTGGGGGTTTTAATTAATTATTCAGTTCTGCGAGGAGGATCTCCGCTCCTCTTTTGGTTTCTTGGGTGGGTCCGAGTTCCAGACACGAATTCAGAAAAGTGATCGCTTTTTCTCGGTCACCGATGCCATTTTGGGCTTGCGCCATGAGAAAATGAGCATCTGAATTGTCGGGATACACCCGAAGTACGGTCTCCAAACGACCGACGGCTTTTTCATATTGGCCGGACATGATCGAATAGTAGCCGAGATAGAAATTGGCCGAAGCCTGTTCCGGTTCGATCTCTACCACTTTTCGCAACATGCCGATGGCTTGCATAGGAGGGCCGCCCTCCTGCATCAGGGCCACAGCCTCTTGCACCATGACCTCCAGACTGTCCGCTTCCTGCAGAGGAGCGTCTGAATGCACATGGCCGACGGCCTCATCCTTGGAACTGCTTCTGGGGGAGAAGTAGGCCGCAGCGGCGATGAGTGCTGCCAGGCTGATGACTATGTAGCCCTCTTTCTTCAATGATTCAGCCTTTCTTCACTTTGCTCTTGACATTCTCCATGAAGGTCTTGGCAGGTTTGAAGGCGGGAATGAAGTGCTCGGGTATGATGATGGTCGTGTTCTTTGAAATGTTCCGACCGGTTTTCTCGGCACGCTTCTTAACGATGAAACTGCCAAAACCCCTGAGATATACGGGTTCTCCAGCTTCCAAAGAGCCCTTGACTTCCTTCATGAAGGATTCCACTACGGCCTGTACATCGGCCCGCTCCATTCCTGACTTATCGGATATCTTATTGACGATCTCTGCTTTTGTCATCCTCTTGATCTAAAAATTTGGATTATTGAACGCTTAGTTTTGAGGGGTGCAAATATAGTCCATTGCTGTCGAATAACTGCCTGAATTTGTCCACTTTAAGAATTGAACCTTGAATCCTGCCCTTCGTTCAGATCTGCTGGCTTGGTATCGTCTCCATGCACGCGATCTTCCCTGGCGAAATACGAATGACCCCTACCGGATCTGGTTGTCCGAGATCATCCTGCAACAGACAAGGGTGGATCAGGGCAGACCCTACTACGAACGCTTCACCGAACGCTTTCCTACCCTGAAAGACCTCGCCGAGGCAAAGGACGAAGAAGTCATGAAGCTCTGGGAAGGCCTGGGATACTACAGCAGAGCGCGCAATCTGCTCAAAGCCGCCCGGCTGGTTCAGGAAGCATACGATGGTCGCTTTCCCGACACAGCTGAAGGACTGGAAAAACTGCCGGGTATTGGCCCGTACACGGCGGCTGCCATCGCAAGTTTTGCCTTTGGCCAGGCCATTGGTGTGGTGGATGGTAATGTATTCCGCCTCCTTTCGCGTCTTTTCGATATCGATGCATGCATCGATGAAGGGAAGAATCGGCCGATCTTTCAGGCCCTTGCTGACGAGCTGATAGACAAGGAAGTGCCCGGGACCTCCAATCAGGCGCTCATGGAGATCGGAGCCACGATCTG
>JAYOTP010000008.1:68970-76322 GCA_038150465.1 Flavobacteriia bacterium | reverse complement strand
ATCGAGCATCGGCTCACCCACCGGCTCCTGCACATTCGCTTTCAGTTGTGTCGGCTGAAAACAGAAAAAAAACCGATGAACAAGCACATCATTTGGATCGGTGCCGACCAAAGACGATCTCTGGCTTTTCCAGTACCGGTCCTGAAAGCCTTTGCCCATTGGGATCTTTGAACAAGCGAGTGGGTGACGTTTCAACAAAATCCCACACTCTGGGTTGTGTGAAGTATGGCCGAACGAAGTCTATATTTCTGTCGTGAAAGACCATCAGCAAAAGCCGTTCTGTATTTGGTGCTCGCTCTTTCCCTTAGCGCATACGGCCCAGCGTCCAATGAAAAGAGAAGTTTGAAACTGGAGATCGTGGAGTTGAAGGACGTGTCCAAGAGCACCCTGCACATTGAGCTGCTCGATGCCAGCGGAGTCGTCTTTGAAACCCGGTCGATTGCACTTGCTCCGCATGCTACGCGCCAAACATTCTCCGTACGGGAGGTGGAACAACAAGAGATCGCCATTCGCCTCTTCCAGGATCTGGATGGCGACGGAGAATTGGACAAAAATGCCTTTGGAATGCCCACCGAACCTTTTGGCTTCAGCAACGACCCGGTCATCCGTTTCGGTCCGCCGTCCACCAAGGAGATACTGATCGACCTTCGCGCCAAGACCTTTACAAAGATCCGGATGCAATGAGGCTCCTGGCCTTTCTGTTGTTGCCCCTGGCCCTCCATGCCCAATACGAGGGATCGAGCCTGGATCTGTCCATGGGATACCGCAGGGCTTTTCGACTGGACCCGTTCCAGTCGGATATCCGGCAGCAAGGGCATTGGGGCGGAATCTCTTTTGGCGCATCGCATCGAACGGAAAAATGGGCCCAGAGCCTGGAACTCAACGGACATGCTGGCCTGAGCTCTTCGGCTACACAAGGCTCCTATCCCATACAGGATTACGGAGGTGCCCTGAGCTACACCATCGGCTACCGCATCATTGACGTACCGGACCGAGCCCGTCTATATGCCGGGCTTTCCAGCCTGACGGACGTTTCTTTTACCCGAAATACCCGCTTGGGCAACAACGAATGGAGTTGGCGCATCGCCTCGGGCATTGGTGCATCGCTTCATTTGATGATGCCCTTCTCCATCAAAAGGCAGAAGTTCATGCTAAACTATCAGCAAAACCTTCCGGTGTCCGTCTTTGGCGCCGCCCCAGCCTATACCATCGCCCTGGAAGAGCGCATCGATCGGTGGAGTGATTGGAGCAGTTTCGGAGGAAATCAGATATGGCGATCGAGCTGGGATCTGGATTGGCTGCAAAGCAGTGGAAATAGCTTTGGTCTGAGATATATTTGGCAATACACCCAATTGGATGCGCCCAACGGTCAGTATGCGGCCTACCACGAATGGGGCATTCGAATGCGTGTCACACTGAAATGAACGGAAGATCGATACTTGTGCTCTCCCTCTTGCTGAGTCTTTCGGCCTGCGAGCGCATGTTCTTCCCAGACCCCATACAGGACAACAAATACAGCAACTTCGATCTGCTGTGGCGCACCATCGATGAGAAGTATGGATTGTTCGATGTGAAAGACGTCGACTGGCAGACGGTCTACGATACGTGCCGTCCCAAACTCGCCTCCATTCGATCGGAAGTGGCCTTGTTCGATCTTATGGCCTCCATGCTCGACCTTCTTCGCGATGGACACACCAACCTGATCTCTGGATTCGATATTGGACGACACTGGAACTGGTATCTGAACCGACCGCCCAACTTCAACAGAGAACTGGTCGAGCGGAACTACCTGGGCACTGGCCACCGCATCACCGGGCCTTTTGCCCACAACTGGTTGCGCGATTCCGTGGGCTATGTCTACTACTCAAGCTTCTCAGGCAATTTCTCCACGCCACAGCTCGACCTCATCCTCTACAACTACCGTGAAGCCAAGGGTTTGATCCTCGACGTCCGCGACAATGGCGGTGGTTTTCTGGGCAATGCCCGTTCGATCGCCGGACATTTTTCCGATCAGGAACGGGTGGCGTTCTTCGAGCAGGCCAAAAGCGGACCCAAGGCCAACGACTTTACCGGTCCGCAGGCGGTGACGGTCGAGCCCGAGGGGATACAGTACGAAGGAAATGTGGTCGTCCTGACCAACCGCAGCTGCTATTCGGCAACCAACAGTTTTGCTGCCATGCTTCAAGGCCTTCCACAGGTGACCCTGATGGGCGACACCACGGGGGGAGGCGGTGGATTGCCTATTTATGGAGAACTTCCCAATGGCTGGACCTTCCGGTACTCTGCCACCCGCACCTTCACTCCCGACGGACATTCTCTGGAGGTCGGGATCCCGCCGGACATCGCCATGGATCTCGATTCTGCCCAGCTACTGCAGGGAAAGGACTCCTACATCGAGGCGGCGATCGATCACCTCCAATAACCGCTATCCGGCGGCTTTTGAGCCATGCAATCCCACCTTAGTGTACAAAGTACATTTTTCGTACTTTTCCCACAAATTCAAAGCTGACCAATGAAAACCAGATTGATCCGTCTTTTTATCGTTGTTCCATTCATCTCTTTTATTTCGGCCCTTGGACAGGTGGAGATCGTACCCAAATGGTTCGATGTACAGGACAGCATTACCATTCGCTACACCGCCGATCAGGGGAATGCTGCGCTGAAAGGAATGAATACGGTCTATGGCCATTTTGGGCTGTTGACCGATCAAAGCACAGACTCATCTGACTGGAAATTCACTGTTGGACAATGGGGACAGGACGACCCGCAGGTGCGAATGAATGCACTGGGCAACGAGCAATTCGAGATCGGCTATACCATTTCTTCTTTCCACAGCATCAGCGGGCAGCAGCAGGTGAATGCCCTCGCAATGGTCTTCCGCAACTCCGAAGGCACAGTGGTTGGAAAGAATGCAGACGGATCAGACTTCATCCACTACGGAAGTGACGGAAGTTTCCAGTCGGGCTTCACCAATACAGACGCCCATTCGCTCCGCGTCCTCCCCTCTTCTTCGGCCAGCTTGCGCGGGGAGTGTTCGGTGAAGGCCACTGTTCGTCTTCAGCTCGATGGACAGGAAGTGGCCCAAGCCTCGGGTGCAAAGGTGATCGAGTACACCTTCCGTGGAGATGAACAGTCTGCCGGCATGCATCAATTGACCTTGGAGATCGATACAGGAACTGGGTATTTCGCCACGGATTCCATAACGATCGAACGTCTGCAGGCGGGCACTCCATCGGATCCCCCAGCAGGAAGGGAAGACGGCATCACCATTTTGTCTCAAACAAAGGTCCACTTGCAACTTCGGGCACCTGGAAAAACATGGGCCTTTGCCTTGGGTGATTTCAATAATTGGCAGTTGGATTCTGCCTACCTGATGACCCCGTCCACCGATGGCCAGAGCTTTTGGATCGAGATCGATCAACTGGACCCACAGACCAAATACCGTTTTCAGTACTATGTTGGGCCGCAGGGGATCAAGATCGCAGACCCCTACAGCGAACTTGTCCTGGATCCCTGGAACGATCAGTACATCGGGCAGGCCACCTACCCGAATCGTCCCTTCTATCCCGCCAATCAGAGCGGACATGTCTCTGTTTTTCAGACAGGAAAGATCGGCTACTCCTGGGACAACGGTCTGAATTATCAGCGGCCCGACAGCCGCGACCTGGTGATCTACGAATTGCTGCTTCGCGATTTCGATGCAGAGCACAGCTGGAAGGCGCTGATGGACCGAATGGATTATTTCGAGGCACTGAACATCAATGCGATCCAATTGATGCCTGTGATGGAATTCGAGGGCAACGAGAGCTGGGGGTACAACCCGAGTTATATGTGTGCGCCCGACAAGTATTACGGGCCCGAAAAGGACTTAAAAAAGTTCATTGAAGAATGTCACCGCAGGGACATCGCCGTCATACTGGACATCACTCTGAATCATCAGTTCGGCCAAAGTCCACTCGCCCAGCTTTACTGGGACGATGTGAACAATCGGACCGCGCCGGACAATCCCTGGTTCAATGAATACCCGAAACATCCCTTCAATGTCGGTTACGACATGAACCACGAAAGCGGACACACCCAGTATTTCACCAAACGGGTCTTCAAGCACTGGCTCGAAGAATATCGGGTGGATGGCTTCCGCGTGGATCTTTCGAAGGGCTTTACCCAAACGGACAATCTGTACAGCGTATCGGGCTGGAACGCCTATGATCAGGGACGCATCAACCGTCTGAACGATTACGGTCAGCACATTTGGTCGGTGACTCCCGGTGCCTTTGTGATCCTCGAACACTTTGCAGGCAATGCAGAAGAAAGTGCGCTGTCCAACAGTGGGTTCATGCTTTGGGGCGATATGAATTACTCCTACACCCAGGCGGTGATGGGCTACGGCAGTGATCTGAGCGGAACCCTCGCCTCGAACAGGGGCTGGTGGGGCAAGAATCTGGTGGCCTACATGGAAAGCCACGACGAGGAAAGGCTGTGCTACGAGGCCAAGGTCAATGGAAACGCTTACAATGGATACTCCACAAGGAATGCTGCCACCTACGCCGACCGGCACGCCATGGGTGCGGTCTTGCTCTTGTCCACGCCCGGGCCCAAGATGTTCTGGCAATTCGGAGAGTTAGGCTACGACTACAGCATCGATTTCTGTATTGGCGACAGCAGCATATCCGGCGGCTGCCACATCAACAACAAACCCATACGCTGGGACTATTTGGAAGAACCTCACCGGAAAGCCGCTTTCGGCGTCTGGTCGGACATGATCCACCTCAGGACCACTCAGAATGCATTTCGCAATGATCCAGTTGAATACAACGTATCGGGATTGGTGAAGAAGATCCGGCTTCAGGATCAGGGACGTCACTTCGTGATCATGGCCAACACGGATGTGGCCTGGCAAAATGCCAATGCCTACTTCCCTTTTCCCGGAACATGGTATTCCCTGCTTGAATCCGACAGCCTGTCCGTTGGAAGCAATTTCCCTCAGATCTCTCTGGCACCTGGCGCTTACAAGGTCTTTTGCAACGACCCGATCGAACTGCCCAATGCACCCTTCTCTCCTGATCTCCTCCCCGATTATTTGGGCATCTGCCCCACAGCCGGTGAGGTGCTCACGGCCGCACCTGGTCACGGGCCCTACCTCTGGAGCGACGGAAGCACAGGCAACACGCTCTCTGTTGTTCAGGATGGTTGGTACAGCGTTCAGGCGACGAACTCATTCGGACGCACGCATACCGACAGTGTCTGGGTGAACATCGACTGCCAGACAGCAGCACTCGGAACCGGTCTGCCCAGTCTGATCACTGCCAACAGTGCTCAATTCCACGGACTGCTGGTGAGTTCGGGGAATTCAAGCATCGATTCCACTGGCTTTGTTTTTGGTACCGCTTCCGGACCCAGCCTGGGCAATAACGCACAGACCACTGCAAGCGGCGGTTCGTCATTTCAAGCTTCGGTGAACGGCCTTCTTCCAGGCGTGACCTACTATGTACGGAGCTATGCGGTGAACGCGGCCGGTATCGCCTATGGCAATGAGCGCAGCTTCCTGACCGCAGCCGGCAACTACGATCTGACCTTCCGCGTTGATATGCGGGAACAGACGATACATCCGAACGGGATCCATGTGGCTGGAGATTTCCAGCAGCTCGCTGGCTTTGCCTCGAATTGGGATCCAAGCAGCTGCATTATGAGCGATCCGGATCAGGACTCCATCTACGAACTCACGGTCAATCTCCCGATCGGCAGCTACGAATTCAAGTTCATCAACGGGGATGACTGGTCCGGTGGGGAAGGGATCGACCCAGCCTGCGCAAGTGCCCAGGGCAACCGATCCATCAGCATCGCGACAGATTTCTCGACGGTGCCTTTCTGCTTTGGCAGTTGCTGGGCCTGCGATACCACAGGAACAGGGCTTTTCGACCTCACCTTCCAAGTGGACATGGGTCAGGAAACGGTCGATCCAAGCGGTGTGCATGTGGCCGGTGACTTTCAGGCCATCGGGGGTTTTGGAAGCAACTGGAATCCATCCACCGCTCAGATGCTGGACCCGGACGGGGACGGTGTTTATGAACTGACCGTAACGCTGCCCGTGGGCACCTATCAATACAAATTCGTGAACGGAAACAGCTGGGGAAAAGACGAAAGCGTTCCTCCAGCATGCAGTGGTACCAGCGGAAACCGAAGCATCGATCTGACAGGAGACATGAGCACTCCCTCCATTTGCTTTGAGGCATGCAGCGCCTGTTTCACCGGCCCTCTGCCGAATGTGGACATCACCTTTCAGGTGGATATGAGCCAACAGACGATCTCGCCGAACGGCATCCATGTAGCGGGGAATTTTCAAGCGGCAGCCGGTTTTGGAAGCGACTGGAATCCATCGAGCAGTCTGATGAGCGATCCCGATGGCGACAGCATCTACACCCTGACCGTCAGCGTGCCAGCAGGAACCTATCAATACAAATTCGTCAATGGAAACAGCTGGGGAGCGGACGAAAGTGTTCCCTCAGGCTGTGCGACAAGCAACAATCGGGAGCTCACCGCAACTGCTGCGACCAGCAGTCCATTGGTCTGTTTTGGCAGCTGCTCCCCTTGTTCGCAGGCGCCTCCGCAAACCCTGTACGATCTGACCCTTCAGGTGGACATGCGACAGGTGAATGCACTTTCAGCCAATGGGGTGCATGTCGCAGGTAACTTTCAGGCGGCAGCGGGCTACGGAGGCGATTGGAATCCTTCATCCACCGCACTTTCCGACCCCGATGGCGACAGCATCTATACCCTGACCGTTCAAATTCCGGCCGGTATCTACGAATACAAATTCATCAATGGAAACAGCTTTACGGACGATGAAGACATTCCTTCCTATTGCAGTTTCAACAACAACAGGGGGATCGTCCTTACAGGAGATACAACACTCCCTGTGATCTGCTACTCGGCCTGTGAATCCTGCACATCCATTCCCAACAACAGCCACACGCTGACATTCCATGTAGATATGCGTCAGGAAGTCATCGATTCGGCGGGTGTGCACGTCACAGGGACCTTTGCCCTGGCTGCCGGACTGGATACGGTCAACTGGCTTGCAGATGCACTTGAACTTTTGGACCCGGATGGAGACACGGTATACAGTGGATCCGTTGTCGTCCCCACGGGAGTTTACGAATTCAAGTATGTGAACGGCAACAGCTGGGGGCAGGATGAACAACTCGTTGGAGGCTGTCTGTCCGGCAACAACCGGGTGATCATGGTGAATGCAGACAGAAACCTGGATACCGTTTGTTTCGGCAGCTGCCATGCCTGTCAACCGCCCCCACCCATACACACTGTGACTTTTCAAGTGGATATGCGCCAGCAGA
>JAYOTP010000008.1:45235-68870 GCA_038150465.1 Flavobacteriia bacterium | reverse complement strand
GCCCAAATGGAGTGCATGTGGCCGGTGACTTCCAGACCGCAGCTGGTTTTGCCAGCGACTGGGACCCATCATCCACTGCCTTGTCCGATGCCGATGGCGACAGCATCTATACCCTCAGCCTGCAGGTGCCTGCCAGCAGTTACGAATACAAATTCATCAATGGCAACGCCTGGGGCGACGACGAAGCCATTCTTGGCCTCAGTTGTGCCCTGAATGGAAACCGTTCGCTTCAGCTCAACTCAGATACTGCACTCGAAGTCGTTTGCTACGGAAGCTGCAGCCCATGTGTGATCCAGCCACCGTCCTCGACATTCAACCTCACCTTCCAGGTGGATATGCGCCAGCAGACCATCAGCCCAAATGGAGTGCATGTGGCCGGTGACTTCCAGGCCGCCGCAGGTTTCGCCGGCAACTGGGACCCTTCGACCACCGCTTTGTCCGATCCCGATGGCGACAGCATCTATACGCTCAGCGTACAGATACCTGCCGGCAGTTACGAATACAAATTCATCAACGGCAACGCCTGGGGCGACGATGAAAACATGTGGTCCGAGCCCTGTCAGTCCAATGGCAACCGAAGCCTGACCCTCACATCAGACAGCATCCTTGCTGCTGTATGCTATGGAAGCTGCAGTCCGTGTTTTGTGGTTCTTCCCAGCCATCAGATCACCTTCCGGGTGGATATGTCCGGTGTGTGCCAGAGCGATTCCGTTGATCTGGCTGGAAGTATGAACGCTTGGTCAGGCGGTGATCTGCTGACCGACGCCAATGGCCACGGCATCTATGAGACGACGCTTAGCCTGCAAGAGGGCACTTATGGCTATAAGTTCAGGAATCTCTTTTCCGGGAACATTGAATGGGAAGGCATTGCCAATCGCTCAGTCGTTGTCACCAAAGACAGTGTTCTTCCAGTGGTTTGTTTCAATTCCCTCAGCCCGTGCAGCGGCATCTATCCTCCAGCAGATGTCACCTTCCGGGTTCACTTGAATGGTCTGCCTGCGGACAGCAATGGGATCTGGGTCGTGGGTGACTTCACTGTTCCCGCGTGGAACAACGGCGCCTTGCCGCTTCTACCCACAGCACAAGCCGGAGTCTATGAGGCAACGACGAATGTTTGCCCAACGACCTTCTATTGGAAATTCGTGAACGGAGATCCGGTCACCTACAGCGGGGAGGAGACCTTCCCTAATGGCGACAGCAGCTGCTATGTGCCCAATGGTTTTGGCGGATTCAATCGGATCACCTCACGAGTGGACTCACTGCCCTTGCTTTTGGAATACGCCTTCAATACCTGTCAGAACCCCTCCTTGTTAAGCCCGCCCAGTGTACAGACAGACTCTGCCATTCAGATCGGCAGCTATTCAGCGGTGCTCGGTGGTGCGGTAGTGAATGATGGCGGAGGAAGCGTCACGGCCCGAGGGGTGGTGTACGACACCATACCGGGTGCAGATCTCCTTTCATCCGCTTACACAACAGAAGGTATCGGAACGGGCGCTTTCCAAAGCAGCGTCAGCGGACTGGCCCCTTCAACAACTTATTATTACCGGGCCTATGCCACCAATCTCGCAGGATCGGCCTACGGTACAGAGTTGAGTTTTACCACAGACAGCGCCCAAAATTGCCTTTGGCCCCTGGACAGCGTGGTCGATGTCAATCACAATCAAGGGGTCTACCAGGCTTACTTCAGCGGCTTGACTTCATCAGGCACCTACAATTTAGAGTGGAAGTCCGCTGCAGATAGCACATGGCGTTCAAAGTCCATCTTCTCGCCTGCTTCAGGGCAGCAGCGATTCAACCTCAACCCATGGTTCAATACACAAGTTGAGGTGCGCATAAAGGAAGAGCCCACATCCGGACCTGCTCTTTATGGCTGTGTCTTTACACTGGCCACGCCATGTAAAGGCATGAACCTTCAGACAGTGGAACAGAGGGCTCCATTCTGCGAAGGAGATTCGGCTCTGGTCCGGGTCGGCTTCGCCGGTGGTTATGGTGCCAAGACCATTTTGTGGAGCAACGGAGCCACAACAAAGCGGACATACGCCCAACAGGGCGAGCAACTCACCGTAGTGGTGACCGATGCCACTGGTTGTTCCCTGACCGACTCCATAAGCGCTTCGTCCATCAATACAGCGACCTCACCGAGCGATCTGTTCGTGGCACGCAGCGCCGCAATACTCACTGCACGCTGGAATGCGCCTTCACTAACATCTGGGCAGAGTGTCCTATTCTACCGGGTGAATTACCGACTCAGAGGAACGACTTCATGGACTTCGACTGCATCGGTGACCGACACCTTCTCCATTTTGGACTGGAATGGCAGTGGGATTGCTGCAGGCAATTATGAGTTCATGGTCGTCGCGCGGATAAACGACAATGGAACGAAGTACACTTCGGAACCCTCGTGCATTTATGTTCGCGGCTATAACGGCGTGGGCGGCAAAGCAGAGGGCGCAGACTCAGCAGAGCCAGCAGGTATTCCCAGCATTTCGATCTATCCCAACCCGACAGACAACATCCTCTACGTCCAGGCTCCGGTGAACAGCGTTTTGTTCCTTGTTGATCTGCACGGCAAAACCCTCACACGACGCACCACAGAGCATGTTGAAACATCCATCGATATGTCCTCTTATGCCCAGGGCGTGTATTTACTGCAGATAGAGTCCGGCGAGGAAACGCTGCGCCGACCGGTTGTCAAGAACTGAATTCCATAGCCCACGGCTGATGGCAAAGAACTTTCGGTAGCTTTCGCAGTTCCAAGCCCTATGGAGCAACAACATCCCATCCTGTTCTACGATGGATCCTGCGCCTTTTGCAGCTTTTGGGTCGGCTTTATCGCCAGACACGATCGCAAAAAAAAGTTCCGGTTCGCTTCACTTTCGGGAAGCACGGCCCAGAATATGGGCGTTGCCGATTCAATCCAAAACGCGGACAGCGTGGTGCTCTTCCATGATGGTCATCTACTCATTCGCTCCCGGGCTGTTTGGAAATTACTCGATCTGCTCTGGCCAGGACTTTGGCCCCTTTGGCGGATGGGCGGTTGGATCCCCTTGAGGATCGCCGACGCATCCTATGAATTCATTGCGCGCAACAGGTACCGCTTGGGCACATCTTCCGACTCCTGCTCACTGCATGGCAGGGAAAACCAACCTCCCTTCCTGCCCTGAAAAGCGATCTATTCGATCAGGATCCGTCTGTGAAGTGTGCTGCGTTCGGTTCGAATGCGGAGCATGTAGAGTCCATTGGGAACAGAACCCAGATCCAGAGCGGTTGCTCCCTGAACAAGTGAAGGCGCCCATCGGCCCACCACAGCTCCCTTTGCATCCATGAGCTCGATGACGGACCATCCCCGATGAATGTCTGACCGAATGTGCAGAAGATCCCTCGTTGGGTTGGGATACAGCTGCCAGTCTCCGCTCTGTTCCGGAAGGCTCGCACCGCAATTCGCCCACTGGATCTGAATGCTGTCTGTGCTGATGCAGCCATTTGTATCGGTCACTTCCACATAATAAAGTGCGGGGCCGTAGACCAGGAAGGTGGAGGCGGTCGAGTTGTCCTGCCACCGATAGGTTCCCGGAAAAGAAGAAAGATCGAGTATGATCGTATCGCCCATACAAATGGTCGTATCGGCGCCCAGATCCACAGGATTCACCGCGTACGGGCTCAACTCAAAGCTGTCCCTTGCTGCGCATCCGTCCAAAAGGACGTCCACATAATACACCCCCGGCTGGTTGGCGATCAAGAACGTATCGGTACCCGCATTGGACCAACTGATCTGGTCGAATGGACCGCCCTGGACATACAGGGTCGCAGATACGCCAGGACAAACAAGCATATCCCCGGTGATCTGAACTGCAGGCAGGCTTTTGACAAAAACAGTTTTCGATGTGGAATCTGTACAGCCTGAGACCGTATCTGAAACGACCATCTTTACCCGATACAAACCGCTCTGGCCAAAGGTGCGCACCAGGGTGTCTGCCGAACCGGCTGCAGCGTTGTTCTCGAACCAATTCAGGGTTTGGGCCCCTGTTGCCGTACTGACGAACTGAACACTTTCTCCAAGACAGACCGTATCGCCGCTGGCACTGAAGCCGGCCTGGGCCGAACAACATGAAGCCACCGAAAGGTTGGCATTGATGGTAGAGACCACTGATCCATTCTCCACTCCATTGATCTGCACGGTGTAATTACCCGAGGGAATAAGGCCCATAGAGACCGTATGGCTTGGCGTTGAGAAAGCAGGCAAACAAATGATGCCGATAGAGTATTCCACATTCACCTGGATCGTGTTTCCACTGATGGAGGAGGAAGTCCCCACGAACTGGGCGTTGATGCAGCCGATCTGCATGGCAACATCCACACTGGTCGGTGTACAGGAAGTGGCCGGCAGGCCCTGAAAGGTGTAGCCAGCGACTTGGACGACCTGTGCCTCAATAAATTGGGCGGCCATAGCGAATACCAGGATCAAAACCTTTTTCATTTTCTACAGTTTTCACAAATAACATCAATTCAGCCCGATCTCGGGCGGCGAATTATTCAAAACTCATTCAAAATCCGGATGATAATGACATGGATGCTCGCTTTCGAAATTGTAGATTTAGGCTTTCTGAATACCCTTTATAAAACAATATGAGCAACGAGAAAGAGGCCCGTCTGAAGGCACTGAAGATGACCATGGACAAACTGGACAAAACCTACGGAAAAGGTTCTGTCATGCGCATGGGCGATTCCGCTGTGGAGGAAGTGGAAGTCATCTCCTCAGGTTCGATCACACTGAACAACGCCCTGGGCATCGGAGGCTACCCGAAAGGTCGGATCGTAGAGATCTACGGACCTGAATCATCGGGCAAGACCACGCTCACCCTACACGCCATTGCCGAGGTGCAAAAAGCTGGGGGCATCGCGGCATTCATCGATGCGGAACACGCATTTGACCGTTTCTATGCGGAACGACTGGATATCCAAACAGAAGACCTCATCATTTCACAGCCCGATCATGGAGAGCAGGCGCTGGAGATCGCTGACAACCTGATCCGTTCAGGAGCCATCGATCTGATCGTGATCGACTCCGTTGCTGCACTGACGCCCAAGAGCGAGATCGAAGGCGAAATGGGCGACAGCAAGATGGGCCTCCAGGCGCGATTGATGAGCCAGGCGCTCAGAAAACTGACAGCCACCATCAGCAAGACACACTGCTGCTGCATCTTCATCAACCAGCTCAGGGAAAAGATCGGCGTCATGTTCGGAAACCCAGAAACGACCACCGGCGGAAATGCGCTGAAATTCTACAGCTCTGTGCGGCTTGACATCCGGCGCATCGGTCAGATCAAGGATGCCGACAAAGTGATGGGCAACCGCGCACGGGTCAAGGTGATCAAGAACAAGGTCGCTCCGCCATTCCGCCAGGCCGAATTCGACATCATTTATGGAGAAGGCATATCCAAAGCAGGTGAATTGATCGATCTGGGCGTGGACAATGAGGTCCTCACCAAAAGCGGCTCTTGGTTCAGCTATGGGGAGACCCGTCTGGGGCAGGGTCGGGACGCAGTCAAGAACATTCTTATGGACAATCCCGAGTTGGCCGAGGAGATCGAAGCGAAGATCGTTGAGGCCTTGAAGGGATGAATCGAGGATACTGGCCCGCTGCTTTCTGCAGCTGGGTTTTCACTATTCTTATGCTCTCCTGCAGCAACGGAGCTTCTGACGCTTCCGGTGGTACCCCTTCGACCGAAGAGGAGAGACAAAAAAGAATCGAAGAAGCTGTACCGGCTGGAGCTTCGGACGACCTGTACCTCAGGGCAGGAGCAGAAATCGACATGGGGACCTTGATCGAGCGAATTGAGCGGCATCTCGATGACAAAAACCTATCCTACGCCAAGGCCCATCTGGATAAGGCCATGGAAATGGACAGCCTGAATGAGGAGGTGCAATGGCTCAGCGGACGCTTTCACCTGGCGGCCAATCAGAGCAAGAAGGCCAATGATATATGGAGAAAGTGCGGGCTGCAGCATCCAGAGAACATCCCCTGCCGCATAGAATTAACGCGACTTCAACTGACCATTGGCCTGGTGCGCGAGGCCCTGAAGACCGCCAATGAACTGATCGAGATCGATCGAAACAATGCAGAAGCTTACTTCCTGAAGGGTCTGGCGGTTCGTGCTGTCAAAGAAAATGACGATGATGCGCTGCCCTACTTCCAGCGGGCCGTTGACCTGGACAATGCCCACCTCGATGCCCTGGATATGCTCGGTGTGATCTACGCAGGCAGAAAGGACTCCCTCGCTTTAGCCTATTACCGCAATATTCTGGCGCTGCAGCCCGATCGCTCAGACATTTATTTCAAGATCGGGGTCTTCCATATGGACAAACAAGAATGGAACGAAGCCATGGGCGCCTACGAACGTGCCATCCGGATCGATCCAAAGGATGCAGACAGTTACTACAATCTGGGTTTTGTGCTCACTCAGATCAGGGTCTACGATAAAGCACGCAATGCCTTTGCTCAGGCCATCGCCGTGCGGCCGAGAAATTTCAAAGCCTACTACGGCAGAGGGTATACGCACGAAATGCTGGGCGATCTGACCAATGCGGCTCGGGATTATCGGGAGGCTTTGAGCATTCGCCCCAAACACCAGCCCTCTGCGACTGCACTGGGCCGGGTGAATCAAAAGCTGAACGCTGTTCCTTGAACCCTAACTTCCGGGAGCTCTGATGCGGTCCGGATAGTCGGTGATCAAGCCGTCCACACCCCACGCAATGAGTTCGCGTGCCCGAGCCGTATCGTTGACCGTCCATGGGATGAGCTTCACTTTCTTTGATCTGGCCCATTGGATCGTCGACTCATCCACCAAATGGTGCTCAGGGCTGACGGCATACGGCAAAACCCCCAGTTCATTCAGGGCCAGCACAGCATCTTGTGACCCATCCACCAAAAGGATCGTACGAATATCAGGATCCAGCTGGTGCAGCGACCGCAGCGTTCTTGGATCGAAGGACTGGACCGTGCATCTGTCTCTGATGTTTTCTTCGCAAACCACTTCATGGACCAGATGCACAAATTCTTCCGGTTCGGGATGCAGTCGCCCATCCCCATGAATGGTGCTCTTGGTCTCTATATTGTATATCGGCAGCGTTCGACCCAGTGAACGGGCATGACCGTCTGCTGATCGGATCACTTCCTTAAGTGATGGCTTTGGACTGGGAAAATGTGCTTGCTCAGGAAATGCCGGATTCGGTTTGGATCCGCAGTCGTATCGACCCAATTCCTGCAAGCTCATTGAATAAATGGCATATGCATATTGCTCCTCAGGGTGAATGGGATGGCCGGTGGCATCGAGACAGATCTGACTGGAGAGATACGGCTCGTGAGACAGAACCACTTGACGATCTGCAGTGATCACTACATCGAGTTCCAAGGTCTTGACGCCCAGTTCCAGCGCCATCTTCATTCCCTCTGAACTGTTCTCAGGCATGAGTCCCCGACAGCCTCTGTGGCCCTGAAGATCGAATGAGTCCCAATCCACTTCGGGCTCTGGATCACAGGCACACAAGACCAAAAGACAGGCCCAGAGGGCTGTGATCGCACGCATCAGGCCTTGCCTTTCAGGCCTTTGATCATTTGTGCCATATCGTCCCAGTCGGATGAACTGAGTTGTTCAAGGAAAGCCAATTGCCCGGCGTCCTGCAACCATTCGCCGCCATCGATGGTCACCACCTCACCGTTGATATAGGCCGAGAAATCACTGATGAGATAGGCCGCCAAATTCGACAGCTCCTGATGCGCCCCTGCGCGACGCAATGGTATTTGGTTCACCACATTCAAGCGGTCTGGAATGTTTCCGGGCATCAATCGGTTCCATGCGCCCTCTGTGGGAAATGGTCCCGGGGCAATTGCATTCTGCCGGATGCCGTATTTCGCCCACTCCACTGCAAGCGAACGGGTCATGGCGAGAACACCCGCCTTTGCCATGGCCGAAGGCACGACAAAAGGAGATCCGGTCCATGCATAGGTGGTTATGATGTTCAGAACCACTTTGTTCTCTTGTTCTTTACCGATCCAGTCCTTGCCAAAACACAAGGTGCAATTCTTGCTTCCTTTCAGAACGATATCGATGATGGCATCGAATGCGCTGTGGCTCAGGCGCTCGGTTGGACTCACAAAATTGCCAGCTGCATTGTTTACCAATACATCTACGCCTCCAAAACGCTCCAATGCCGCCTCTTTAAGCGCCTCTACCTCGTCGTATTTCCGTATGTCACAGGCTTTGGCCAATACCTCTGCGCCCGTTTCTGAGTGGATCTCTTTGGCCGTCTGGTCGAGCACTTCTTGTTTTCGGCTGCAGAGGACCAGATGGGCCCCCAATTCGGCAAAATAGCGACTCATCGACTTGCCAAGACCGGTCCCTCCCCCCGTGACCACTACCACTCGGCCTTTCAGGCTGCCTTCCGCAAGCATGGGTTTATCGTACTGCATTATTTTTCACTTTTGATCTCTGAAAATTTCTATGGACAAGCACTCGTACACTTGCGGTATCGTTCTCAGCCTTATTATTTCGGCCTGCGAATCCTCCGATCAAAATACTTCAAATTATATGGAAGTTCCAGCAGCAGAAAAAAAGATCGAACGCCTCGTCGCGCATGGGGAAACACGACTCGACCCTTATTTCTGGATGAATCAGAGGGAAGATCAAAAGGTGATCGACCATCTCAACAAGGAGAACGCCTACCGCGAAAAGATCATGAGCGGCACCGTCGCTCTCCAAGAAACGCTCTTTGAAGAGATCAAGGGCCGGATCAAGGAAGACGACCGATCAGTTCCTTACCGATTGGACGGATACTACTATTATTCGCGTTTCGAGACCGGACAGGAACATCCGATGTATTGCCGGAAAGAAGGGAGCATGGAAGCCGAAGAGGAGGTCATGCTCAACGTGAATGAACTGGCAAAGGAGCATTCGTACTACGATGTGGGAGGACTGAAGGTTCGACCGGATAAAAAAATGATCGCCTTCAGCGAAGACACCCTGAGCCGCAGGATCTACACCATCCGTTTCAAGGACCTGGAGACCGGGGAGATCCTGGAAGAACGCATACCGAACACATCAGGGAATTTTGTCTGGGCCAATGACAACCAAACCGGATTCTACAGTGTAAAGGATGCCTCGCTGCGGTCCTACAAGATCTTCCGGCACCGCCTGGGCACTGATGCATCCGAAGATGTGGAAGTGTTCCACGAGGCCGATGAGACCTTCTCCACTTTTGTCTACCGATCCAAGAGCAAGAAATACATCATCATCGGATCGGGAAGTACCCTGAGCGATGAATACCGGATCCTTCCGGCGGATCAGCCCCTTGAGGAATTCCAAATATTCCAGAAAAGGGAGCGTGGACTGGAATATCAGATCGCCCATTTTGAAGACCAATGGTTCGTTCGGACCAACTGGGACGGCGCCACGAACTTCCGCCTGATGAGTTGCAGTGAAGGCGCCACGGAAAAAGAACATTGGACCGAAACCATACCGCATCGCGCGGACGTTTATTTGGAGTCCTTTGAGTTGTTCCGGGACCACCTGGTGCTTGATGAGAGAAGCAATGGACTGACCCGCATCCGCATCATTCCCTGGGAAGGAGAAGAACACTACCTCGACTTTGGGGAAGAAGCCTATTCGGCAGGGATCGGTAACAATCCGGAATTTGACAGTCAGACCCTGCGTTATGGATATTCTTCACTGACCACTCCTTCAAGCGTATTGGATTACGATATGGTCCGTCGTGAGAAGACGCTTTTGAAAGAATATGAGATCGTTGGCGGTTACGACAAATCTGAATATCAGACCCAACGCATCTGGGCCGAAGCTGAAGATGGAGTGAAGGTCCCGATCTCCCTGGTCTACAAGAAGGAACTCTTCAAGAAAGACGGCAGCAATCCCCTTCTTGTGTACGGCTACGGAAGCTATGGGATCACTGTGGATGCACGTTTCAGTTCCGTTCGGCTGAGTCTATTGGACAGAGGCTATGTATACGCCATTGCACACATCAGAGGCGGCCAATACCTCGGCAGGAACTGGTATGAGGACGGGAAATTGATGAACAAGCGCAATACGTTCACGGACTTCATCAGTTGCACCCAACACCTCCAAAGTGAGGGTTATGGCCGACCTGAAAACACCTTTGCTTATGGAGGCAGTGCGGGAGGGCTGCTCATGGGTGCAGTGGTGAACATGGCGCCAGAACTTTACCGCGGAGTGATCGCTGCAGTGCCCTTCGTGGATGTGCTGACCACCATGCTCGATGAAACCATCCCTCTGACTACGGGGGAATACGACGAATGGGGAAATCCGAATGACTCCGCCGCTTACGCCTATATGAGCACCTACAGTCCGTACGACAATGTTCGGGAGCAGCACTATCCTGCCATGCTGGTGACCACAGGATTACACGACAGCCAGGTACAGTATTGGGAGCCGGCCAAATGGGTGGCCCGCCTGCGCGAGATGAAACGCGACAACAATCCGCTCTTGCTGTATTGCAATATGGAAACCGGTCATTCGGGGGCCAGCGGTCGCTTTGAGTCGCTGAGGGAAACAGCTATGGAATATGCCTTCCTGCTGGACCTCGCCGGGATCAGCGAATGAGTTTACTGAGTTCCTGACCACTTCGTTCGCCCGCGCCTTTGTGTGCATTGATAAAGGCTTTACAAGCTGCAGAGGCTTTTCCTCTTAAGGCCTTATCGCTCAGAAGCTCATTCATTTGTCTTCTCAGATCCGATGTGCTCCGCAACTCCCAGGCTCCGCCTCGTTCGATGAGCATTCTGGCTTCTGGAAAACGCTGATGCCTGGGTCCAAAAAAGACCGGACAGCCGTGGGCAGCCGGCTCCTGTATGGAGTGAATGCCCGTTGTGAATCCACCACCGACAAAGGCCAGGTCGGCCAATGCGTAACAACTGGCCAACACGCCGATGGTATCGAGCACAAACACCTTTCTGGTGCATAGGTCCACAGCTTTTTCGAGTTGGCTGAAGCGCCAGGGATCGTGCGCTTCCAACCGTTTCATCAATCGATCGACATGGGTAGCGCCCACCTCATGCGGAGCGATGAGAAAGCATGTGTCGGGAAGATCACCGATGATCGGAAGCAGCAGATCCTCGTCTGGGATCCAGGGAGAACCCACGACCACGAGTTTGCGACCGGCCTTGAACTGCTCCAGCCAAGGAAGCTGCACTGGAGCTTCAGCCAGATGTGCCACCCGATCCACCCGACCATCTCCGGTACAGATGCATGGCGCCACATGGTGCCGCCGCAAAACTTCACAGGATCGCTCATCGTGGGTCAGAAACAGATCGATCGAGCTTAACACCTTTAAAGCCGAAGAGGCCCAAGGCCGGAACCACCACATTTCCTCTCTGAAGAATCCCGACACGACAGCAACCGCTACAGCCCGCTTATTGAGTTGACGGATCAGCTGGAGCCAAAAATCGTAGCGTACGAAGACAAAGAGGTCGGGCTGCATGATATCGACAAAGGCAGCTGTCTTACCAGGGGTGTCCAACGGCAGGTAGACAGAGCCATCCGCCTCACCGGACCGATACTGCTGCATTCCGGATGGAGAAAAGAAACTGATGAGGATCTTCCACTCAGGATGCTCGGTTCGCCAATAGGCCATAAGGCTTTTGCACTGCTCGTATTCGCCCAGTGAAGCCGCATGAAGAATCAACAAGGAGCCCGGATGGGCGGACCGCCATTCTTTCCATCTGGCCTCTTCCCTCTTCCTTCCACGCAGCCAGGCGCGTGCCTTCGGCGATCGGATGGACGCCAGCCCAATGGCCCATCCATACATTCGGATCCCCAATGTGTAGAGGCCCATCATTGATAGTAATAGGTCTCTGATCCCTTGCTGTAGATCGGCAAGAACCAAATGAATCGGAAACCGTACAAAAGATCGAGTCGACTGCCCTCTTCAGAAAGTCCAGTATCGTATTGATGGCCTCGGTAATTCTCTGTGAAGGCCTGTAAAAGATCCAAACCCAGTATGAAATTCACTCTCCGGTCGTTCCCCGAATGCATATAGCCAATGAATTGACGAAACATCAAACCGCCCCGCAGCCGGTCATAACCTTTTTGATATTCATTCAGGATCTGAGGCAGGTCCTGACCTGCATTCTCAAAACGGATCTTGTGTTCCATATAGCCCGCGCCCAAGGTGATCATCCATCCGCTGTTTGCATTGTGTCCGAGTCCGGTAAAGACTTTGCCGAGCTGACCTGAAAGCGTGAATCCTCGTTGAAAGAGTTTGTAATCCCCATAATTTCCATTGAGGCTGAGCAACTGTCCCCTGCTTGTGCTGATGTCTGACAGGATCTGATCAGCGATCCGTATGCGGTCGCCAAAGAGATATCCCCCACCGATGCCCACAAGCCATTGTCCCTTGCTTTTGAACCAGATATCCATGGAGACTTCGGCGTTCGATCCATAGACCTGACTCAACTCACCCTGCGGCCATTGGATCGCGCCTCCCACGCCTACAATGAAGGCTTGACTGGCTGAATCCCGAACGTTTATTTGAGAAAAGGCCGTGTGGCCATACAGGCCTCCTGTGAGGCACAAGACCATACACATCCGCCTATGGAAAAGTCGCATCCAGCAAAGATATCTGAAAGTCGTTCCGCCTTGCAGTACGCTTTATCTTCGCACTCAAATACAAGGAATTATGCGCGACCTGCACATGGTCGATCTCAAGTCTCAGTACGAGCACATCAAAGAAGAAGTGGACCGTGCTGTGGGTGAAGTCATCCGAACGGCCCAATTCATCAATGGCCCGGAAGTCAAGGCTTTTCAGAGCGAGCTGGAAAGCTATCTCGATGTACCCCATGTGATTCCCTGCGCAAATGGGACGGATGCGCTGCAAGTGGCCATGATGGCCCTGGATCTGCAGCCGGGAGATGAGGTGATCACGGCGAGCTTCACCTATGTGGCGACTGCAGAGGTGATCGCCCTTCTGCGGTTGAAGCCCGTTCTGGTGGACGTCGATCCTGAAACCTTTCTGATCGATCCCAAACAGGTGAAAGCAGCCATTACGGAGAAGACCCGAGCGATCGTTCCCGTGCATTTGTTCGGACAGAATGCGCCCATGGAGGAACTGCTCGAAATTGCAAGGGAACACGATCTTTTTGTGATCGAGGATACGGCCCAAGCCATCGGATCGGACTTCCGCTTCGGGGATGGAAAAATATTGAAAGCAGGTACCATTGGAGACATTGGTTGCACTTCATTCTTTCCTTCCAAGAATTTGGGATGCTATGGAGATGGAGGCGCCCTTTTCACCAGAAACGAAGCCCTGGCCCAGCGCATCCGAATGATCGTGAATCATGGACAGGGAAAGCGCTACTACCACGATGAGATCGGGGTCAACAGCCGGCTGGACAGCATTCAGGCAGCTGTACTTCGCATAAAACTGAGAAGACTCGATGCCTATTCTGCAGCCCGAAAGAAAGTGGCCGAACACTACGATCAGGCCTTCGCCTCCTCGCCTTATCTAAGCACACCTAAACGCGTTGAGTGGTCCGATCATGTATTCCATCAATATACCCTGATCGCCGAAGGGATCTCCCGCGACCGATTGGTGGAGGAACTGCGAAACGCAGGTTTGCCCTGTATGATCTATTATCCAGTGCCCCTGCATCAGCAGAAGGCTTATCGGGATGACCGGCTGGATGGGCAGTTGAATGTCACAGAGCGTCTCTGTGAAAAGGTCTTCTCCCTGCCGATACACACGGAGATGGACCAGGAGCAATTGAACTTTATCAGCTCTACCACACTTGAGATCATTGATAACCTAACGAAACAAAGAGAGAAATAATGAAAGTCGTCATTGTAGGAACAGGCTATGTTGGCCTTGTAACCGGTGCATGTCTGGCAGATGTAGGTCTGAATGTCTGCTGCGTAGATGTGGATGTGAAAAAGATCGAAAATCTGAAAAAAGGCATCCTGCCCATTTATGAGCCGGGATTGGATGTGATCGTCGAGCGGAACTTCAAGAAAGAGCGATTGACTTTCTCCACGGACCTGCCCTCGGCCATGAAGGGAAGCGAAGTAGCGTTCATCGCTGTCGGCACCCCTCCTGGCGAGGACGGCTCTGCCGATCTGAAATACGTTTTGGCTGTAGCGACCGAGATCGGTGAGCACATGAGCGATTACGGACTGGTCATCACCAAGAGCACCGTACCTGTCGGTACCGCGGAAAAAGTACGGAGTGCGCTCAAAGAAGCACAACAGAAAAGAGGGGTGGATATTCCCTTCGATGTGGCCTCCAATCCTGAATTCCTAAAAGAGGGAGCCGCCATTCAGGATTTCATGAAACCCGACCGCATTGTAGTGGGTGTGGACAGTGAGCGTGCACAAGAACTGATGAGCAAACTCTATAATCCCTTCACCCTGAACGGTCATCCAGTGCTGTTCATGGACATTCCTTCTGCCGAAATGACGAAGTATGCGGCCAACTCCATGCTCGCTACCAAGATCAGTTTCATGAACGACATCGCCAACCTCTGTGAGCTGATGGGGGCAGATGTCAATATGGTCCGAAAGGGAATTGGCTCGGATCCGCGGATCGGCAACAAATTCATTTATCCGGGTATCGGCTATGGAGGCTCCTGCTTTCCAAAAGATGTGAAGGCACTGATACGAACAGGAAGGGAGCAAGGCTACCAAATGCGCATTCTCGAATCCGTGGAAGAAGTCAATGAATTGCAAAAAGAAGTACTCTTCGATAAGATCCATGCGCATTTTGACGGAGATCTCGAGGGCAAGACCTTCAGCATGTGGGGGCTCTCTTTCAAGCCCAATACGGATGATATGCGCGAAGCTCCTGCGCTGGTCCTGATCGAAAAACTGCTGAATGCAGGTGCCAAGGTCCGCGCCTACGACCCTGTTGCGATGGAGGAAGCCAAGCACAGCCTTGGAGACAGTATCCACTACGCCAAGGACGAATACGATGCCCTGGTCGACAGCCATGGACTGCTGCTGGTGACCGAGTGGTCCGAATTCCGCGTACCGAATTGGGACGTGGTCAAAAAACTCATGAGTGAAAAAGTGGTTTTCGATGGACGAAACATTTATGATCGGACAGATATCGAAGCCCTGTCATTCACTTACCACGGAATAGGCGTCTAACCATGAAACGCACCCTCATTACCGGAGCAGCTGGATTCCTCGGGAGTCATCTCTGTGACCGCTTCATTGCCGAAGGCCATAAGGTCATGGGAATGGACAATCTCATCACCGGGGATATGAGCAACATCGAGCACCTCATGGGACATGAACACTTTGAGTTCTATCACCACGATGTGACCAAGTACGTCCATGTGCCCGGGGAACTCGATTACATCCTCCATTTCGCCTCCCCGGCAAGCCCGATCGATTACCTGAAGATCCCGATCCAGACCCTGAAAGTCGGTGCCATGGGCACCCACAATCTCCTGGGCCTGGCACTTGCCAAAGGTGCGCGCATCATTGTGGCGAGTACTTCGGAAGTCTATGGCGACCCCATGGTGCATCCGCAAACGGAGGAATACTGGGGGAATGTGAATCCAGTGGGTCCGCGAGGCGTCTACGATGAGGCCAAGCGCTACCAGGAGGCGATCACCATGGCCTACCACACCTTTCATGGGCTGGAGACACGCATCGTGCGCATATTCAACACCTACGGTCCGCGCATGCGCCTGAACGATGGGCGTGTGCTTCCTGCCTTTATTGGTCAGGCCCTTCGTGGAGAAGACCTCACGGTGTTCGGGGACGGCTCTCAGACCCGCTCCTTCTGTTATGTGGACGATCTGGTGGAAGGCATCTATCGCCTGTTGATGAGTGATTGTCCGGATCCTGTGAACGTGGGCAATCCGGACGAGATCACCATCCGTCAGTTCGCCGATGAGATCATCCAGCTGACGGGTACGGATCAAAAAGTGATCTACAAGCCCTTGCCCAAGGACGATCCGACCCAAAGGCAGCCCAACATCAGTAAGGCCAAAGAGATTTTGGGCTGGACACCCAAAGTGCATCGTTCCGAAGGGCTGAAGATCACTTACGATTATTTCAAGAGCCTGCCTGAAGACGTGCTCTACCGGGTGGAGCACAAGAATTTCCAGGATTATAATCAACGCAGAAAGCAGGAATGAGCGAGGGTAAAAAAGTGCTGCTCACCGGGGGCTTGGGCTTTATTGGTTCCCACACGGCAGTGGTTCTCATTGAGCGCGGTTACGATCTGGTGATCGTGGACAACCTGAGCAATACCACAGAAGAACCCCTCGATGGAATCGAGGCCATTACGGGTGTTCGTCCAGCCTTCGAAAAAGCAGACCTGAGCAGATCCGATGAGATCGAGGCTTTTTTTTCAAAGCATCCAAAGTTTGATGGGGTGATCAATTTTGCCGCTTTCAAGGCGGTAGGAGAGAGCTATAAGGATCCGCTGAAATACTACACCAACAACATCCAATCCCTGAGCCTGCTCTTGCAGCAATGTGCAAAGCGGCAGATACCCAAATTCATCTTCAGCTCCTCCTGCACGGTCTATGGGGAGGCCGAACATTTACCTATCGACGAAAATGCGCCGATACAGGAGGCATTGTCGCCATATGGAAACACCAAACAGATCGGAGAGGAGATCATTCGGGACACCATCGAGGTCCAGCCTGAGTTGAATTGCATTTCCCTGCGCTACTTCAACCCGATCGGCGCGCATCCCACGGCAGCCATTGGCGAATTGCCCTTGGGCCCACCATTGAACCTCGTACCCTTTGTCACACAGACCGCTGCTGGTATACGCCAGCAGCTGCAGGTCTTTGGAGATGATTATGACACACCGGACGGCACCAACATCCGGGACTACATCCATGTGATGGATGTGGCCGAAGCACATGTGTGTGCACTTGAAAGACTTTTTGAGGAAAAGAATGAGGCCGCCATGGAGTTCTTCAACCTCGGAACGGGCAAAGGCTCTTCGGTTCTTGAAGTGATCCGGTCATTTGAGAAAGTGAGTGGACAGGCGCTCAATTACCGCATTGTGGAGCGCCGACGCGGGGATGTGACCGCTGCCTATGCAGACACGACAAAAGCCAACGAAGTACTGGGCTGGTCGGCTCAATACGATCTGGACGATGCCATGCGGGATGCCTGGCGATGGGAAAAGAAGATCAGAAACATCGAATGATGAAAAAACGCATACTCATTACCGGAGGGGCAGGATTCATTGGTTCCCATGTAGTACGGCTCATGGTGAATCGCTATCCGGAATACGAGATCATCAATCTGGACCTATTGACCTATGCGGGCAATCTGGGCAACCTGACCGACATTGCCGACGCACCCAATTATCAGTTTGTCCGCGCCGACATCGCTGATGCCGTGCAGGTGAACGAGCTCTTTGAGCAGTTCGCCTTCGACGGGGTCATCCATTTGGCGGCTGAAAGCCATGTGGATCGTTCCATCGAAGATCCCCTTTCCTTCGTGCGCACCAATGTGATCGGCACGGTCAACCTGTTGAATGCCTGCCGCGATCAATGGGCGGGACAAATGGAAGGCAAGCGCTTCTACCACATTTCCACAGACGAGGTATACGGCACATTGGGCTCAGAAGGCCTTTTCATGGAAACCACCGCCTACGATCCGAACAGCCCCTACTCTGCCTCCAAGGCTTCCTCAGATCATTTTGTCCGGGCCTATGGGGAAACCTACGGTCTGCCACACGTGGTCACGAATTGCTCCAACAACTATGGCCCGCAGCAATTCCCGGAAAAACTCATCCCGCTGTTCATTCACAACATCAAAGAGGAAAAGGCACTTCCTGTTTACGGAGACGGTCTGTACACAAGGGATTGGCTCTACGTCATCGACCATGCAAGGGCCATCGACAAAGTGTATCACGAAGGGCTCAACGGCGAGACTTACAACATCGGAGGGTTCAATGAATGGAAGAACATCGACCTGATCCGTTTGCTCTGCGGCATCATGGATGAGAAACTGGGTCGCGAAACCGGGCATTCAGAAAAGCTGATCACCTATGTCAAGGACCGTCCGGGACACGATCGTCGCTATGCCATCGATGCCTCCAAGATCAAAAGTGAGCTGGGCTGGGAACCTTCTGTGACCTTTGAGGAAGGCCTGGCCGAGACGGTCGAATGGTACCTCGACAATTCAGAGTGGCTGAACAACGTGACCTCTGGAGAATACCAGCAGTACTACGATCAGATGTACGGTAGCCGCTGATCAGAGCTTCCGGCAACACATCAGTCCGTCCCTTAGGGGAAGCAGCACGGAGGCCACACGCTCATCTTTCATGATCTTCTGGTTGTAGGAGTGCAGGGCGTGAGTCTCTGCATCCATCCCATCCTCTGGGTCCATCACCTTTCCACTCCAGAGCACATTGTCTGCAACGATCCAGCCACCGGGCCGCAGGCGTTCGATGACTGCGTCGTAATAGGCTGCATAATTCTCTTTATCCGCATCTATGAAGACCAGGTCCCATTTTTCATCCAATGTCGGGATGATCTCCAGCGCATGACCAATGTGCAGCTCGATCTTCGAATCATATTCTGAATCCGCGAAATAGCCACGCACACGGTTTTCCAGTTCATCGTTCACATCGATCGTATGCAATTGGCCGTCTGGCGTGAGCCCCTCAGCCATGCAGAGTGCCGAATAGCCTGTGTAAGTTCCCACTTCCAGTATCCTTTTGGGCTGCAGCATCTGGGCGATCATACTCAGGATACGCCCCTGCATGTGCCCGGAGAGCATTCGGGGCATCAGCACCTCCGACCAGGTCTCCCTATTGATGGTTCTCAGCAATGGGCTTTCGGGCTCGGTGAACCGTTCGGCATAAGCATTCACTAGCGGATCTGGAAATTCCATAGGCTTTTGTCTTTAGGTGGACCCTTGGCCCCGAAGATAGATACTGCTCAATGCAGAAGGCTCGAATACCTGATTGGCCACCTCCAACAGCTCAGTGGATGAAATTCGATCGATGCGCTCCATGATCTGTTCCAGGGGCTCAATACTTCCCCTGTGAAGGAGCGAACGGGCGGCCGAACCCACAGAACTGCCTGCATTCTCCTGAGCCATCGCGATCTGCCCTTGCACTTGTTTCTTGGCCCGACTGAGTTGCAAAGTGCCCAGCGCACGTTCGCGCAATTCCTTCAACTCCTTGTGCACCAATCGAACCACCCTTTCTGCATGTCCGGGTTCCGTGCTCAAGTATACGCCCCAGGACCCCACGTCTGTGTAGGGCGTGTAGAACGACTCCAGGTGATAGGTCAGTCCGAACCGCTCACGAATGCGCAGATTGAGTCGATTGTTCATTGTGGGGCCACCCAAAATATTGTTCAGCAGATGAAAGGCCAGGGAATGATCCTCTTCGCCTCCGAATGCACGATTCCCCAGTATGCAATGGGTCTGTGACTGGGCCGTTTCTCTTTGGGCATGAACGGCCTTGTGCGCTCCTGCACCCTTTCTTCCAACAGTGCTGGCTTCAGGCAGGCTGTCGTCCAAAAGAGCGCTCCAGATACGCTCCACCTTTTCTCCACTCATAGGACCCGCTGTGGCCAGGACGATCCGGTCGGTTCGGTAAAGGCGCTCGATGAATTCCAAAAGCTGGCTCCGGCTAAAAGAGCGTACGGACTTTGGTGTACCCAGAATATTTCGACCTAAGGGATGATCGGGAAAGATCAACTCATCGAAGAGGTCGAAAATATGATCGGAAGGGCTGTCTGCATAGGCATGGATCTCATCGACCACAACATCCTTCTCCTTGCTGATCTCCCGATCAGGGAATGTGGAATGAAAAGCGATATCCACCAGCAGTTCGGCCGCACGACGGAAGTACGGATCCAGAACGGTCGCATAAAGGGTGGTGTCCTCTTTCCCAGTGAAGGCATTGAGCTCTCCTCCGATATCGTCCAGACGGCTCAGGATATGATAGGTCTTCCGGTGCGCTGTTCCCTTGAAAAGGCAATGCTCAACGAAGTGCGCGAGACCCTGCTCCTGCTCTTGTTCATCTCTCGATCCAGCGCGGACGATGATCGCCAGATGACAAACAGGTCCTCTGGTCTGCTGGTGAAGGATGCGCAGTCCGTTCGGGAGGCTCGCCCGATGAAATCGCTCTTGGACGATCTTCATGTATCGGTCTTTTTTTGAGCCTCCTTCAATACTTCCTCGGCCTCCATCCACTCCTCCATGAGCCGGTCCAATTCTCCTTTGGCCTTTTCATAGCGATCATAGAATCCCTCTTCTGCGCTCAAGACCTTGAAGGACTCTGGGTCGGAAAGCTGGGCATCCCATTGCTTGAGCTCCTCCTCCTTTTGATGCACCTCTTCGGTGAGCTGAGCGAATCGGTTCTCCAGCTTCCTAAGGGCCTTTTCACGCTTTTTTCGCTCCTTGTAATTCTCCCTGGCTGGCTGTTCCTCTGCCTTGGTCTTCTCTTTGGTCCTTGCTTCGATCTGCCGAAAGTCCCGGGCCTTTCTTGCCTCAAGAAATGCCTCAATGCCTCCCAGATGTTCCTTGATCTTGCCCTCTGCAAACTCGATCGTCCTGTCTGTCAGTCCCTCCAGGAATTCCCGGTCGTGTGAAACCACGAGCAGTGTTCCATCAAATTGCTGCAAAGACCTTTTCAGAACATCCTTGGCACGCATGTCCAGATGATTTGTCGGTTCGTCCATCACCAGAAAATTGATGGGCTGAAGCAACATCTTGCACAAGGCCAATCTTCCCTTCTCCCCACCACTGAGAACCTTCACTTTTTTCTCTACCTCCTCGCCGCTGAACAAAAAAGAACCCAACAGATCCCTCGCACGTGGACGCACGGATTCAGGCGCTGCGTCCTCAATGGTCTGAAGGAGGCTGATCTCCCCATTCAATTCATCGGTCTGGTTCTGCGCATAGTAGCCCAGCTCCACCTGATGGCCCAATTCCACAAGACCCTCTGCCTGCAGTTGCCCAATGATGATCTTTACCAAAGTGGATTTTCCCTGGCCGTTCTGGCCCACGAAGGCAATGCGCTCACCGCGTTCCAGCCGAAGGTCCACAGAGCTCAACACATCCTTTTCTCCGTAGCTCTTGCTCACCTTATCGCAATGGACCACAACCCGTCCGGATCGACTGGCTGGCGAAAAACGGAACCGCATCTCCCGATGGTCTTCTTCCTCCACCTCAATGAGTTCCATCTTGTCCAGCTTCTTGATCAGGGATTGGGCAAAAGATGCTTTAGTCGCCTTATAGCGGAACTTTTCGATCAGTTCTTCTGTGCGCTTGACCTCTTTTTCCTGATTCTTTTTCGCGGCGATCTGCAGTGTCCGCTGTTCGGCCCTTTGGGTGACAAAACGAGAATAGGGCATGGGGAAGTCATAGGCCTTGCCATACGAGAGCTCGACGGTCCGGTTGGTGACCTGATCCAAGAATGTCCTGTCGTGGCTGACCAGAACGATCCCTCCCGAATACTCCTTGAGGAATTGCTCCAGCCATATAATGGATTCGATGTCCAGGTGATTGGTTGGTTCATCGAGCAGCAAAAGGTCGTGCTGACGAACCAGCAATTTGGCCAGTTCCACGCGCATGCGCCATCCTCCTGAGAATGTGGCCGTGGGTGCTTCAAAATCAGCCGCCTTGAATCCAAGACCCTTCAAGATCTTTTCTATCTCTGCGCGAAAGGTGTATCCGCCCAGCATGCCATAGCGCTCAGTATGATCATTCAGGTCCTGAATGAGCTGCATATAGGCCTCCGACTCATAATCGCTCCGCTCGCTCATTTCCGAATTGATTCGGGCGAGTTGCTGCTCCAATTCAACGAGTTCCGGCATGGCCTGCTCCATCTCCCCCATCAAGGAATACCGATCCAACAGATCGAGTTCCTGGGGCAGATATCCGATGCTGCATCCCGACTGAACAGCCACTTCGCCCTTATCGATCTCCTGTTCACGGGCCAACACCTTCAGAAGGGTAGATTTGCCCGCTCCGTTGCGCCCGACCAATCCAATGCGATCTTCCCTTGTGATCAGGAAACCGATCTCATTGAAAAGGGTCTTGTCCGTAAAATCGAGGGTGACCTTGTTGAGTGAAACCACGCGGCAAATGTATGAAGGCGCAAGGGCCGACCGCTGTACTTTTGTATCGTATGAAAAAAGGAAAACGCCTGTACAGCATTCTTCGGTTGAAGTGCCCTCGCTGCCACGGTTCGGACCTGTTCATAAACAGAAGTCCGTTCCCCCTGAAGGAACTGAGCAAGATGCCCGAACACTGCAAGGTATGCGACCTGAAATTCGAGCGTGAACCTTCCTTTTTCTACGGGAGCATGTACATCAGCTATGCCTACGGAGTGGCCGTATTCGTTGCGGTCTTTGTATTGGTCGATCTCCTTCTTGGCTATGGCATTTGGACCACCGTTGGCACCCTCGCCCTGGTGCAATTGCTGGCCAGCCCCTGGATCTTCAGGCTCAGTCGTTCGACGTGGATCAATCTGTTCGTCTCTTACGATCCCTCCTATTCGGAAAAGCGCCTTAGATCGACCTCCGAAGGCAAGGGTACGGAGTGAAAGATGTGATCGAGCATCCACTGACTCAGTAAAGGCGCCAGCAAGGTTCCCCGACTGCCCATACCGTTGAAGACATAGAGCCCCTTGTGGCCGTCCACCGATCCCAGGATGGGTTTTCGGTCCCGGACGGCTGGTCGGACCGCTGCCTCGTGCCTAATTTGTTCCACCGGCCCGGGCCATAATTTGGCCAGCCGTTCAAGCAGCCAATCTCTTCCTTGATCACTGGGCCGCTCATCCAGTGGATCCCAGGAATAGGTGGCCCCCACTTTATACAGCTCATCACCCAAAGGCATGATGAATACACCTCCGTGGACGATCTTCTCCGAATGAGGATAGCCCGGTAACCGGAGTGTCAGCACCTCGCCCTTGACAGGTGCCATGGCGTTTTCCGGTATTCCATAGGGCAGGCCATCTGTCTTCCATCCCGTGCAAAGCACTGTGGCCGTGCCATCCAAATGCTCGTCCACAGACCATTTTTTGTTTTCGACCCGATGCCGCTCTGTCATGAATTGTTCCACATCGTCCAACCAAGGGGCGACCAACAATCGTCCTGCTTTTTTAAGTTCACCATATACCTCGCTCTTGCCATGGATCGGGCCCAAAAAGTCCGCAAAGCCTGCATCCGTGCTCAGCGCTTCCCAGTCATTGATCTTGCCCTCTTCCTGCATCCGATGCCATATCGGGATCGGTGCCGCCCATTCGCTTCCAAGAAGGGAATTGGTATCTGCATAGAACTGCTCGGCACAACGGCTCAATTCAGCCGCGCGCCAAACCAGCTTCAATCGTTTCAAAACGATCGGATTGTAAATACCCGAGGCTGCAAGTGATGCAGAGGGCCTGCCGTATTTCCACCAATCAATGGAATGCCCGGACATATGTGCCCTTAATGCCAGGATGCTTCCCGAGATACCGCCACCAATGATCCGTATATGTGCCATAAAAAAGGCCGCATAAGCGGCCTGTTCTTTTGATTCCTATTTGATCAGTACTCCCAGAGGTCGTGTTCAAAGTTCCTCAAATTCTCTCTGATCTGCTGCGCCTCGAGCAACTGCATCATGGTGTCGTTGATCTT
>JAYOTP010000008.1:0-45135 GCA_038150465.1 Flavobacteriia bacterium | reverse complement strand
ATGCGGTTCTTCATTTCCCCACGCTGCTTGTCAAAATACCAGTCCGACTTGATCTTATAGCCCAGAACATTACTCGAGCGGATGGAAATGGTATCTACTATGTACGTACTTGGGTCATCCCGAACAATTCCAAAATCGTTATCAATAGCCACCGTATCGTACTGGTCGATCATTTGCTCCAGCGCATCCGGTGTAAGTGGAATCTCAAATTTGTCGTCATTGAAGACCTCTACGATCGTCCCTTCAGAGAGAATACCTTCTACCAATACATCAAAGAGCGACTTCCTGTCTGGAAGCTTTTGAGTTGGATAGTACAAGTGCTGGTTGATCTTCTCCCGAATGTCGATGACCTCCCAGTGTCGCGTCGACCAGACCATATCCGCCTCTCTTAAAAAGGGGTATTGGATCACCCGATTGTGGTGATAGAACTTGGGGGGATCCGGAATGATGCCGTCATCTTCCGGTGTCAAGACCTGCGCCATCCCCTGTGGAGCAATACCAAAAGAGAGCAGGGCGATAAGTAAGATCAAGCGACTTTTCATATGCCTATACGTTTACGTCTATGGAGAAACCAGCAACATCCACCCTCAGACCCTTTGGCCCTTTGGCTTTGATGTCCCTGAATACGATGGTCGAGCCATTCTTCACCTTGTCGATCAGCTGCTTCACATCACTCGACAGTTTGTTTCCACGAACTTTCTTCGGTGGGAATCCCGGAACGACGATCTCAAAGGAAACCACTTCCAGCTTGAGGTCGAATGGAAAGTCATTCAGGTCTGCCTGAATGGGGCTGGATTTGATGAAACCAGCCGAACGCAAGGTGTTCTTTTGTCCTCGCTGAGAACCCGTGGCATCCGGCACCCGCTTGATGCGGAACTCCTTTTTGCCCATGGGTTTTGACTTGCCCTCATCGTCGATGACAGAGACACTGATGGTAATGGTCTTCTGGGTCACGCCCGACACATCCGCGATATACTGACCCTTTCCTGCAGAACGCACACCTGGACCGCTCACCTTCACTTTGGAAGGATCCACGCCTGGAACACCAATATCCAGCGGATTGTCCACACCGCGATAAAGAACATTCATCTTAGTCGGAGAAATGACCACGCTTGGAGGTGCCACATTATACGCCGCCTCTACAGGATATTCTTTGATCTCCCCGTTGGTGACCAGTTTGATGATGCCGGCCCAAGTCTTCTCGCCCACAGCACGTGCAGGGAAACGCACCTTGGCCACGCCACCAACGATGTCCTCATCTGAGAGCTCCTGACCCTCAATTACGAAATCTGGATTCTGCGTCTCGTCGTAGGCAGCCAGGAAGACATCTGCTTCATAGTCGTCGCCTTGGATGACATAATTGGACTTCGGCATGACGATCGCACGAACACCCGTGAACTTCAGGTCGCTTGCTCCAATGCTCGCCTTGAGGTCGGCAATGATGTCCGCCTCGGTATTTCTGATCTTCGCCTGATAATCGGTAAGGAAGGCCAAAACAGCGATCAATGGGTAATGCTCGAAGGTGGCGTGCTCCCAGTCCAAAATGGCATCTCCCACCTTGACATCGTTCGTATTGAATTCTGCATTGATCTCATCGTGCAGCGCCTTGTCATCCGGCACCAACTTGATCATGTCCGTACGATAGCTGTCCAGCATTTTTCTCAGGTCCATGGCCTTTCCCTGAATGAGCATCAGGTTGGCTACCATGGATTTGTCGTCCATCTTCTTCGGTTCTACGCCCGCCTCATCGTAACCTCCTGTGCCTTCGATCAGCGATTCCTTGATGGTCTCGATCTCTTCGACCAACTGATTGGAACGCGCTCTGACCTTTTTTGAAGATTCCCTTGCCGGGCCTGCCTTGGTCGGATTTTCCGAATAGGCCGCCTCGATCTGATCATACACATCTGAGTTCTTCTCTTCAACGACCTGAGCCGTTCCTTCCAAACTGCTGTTCAGCTTTGAAAGTGCATGTAAGATGTCCTTGGAGATATTGAGCGCCAAAAGGGCGGTCAATACCAAGTACATCATATTGATCATTTTCTGACGGGGACTCAGCTTACCTCCTGCCATCTCTTTTCTGTCTTAAATGGATTGATGATTGGATGAGCTGACTGATCAGGATCTGTTTGGATTCATAGCTGAGAGCATACCGCCATAAACACCGTTCAGATTGGCCATATTCTCCGCGAGGGCTTGTACCTCCTTATTGAGTTTTTCTGAGCCTTCCATAGCGCCGTTGATGTTCTCCATCAAGCTGTTCTGCGCCTCCATTTGATTGGCTGAGGTCTCCAGCTGTACTGCATAAAGCGCGTTCAGGGACTCCATGTTCTTGGAGGCCAAAGTGAGTTGATTGCTGTAGTCGCTCGTGGCTGCCGCAGCATCCACCGTCTCGTTCAAACGACCCGCTGTATCACCCAACTGCCTTAGACCCGTTCCCAAACTCTCTATGAGTTCGTTGTCGATCTTCGCTTCTTCTAGCATATTGTCCAATTCCTGGGTGACGGTCAGATCGGATCTCTTTCCTTCTTCATCATCCATGCCCGCCGCCAATTCTGGGTAGACCAGTGTCCAATCGAGTTCCTCTGCAGGCTTTTCAAATGCAGAGAAAAAGAAAATGACCGCTTCCGTTGTCAATCCGACAACGAGCATAACGTCCGCTCCTTCGAGGTGAAGGATCTTGAACATGGCACCAAGGATCACCACTGAGGCTCCCCATCCGTAGAGTTTCGCCATGAAGTTCTTGAAGCGCTTGCCATTTACATCGATCAAAGCCATAGTCTGTGTTTTTTGGTGTTTTTGTTTGTTCTCGTTGTGATCAATAGTCTTTCAGGTCCCTTCCAAGGAAGTCCTGCAGCGTACGGAAGCCTACATAGCTCTTTCCCGTATCCTGGTATTCGAAATCGCGTGTGCTGACCTGCATGAAGGAGGCCACATCCTTCCACGAACCTCCGCGGATCACCTTGCGCTTGAGGGTCTCATCGTCCGTCTCGTCCGCATTGTACTGGAAGTCCGGTGAAATGTCGCTTACATAGTAATAGCTGGATGCCTCGTAGGCTGTACTCGTCCACTCAGCTACGTTGCCACTCATGCAGTAGAGGTTGAATCCATTCGGGCTGTAGGCCGTCGCTTTGACCGGATAAAAACCGCCGTCGGAAACGAGGTTCCCTCTGTTGGGCTTGAAGTTGGCCAAGTAACAACCTGCGCTGTTGGTCGCATAAGGCCCACCCCAGGGGTAAGTGACCAAATTTTGACCTCCGCGGGCCGCATACTCCCATTCCGCCTCTGTCGGCAAACGGAAGTCGTGCTCGATCAGTTCGCCCTCTGAGATCAGAAAGTCGCGACGATATTTTGAACGCCAATTGCAAAAAGCGCGGGCTTGCTTCCAATTCACACCGACCACGGGATAGTCGTCGTAGGCCGGATGCCAGAAATACTTGTCGTGCTGAGGCTCGTTGAAAGAATAGGTGAAGTCATGCACCCAGCACAAGGTGTCCGGATAGATGTTGGTCACTTCCTTTTCGATGAACGACCCTCTATCGGACAATTCCTGACTTTCCTTGATGTAATCACGGTAGTTGAATTCCAGGCCGTCGTCATCAGTGTCTCCATAATCGTACGAGACACGGTTTTCCTTGCGTGCAGCTTTCTGACGGTTCAGCCAGAAGTAAACATAATTCAGTTGCCGGGCATCGACCATTTTTCCGCCCATAAAGCGCTCCTCCGGAAGCAAGTAGATGGTCTCGATGATCTCCGTATACTCGGCAGAAGGATAGCGCTCTTCATTCCATTCGATGGTCGCATCCCAGTTGATGTGGGTCTTGAGGCTGTCCGGATAGTTCACTGATATATACTCCTGATAGAAAGAAGGATCATCTATATTCTCGTAGTCAATGAACTCGTAACCTTCGACCAGACCATCTTCTCCGAGCCGGAAACGGACGATGGAGTCACGAACCCATTCGACGAATTGTCTGTACTCGTTGTTGGTGATCTCCGTTTGGTCCATGAAGAAGGAGCGTACGGAAACGGTCTTGGTCGGTGCTGTGAGCGTGTAGGGAATGTCCTGGTCGGCATTTCCCATATTGTAGGAGCCCTGTGGGATGTACACCATGCCGTAAGGTTCAGAGGGAAACCACTCTTGTCTGTCCTGAACACCTACGAGCTCGCCGTGGTCGCTGCTGCTGCAGGCTGCTGCCAGCAAAAGCACCGCGAGGGATAGCAGTAATTTGTTCATGATTTTCATTTGCGTGTTTTAGTGGAGTCTTTTCATTCGGTGGTCAAAGGAATCTTGGATTCCTGTAACTACCGGGGATCTTTTCGGGTCGTTCGATCTTGAAGCAGTAGCCCAGCATGACTTCGTGGCTGCCTCCGCTCTGTGCGCTGATGTCCGACAATGTGTGATCATATGAATATCCCAACTTCAATGCAGGCAATACGTACACCCCGACTTGGGCTGATATCGCATCCTGAGTGCGGTAACTAACGCCACCCCAGATGCGCTTATTGTACAATGCATTCACATTGACATCAACGGTGAAAGGAGCAGAAAGGTCAGATTTGGCCAGAACAGCCGGCATCAGTTCCCAGTTCGTATTGGGGATCGCCCAGTTGTATCCGCCCATCAGATAGTAATGCCTCTTTCCTCGAAAGGCAGCGCTCGAGCCGACCTGATTGCCCAACTGGAATTCACCCTCGATCAAGCGGCTGCTGGAGAGACCTGCCCACCATCTTTCGTTCTCGTAATAGACGCCGAAACTCAAGTCCGGAGTAAGGGCAGTGGACTGGTTGGCTGCAATGGAAACATCCGTTCCGCCTGAACTGCCATCAGGGGCCAGCCATTCTCCTGAAGTCAATGCCTTGTTCTTGAAGTCCACCATCAGGCCGATGCCCAACTTGCCATTGCCTACTTCTCTTTGGTATCCATAGGCCAGTCCAACTGTGATGTCCTGGAAGAATCCGATCTGATCGTTGGTGACGACCAACCCAATGCCTCCGTGGAGGAAACGCACAGGGAGGTTCACATTGAAATTTTGTGTGGTCGGTGCATTTTCTACACCCACCCACTGGCTTCGGTGCAATACATCCAAACAAATGCTTTCTCTGTTGCCTGTGAAGCCCGGGTTGAACAGCATCTTATTCTGCACGAACTGAGTGAATTGCAGGTCCTGCTGAGCGTTCATCCCGACGGACAATAACAGAAATGTCAGTACGAAAAGTCTCTTCATGGGGCTTTTCAATTCGTTTTCTGCGCTTAGTTGAAGCGGCTAAAGATAGGTAAAATGGGTTTTTGAATGGGTTGTCAACGATGCGGTCTTGAAAACCCGCTGTTAAAATCCTGTAATCGATTACTCACAATCCCTTGCGATATGCGCCCCACCACCTTTCGGGGATCTCATCCGCACAGGCCCTGTCGTAGTCCTCCTGCGTACACGGAACCAGGACTTCCATGGCCGAACGACCGTCTGGACGAGCCTGCACCGGCACTTCCATCCACCACCGGCCACTCACAGGACTCTTGTAGAAGACCAACTCCTGCTCGCCATCATTCATCAAAACCGAAAACCGACTGAATGAACGGATCTTGGACGCCGGGTGCTCTCCGGTCCGGGCCGCATACCCTTCCATAAAATACCACAGGACCTGTGCAGCCAACATGGGCGTTATCCTGTTTCCCTCCTCGCTGCAGGCCATCCCAAAAAGACCGAAACTGCTGACCTTATCGCTGATGCCGGCGTATCGCGAAAGCGAACAGATCTCGTCTTCCGAGAAGCCATTGGGTCCAGGATGTGCCAGCTCGATGCCTCCACTTGCCCTGACGGAACTCAGATCCATGCTCACCAGATCGCTGTCTCTTAAATATGGCTCGCACAAGGCCATCTCCGCGCGCAGGCTGCCCAATCGGATCAGGTCGAAGTGCATTTTTTCCATCAATGCCTTTTCGTCTTGATGAATAAAGCAGGTCTGATAGCCCAAGCTCGCAAAATTGAAAAGCCGATAGGGCTTTTTCAGAATGATGTGACTGAGGTAATTGAATTCATTCAGGGGCATCTCTGTTTGACGACCCAGATCGAAACGGCTGTCCACTGCCGCAATATTGACGGTCTGATCGGGCAGATCGTACGCACGGTACATGGCATAAGTGAGATCCTGACTGCCACCGATGACCAGCGGAACAAGCTTGAACTTGAACAACTCAACGAGGATCTCCTTCAGGGCCGCATAGGTATCTTCTCTTTGTTCTCCGGCGTACAGGGTGCCCAGATCCACCACGCGGAATGGCCAGTCTCCGGGGTACAGGTCGTAGAGTTCCCTACGGATGCTGTCGATGGCCAGTGCCTGCTGAGAATCTCCTACTCGGCCGCGGTCTTCACAAACACCCAGGATGCATATGTGGGCTTCTTCCCAATCGGGCATGCCCTCCAATTCATCGTGGACTTCGATCCAAGAGCCGATCCGATCGGAACCCTCTTCCTTGTACGACTCGATCAGGGAAGACGGAACAGGAGCAAGGATCTCTTCTAGCACTTATTTCTTCTTTTTCTTGGTTGCTCTTTTCTTGGGCTGATTCTTCATGATCTCTTCGCATGCCGCCCGGTCCAAGGTGTGTGGATCGACATCCTTGGGGATCTTATAATTGGTCTTTCCAGACCTGATGTACGGGCCATAGCGGCCATTCAACACCTCAATGGTCGGGTCGCCCTCAAAGACTGCGATGTATTTATTCCTGTCGGCTTCCCATTTTTCTTCCAGAAGCTCAGCAGCGCGCTCCAGGGTGACCGTATGCGGATCATCACCTTCATTGGCCCGCAAGGAAGCATAGGTCTTTCCATGCTGTACATAAGGTCCAAAGCGTCCGATGGCGGCCTTGACGATCTGTTCCTTGTAAGTGCCCAGTTCTCTGGGAAGGGCGAACAGTTCAAGCGCTTCTTCCAGTGTGATCGAATCGAGCATCTGTCCTTTCAGCAGGCTCGCAAAACGAGGCTTCTCTTCTGATTCGGTCTCTCCCAGCTGCACCACCGGTCCGTAGCGGGCGATCTTGGCAAACACTTTTTTGCCTGTTTTGGGATCCGTCCCCAACTCGCGTTCTCCTTTCGCAAAACCAGCTTTCTCCTTCACCTCCTCGATGATCGGATGGAAATCTCCGTAGAAGACATCGAGAAGTTCCTTCCACTCCCTGCTGCCGGAAGCAATGGCGTCAAAGTCCGATTCCATGCGGGCAGTGAATTGGAAGTCAAGGACTTCTTTGAAGTGTTCCACCAGGAAATCATTGACCACCATACCGATATTGGTCGGCATCAATTTGCCCTTGTCCGCTCCTGTGGTCTCAGTCAGATCGAAGGCCTGGATCTGCTGCGATGCCAATTTGATCTGTCGGTATTTCCGCTGCTGCCCTTCCAGATCGGATTTTTCAGCGTACTCCCTTCGCATGATGGTGGAGATCGTTGGCGCATAGGTGGAAGGACGGCCAATGCCGAGTTCCTCGAGTTTTTTGACCAGACTCGCTTCGGTGAAACGTGCAGGCGGACGACTGAATCGTTCTGTGGCCTCCACTTCCTTGCGATCGAGCAACTGCCCAACACGCATTGCCGGAAGAACGCCTTTCTCCTCTGCGTCCACATCATCATCTGTGCCTTCCAGATAGACCTTGAGGAATCCCTCGAATTTGATGACTTCGCCCTTGGCCACGAATTGGGCGGCATCTGGTGCTGGAATGTGAACTGTGGTACGCTCAAGCTCGGCATCGCTCATTTGTGAGGCAATGGTGCGCTTCCAAATAAGATCATACAGTCTGACCTGCCGGGCATCCCCTTCGATGCTGTGTCGTTCCATGTAAGATGGACGGATGGCCTCATGGGCCTCCTGTGCACCTTTGGCTTTGCTCTTGAACCTTCTGCTCTTGCTGAATTCCGATCCATAGAAACTGCTGATCTCTTGTTCAGCCGCTTGTATGGCCTGCTCCGAAAGATTCACACTGTCCGTCCTCATGTAGGTGATCAGGCCCGCCTCGTAGAGTTTCTGTGCCACCTGCATGGTCTGGGCCACCGAAAATCCAAGCTTACGACTCGCTTCCTGCTGGAGCGTTGACGTGGTGAATGGCGGTGCCGGGCTTCTCTTAGCTGGTTTGGTCTCCAGATCGCCCACTTTCGAGTCTGCGCCTTTCAGTTTGTTGAGGAAGGCAGCTGCCTCTTCTTCGGTTTTGAATCGGTGGTTCAGTTCAGCTTTGAAGGAACGGCCTTCAGTCTCGAACAAAGCGACCACTCGGAAGGCCGATTCTGGAGTGAAGGCTGTGATCTCGCGCTCTCTTTCCACCAACAGGCGTACCGCCACAGACTGGACACGCCCTGCGGAAAGGCCGCGCTTCACTTTTCTCCACAATACGGGGCTGAGCTCATAGCCGACCAAACGATCCAAGACCCTCCTGGCCTGTTGGGCATCCACCAGATTCTGATCGATCCTTCTCGGATTCTCCACGGCGCGCAAAATGGCATTCTTGGTGATCTCGTGGAAGACGATGCGGTTGGTCTGCAGAGGATCGAGGCTCAGCGCTTTGGCCAGGTGCCAGGCGATGGCTTCTCCTTCGCGGTCCTCATCCGATGCGAGCCAAACAATATCCGCATCCTTGCACAACTTTTTGAGCTTGGCGACCACCTCCTTTTTCTCCTTGGACACCTCATATTGCGGTTCGAATCCGTTCTCTATGTCGACCCCCATTCCCTTGGAGACGAGATCGCGGATGTGACCATAACTCGATTCAACTTTGAAGTCCTTTCCCAGGATGGACGCAATGGTCTTGGCCTTAGCAGGAGACTCAACAATGACGAGGTTTTTGGACATGACAGGCAGAAATTTCGGCTGCAAATTAAACCCAAAAGGCGGCGAACAAGTTTGTCCGTAAAGCGTAATCTGTCAAATTGTCAGCAAAAGCAGAGGTTGTAATTTCGCCATTTCCTAAGGAAATAATATGGAGACGTTGGACAAATCGTCATTGCCATTGGCTGAGGAGCGGCAGGGAGAAGTGTTGAGCAAGGGATCTGCACCCCAGGAAGGGGACAAGAGGCTGTACATCGAAAGCTACGGCTGCCAGATGAACTTCAGTGACAGTGAGATCGTTGCCTCAATTCTTTCCGGTGCCGGATACGCGACCACCCGCGATCTGGAAGAAGCCGATCTGGTGCTTCTCAACACCTGTTCGATCCGCGACAAAGCCGAACAAACGGTCCGAAAGAGGCTGCAGTTCTTCAACCAGGTAAAGGACAAGAAACCTGAACTCACGGTCGGCGTTCTCGGCTGCATGGCTGAACGGCTCAAGGATCAGTTGCTCGATGAAGAGAAACTGGTCGATCTGGTTGTGGGCCCCGATGCGTACAGGGAACTGCCCCAACTCCTGGAAGAGATCGGAGGCGGTCAGAAAGCAGTGAATGTGCTCCTCTCAAAAGAAGAGACATACGGCGACGTCCAGCCGGTTCGTTTGGGTGGGAACGGCGTTACGGCCTTCATTTCGATCACCCGGGGCTGCGACAATATGTGCACCTTCTGCGTGGTGCCCTTCACCCGGGGCAGAGAGCGAAGCCGTAAGCCCGAAACGATCGTTCAGGAGGCTCAGGACCTCTGGGCTGCGGGTTACAAAGAGATCACTTTGCTGGGCCAGAATGTAGACAGCTTCCTCTGGTACGGAGGAGGACCTAAAAAGGATTTCGCGAAGGCCAGTGAAGCGGCCAAGGCAACGGCTGTGGATTTTGCGCAATTGCTCGAACGTGTGGCACTTGCTGTTCCCGAAATGCGCATCCGCTTTTCAACGAGCAACCCTCAGGACATGAGCGATTCCGTTCTTCACGCCATCGCTCGGCACAAGAACATCTGCAACTACATTCACCTCCCCGTTCAGTCCGGAAGTTCCCGCATCCTGAAGGAAATGAACCGTGGACACGACCGCGAAGAATACATCGCACTGATCGATCGCATCCGCCGGATCATCCCGGATTGCGGGTTGAGCCAGGACATGATCGCGGGCTTCCCGACAGAAACCGAAGACGAGCACAAGGAAACGCTGAGCCTCATGGAATATGTGCGCTATCATTTTGGCTTCATGTTCTTTTATTCGGAACGGCCCAACACCTATGCCGCCCGCAACAAGACGGATGATATCCCGCTCGAGGTCAAGAAGAGAAGGCTCAATGAGATCATCGACATGCAACAGAAGCATTCCCTGGAGCGAAACAAAGAACAGATAGGCAAGGTGCAGGAGGTCCTTATCGAAGGTTCTTCAAAGAGGTCGGAAGAGCACTGGTTCGGAAGGAACCCGCAGAACACGGTCGTTGTCTTTCCGAAAAATGGAGAACGCCCTGGGGACATAGTGCAGGTTCGGGTGGACGGCTGTACCGCAGCAACTCTGTTGGGAGAAAAGATCGGCTCGTGAAGAAATGGCTATACATCCTATTCGCCTGCACAAGCAGCCTCGCCCTGTCTGCCCAGACCAAAGTGGGCGACCGATGGGTGGACAATGATCTTGAATGGGTGGTGCTCAGCCAATCCGTGCGCAACCGGGGAACACTCGAACTGTGCATCGGCAACAAGACGGAAAACAGGTGCGTGGAGAATGTATTCACCGCTTTTGAGATCCGTGTGTTCGATTCGGCAGGAAAGGAAATATGGAATGGTTTATGGAAAGGAGATAAAAAATCCATTCGCTTCCGCAAGGCGCTTCCCGAGGCGGCGCGACTGGAGATCAAGGCGACCCGGAGTTTTGTCATCAACTGGATGACGGGCAGCCGGATCCATCAAGACAAAGCATTGGAATTGAGTTACCCCCTCCCATGACATTACAGAACATCAAACAGCGCTTCGGCATCATTGGTAATGCCCCTCAACTCAACAGGGCCATCGAAAAGGCCATGCAAGTCGCTCCCACGGACATCAGTGTGTTGGTCACGGGAGAGAGCGGTGTGGGTAAAGAAAGTGTCCCGCGGATCATTCACAGCTTGTCGCATCGCAAGCACCGTCCGTTCATCGCCGTGAATTGCGGAGCCATTCCAGAAGGAACGATCGATTCCGAACTCTTCGGACATGAAAAAGGCTCTTTCACCGGGGCCACGGGAACCCGCAAGGGCTACTTCGAAGAGGCAGACGGTGGAACCATCTTTCTGGATGAAGTAGGCGAATTGCCTCTGTCCACACAGGTTCGCCTGCTCAGAGTGCTCGAAACAGGTGAATTCATCAAAGTGGGAAGCAGCCGGATCCAAAAGACCGATGTCCGGATCGTGGCCGCCACGAATCTAGAGATGCAACATGCCATTCGGGGAAATAAATTCCGGGAAGACCTTTACTACCGACTCAATACTGTGGAGATCGCCCTGCCACCCTTGAGGGAGCGGGCTGGAGACATCCATTTGATCTTCCGGAAATTCGCAGCCGACTTCTCTGAGCGCTACAACCGTCCGCCCATTCGACTCGAAGCAGATGCCGTAGAACTCTTGCAGCGCTACAGATGGCCGGGAAACATTCGCCAGCTGAGAAATCTGGCCGAACAGCTCAGCGTGGTCGAAAGCGACAAACAATTGGACAGAGTCAGCCTGATCGGCTATCTGCCCGATATGGGAAACCGGGACCTGCCCATGGCGCATCCGGGGAAAAGCGATAAAGCAGAGAGCGATTTCGCTACAGAACGGGAGATCCTCTACAAGATCCTTTTCGACATGCGCAACGACCTCAATGACCTGAAAGACCTGACGCGCAAGGTCATGCAATCCGGAGTCAGCAAGGATTTCGAACAGGAAAATGCAAGCCTCATCACCAAGGTATACGAGGACCGCCCGGTGACCACAGAACCCGCAAGGCTCATCCCGGAAACGGCCTCCGAGAGCGAGCCTGAACTGCATGAAGAAACCTACACACTCGATATTGAGGCCACCCCGGAAGACGAAAGCCTTTCCCTTCAGGACAAGGAACTGGAGATGATCAAAAAGGCCCTGGAGCGGCATACGGGAAAAGGCAAGCGCAAAAAGGCGGCTGAGGAACTCGGGATTTCAGAACGTACCTTGTATCGCAAGATCAAGCAATACGATCTCGGATGAAAAAATGGATGTCCTTGCTTCTCCTGGCTGTGGCCGCATGTACCGGTGGCTACACCTTCACAGGCGGAGATGTGGGCGATGCCAAGACGATCAGTGTTTCCAACTTTCCCAATTATGCGGAGTTGTTCCAGCCCAACCTCAGCCTGACCCTGACCGAGGCCATCCGAGACATCTTTGTTCAGCAAACCCGTTTGGAACTCACATCGAGAGATGGGGATCTTCAGCTGGAAGGGGAGATCACCGATTACCGTGTGGAGCCTGTGAATGCCCAGGCAAACGCCACTGTGGCACAAAACAGACTCACGATCAAGGTGAAGGTGCGCTTCACGAACACTCTGGACGACACCAAGGACTACAACAAACAATTCTCCCGATACAGAGACTACGATGCCAGCCAAAATCTGTCGGATGTGGAGGAAGCACTGATAGAAGAGATCAATCAGGAATTGGCGGAGAACATTTTGAACGCAGCGATCGCCAACTGGTAGGAAATGGACAGCGCCCAACTCATACAACTCCTTCAGAACAAAGGATCGAACTCTGCACCACTGGAGCAGGCGCTTGAAAAAGAACTGAATGCTCATCCCTATTTCACGGCCGTTCGTCTGCTTCGTCTCAAGGCCCTGCAAGAAAGCCAGTCGCTCAGTTTTGATGCGGAACTCAAGCGCACGGCCGTTCACATTTACGATCGTCGGCAACTCTTTGAATGGGTTTCCATGCCACTGGCCCCCTCAGACCGTTCCTTCGAAGAGGATACTTCTAAGCCTCAAATGGAAGAGGCTGTTCAAGAGGAAACAGCCGATGCAGGCGCTGGATCCGAAACACGGGAAGTTCTCGGATCGGTCCAGGCGGGCGAAGAGATCGAGGAAGAGTCGGCCCCCGAACAGGTAGAACAGGAAGCCAAGGAAGAATTTTCGGCAGAAACCAAACCAGCTGAGGAGGAAAAAGAGGATAAGGCCGATATCGCTCGAGAGCATGCCGCCAGCGAGCAGCAGGAGCATCCCGTGGCTCAGGGAGAAGAAGCCGTTGAGGAATCAACATCGATCGAAGAAACACCTGAAGAGGCAGAAGAACAAGCTGTTGCTACTTCGGCAGACAACACACTCCCGAGCGAAACAGAAGGCGCTCGGCCAGAACTGCCTAAAGACATCGTCGATCCGGCAGCCGCTGCACGAAAACGGGTGGAGGATCTTCTCGCCGCCCATAAAAAGCGTAAAGAGCAGAAAGACGATGACCCTCCTTCTGAAGCAAAGTCAGAGAGGCAAGAGGCAGAAGAGACCACCGTGCCTCAAGTAGAGGCAAAAGCAGAATATCAGCCAGATGGTCCATCAACAGAGGAATCCACAGCTGCTGAAGAAGAAGCGATCCAACCTGAACACACAAAGCCTGCATCGGAAGACTCCGGACCGGAAAAGGATGACCAACAAGCTGACACGGGATCGAGCAGCTTCAGTGATTGGCTGAGTTCACTTCCCTCGGAGCAGGAACGGACTGAACGGAAGAAAGAACAGATCGAATTGGTCGATCAGTTTCTCAAGGAACCCCCTCGTTTTCAGCCGAAAAAGGGGGAAACGGCCGAACAAACACCCAATATCGCTTCGGAAAGTGTTCAGGAACGATCCGAATTCATGACCGAGACCCTGGCCAAGCTTTACATCGAACAGGGCCACGTGGAGAAAGCCATTGAGGCCTACGACATTCTCCGCTTGAGATTTCCTGAGAAAAGTAGTTTCTTTGCCGGCCGCATTCGTGCGCTCAAACAGCAATTGAAAAAAGAGTCCTGATGTCTTTACTGTTCGCGATACTCATCTTCATCACCTGCATCCTGCTGGTATTGGTCGTCTTGGTACAGAATCCTAAAGGCGGCGGACTGTCCTCTGCTTTTGGAGGCAGCAGCAGCGGAACCCAGATCCTGGGCGGAGTAAAGAAGACCACCGATTTTCTGGACCGCAGTACCTGGACACTGGCCATCGCCCTTTTGGCGCTTGTCCTGGCCAGTAACTTGTTCCTGGAGAGAGGAGCGGCCACTCAGCAATTGGAGGATTCCGCCATCCAGAATCAGATCGATGAAGGCTTTGCGCCTCCACCTCCGGCGGCCGTCGTGCCGAGCAGTTCACCTGCTGAATTGTCGGATGGCTTGCCCGAATCCGTTGAAGAAGAATGATATGAAAGGCTCCGATCGGGGCCTTTTTTAATGCTTGCCGATGCAGCTGAGTACTGAAGATCGACGCGGTGTGCGCTTCATGATGCGTTCTGTCGCAGGCTTCGCCCTGATGAACCTCGTCGTCAAGTTCCTCGGACGTTTTCCAGCGACCGAACTGGTCTTGTTCCGGTGCATCGTTTCCATTGTCTTGAGCTATGCCGTGATCCGGCAACGCGGTCTGCATCCATTGGGGAACAACCGCCTACTACTCTGCCTGCGCGGATTGTTCGGCGCCATTGCATTGACCTTGTTCTTCTTCACCCTTCAAAAACTTCCTCTGGCAACGGCCATCACCATCCAATACCTATCGCCCATCTTCACAGCCTTCTTCGCCATCTTCCTCCTTAAAGAACGTGTTGCCCCGCTGCAGTGGCTGTTCTTTGGAATATCGATGTTGGGGGTGCTTGTCATCAAAGGCTTCGAGCCCAACCTCTCCCCTTATCTCCTTCTGGCCGGTGTCTGCTCAGCGGTTTTCAGCGGACTGGCCTACAATATGATCCGCAAGGTCCGGGATACGGATGATGCAGTGGTGGTGGTCTTCTACTTTCCATTGATGGCACTGCCCATAATGATCGTGCTTTCCTTTTTCTACTGGGAAACCCCTGTTGGGATCGAATGGCTGCTGCTCCTGCTCATGGGGTTGCTCACCCAATTCGCGCAGATCAATATGACCAAGGCTCTTCAGAGTACAGCGCTCAGCCGCATCTCGGGCTTCAAATACTTCGGGCTCATTTTCGCGCTGGGTTTTGACTGGCTGATCTTCGGTGTGAACTATTCGGCCATCACTCTATTGGGCATGCTGCTCGTCGTCGGAGGAGTGCTCTTCAACCTGTTCTCCAAGGCCTGATGTAAATTGGGCTACAAAGCCCAAGGACGATTGGAAAAGCTTCAGAACTACATCGATGGGAACTGGCAGGATCCGGCCAGCGGCGAATACATCGAGAATATGGATCCTTCAAGAGGGACGGTCTATTCGCTCATTCCAGACAGCGGAAAAACCGATGTTGACCGTGCAGCTCAAGCCGCCCAAAAAGCCTTCCCCCATTGGAGTGCGTTGAGTGCCCAGGAAAGGTCGGAGATACTGATGCGCATCTCCAAGGGCATAGAACGGCGTCTGGAGGAGTTGGCTCATGCAGAGAGCCGAGACAATGGCAAGCCGGTCCAACTCGCGCGATCTGTGGACATCCCCAGAGCCAGTGCAAATTTTGCTTTCTACGCCACAGCCATTCTCCACGAGAAGAGCGAAGCACATCTAATGGGGCCCAATGGATTCAACTACACCCTGCAACAAGCTGCGGGCGTGGCAGGATGTATTTCTCCCTGGAATCTTCCGTTGTACCTGTTCAGTTGGAAGATCGCTCCGGCCCTTGCCGCTGGCTGCACGGTGGTGGCCAAGCCTTCTGAAGTGACACCCTACACAGCCTGGAAACTTTCTGAGATATGCATGGAAGCCGGTCTTCCTCCGGGGGTGTTGAATATCGTCCACGGAACGGGGCCTTCGGTCGGTCAGGCCATTGTTGAGCATCCAGACATTCCTGTGTTGTCCTTCACCGGCGGTACCCAAACGGGCGCACAGATCATGAAGACCGCTGGTCCACGCTTCAAAAAGGTATCGCTCGAACTGGGCGGAAAAAATCCGAACATCATTTTCGCTGACTGTGATTTTGAGGACATGCTGCGCACCACTGTCCGGTCGAGTTTCGCCAATCAAGGGCAGATCTGCCTTTGTGGCTCCCGCATCTACATCGAACGACCGATCTATGAGAAGTTTCGGGATGCTTTTGTGGAAAAGGTGGCCAAGATGAAGGTCGGAAATCCCTCCAGCGAAGACACCCGCATGGGAGCTCTGGTTTCCAGGGCGCACCTGGAAAAGGTGAAGAGCTATATCGAGCTGGCCAAAGAGGAAGGTGGGAAGCTGCTCACCGGAGGAACAGAACCTGAGATGTCGGGAGAACTGAAAGGCGGTTATTACCTCCGGCCAACGGTCTTCGAGGGGCTGCCGCAGGATTGCCGAACCAATCAGGAAGAGATCTTTGGACCCGTGGTCACCCTTCAGCCATTTGATACGGAAGAGGAAGTCCTCGGTTGGGCGAATTCCACGTCCTATGGACTGGCCGCGACCCTCTGGACCTCGGATCTGAAGAGGGCCCACCGCATGGCCGCCGCCATAGAAAGCGGGATCATTTGGGTGAACTGCTGGCTATTGCGTGATCTGCGCACACCTTTCGGCGGAATGAAGAACAGCGGAATGGGACGCGAAGGTGGATTCGAGGCACTGCGCTTCTTTACCGAGCCCAAGAATGTGTGCATCAAACTTTGAGAACATGATGGGTTTTGTGGATACGTCCGACATTCTTATGTGACCATTTATCTTGTTGGCAGATACTAAATTTTCATTCTAATCGATATTTTTGAGTTGATCGTCGCTTATTCGATAGTTCCATGGATCCACTCCAACTGACACCCATTGACGTGGTGGATGAGATCTCCAAGGAAGATTTCGTTCATCGCTACCTCAAGCCGCTGAAACCAGTGGTCATCAGAAACTTTGCTCAAAACTGGCAGGCCACTGAAAAGTGGACCTACAGCTATCTCAAGGAGAAGGCGGGAAAGGAAAAAGTGAAACTGTACGGCAAGTGGCTGGACAATGATCCGACAGCGATCGAAATGCCCCCTTCAGAGGAAATGGCTTTCGCGGATTATCTGGACATCGTGGAAAAGGGTGCCGACAGCGACCTGCGGATCTTTCTCTTCAACCTGTTCAAGCTCGTACCGGAACTGTTGGACGATTTTGATTACCCCAACATCACCGATGGATGGCTCGAGGATTTCCCGTATACCTTCTTTGGCTGTGCAGGTTCCGATGTACGGCTGCATTACGATATCGATCTGTCACATGTGTTCCTGACCCAATTTGGAGGCACAAAACGCATCACCTTGTTCGATCAGGACCAGACAAAGTATCTATACAAGCTGCCCTTCACCACCCACAGCGCTGCAGACCTGTCGAACATCGATCTTGAGAAATATCCAGCACTCCGATTCGCAAAGGGCTACCAGCACACCCTCACCCATGGCGAAACGCTCTTCATGCCCAGTGGCATCTGGCACTACATCGAATACATCGATGGCAGTTTCAGCCTCAGCCTTCGGGCCTTGAGCGAATCCAATCTTTACAGACTGAAAGGCGCCTACAATGTTTTTGTGATCCGCAAACTCGACTACTTCATCAATAAGTATTACAAGAACCTTTGGAGCGATTTCAAACTCAAGCGGGCCATCGCCAAGGCCCAGGAGATCATCGACGAACGCGAGAACGACCGTCAGAACCGACTTAAGGCCTCCGGCTAATGCTGAGTAAAAAAGCCAAATACGGGATCAATGCCCTGCTCTTTCTCGCCCAGAGAGAAGGCAACGAGCCTGTACCCATTCACCGGATCGCCGATAGCGAAAACATCCCCTCCAAATTCCTTGAGGGCATATTGCTCGTCTTAAGAAAAGCCGGCATTCTGGGAAGTAAAAAAGGACCCAGCGGCGGCTACTATCTGCTGAAGGATCGCACAGAGGTGAATCTGGCCGATGTGATGCGGCTCTTCGACGGACCGATCGCTCTACTGCCCTGCGTGACCTACAAGTACTATGAACGCTGCGAGGAATGCAAAGACGAGGAGAGCTGTGGCATCCGTGACCTCTTTTTGCAGCTTCGGAACGAAACGGTCGAATTGCTCAAAGAAAGTACGCTCGAAGACCTCTTGCAGCGCGAACAGCGTCTGCTGCAGGATCCAACCGACCAGGAATAATTCCATCTGAACCCGCATCGTTGGCGGGGGTTACTCCATCATGCCTGCGCAACCACTTGAGCTGATCCGTAAATGGTTCCAAGCCAATTCCTGGAAACCCTTTGACTTCCAGGAAAGGAGTTGGCAAGCTGTTTTGGAAAAAAAACACGGCATCGTGAATGCACCAACCGGAAGTGGAAAGACCTATTCCCTTTTGCTTCCGATGCTGGAGGAGATGGCCAGAACACCGAAAGAGGGTCTTCAGCTGATCTGGATCAGTCCGATCCGTGCGCTGACCAAGGAGATACAGCAGTCGGCAGAACGTGCGCTCTTTGGACTTGGACACCCTTTCGAGGTCGCCATCCGAACAGGGGACACCACCCCTCGGGACAAAGCCGCCCAAAACCGAAAGATGCCGCACATTCTGATCACGACTCCCGAGAGTCTGCATGTGCTCCTGGCCCAAAAGAAATACCGCCGACATTTCAAGACACTTCGGTTCGTGGTGGTGGATGAATGGCACGAGTTACTGGGAAGCAAACGGGGCAATATGACCGAACTCGCCCTTGCCCGATTCAAGACGCTTCAGCCCGAGCTCTTGATCTGGGGGATCTCAGCCACCATTGGCAATCTGGACAATGCGCTCGAAGTGCTTCTGGGACCTGAAGGAAAAGGGGTGCTGATCGAAAGCGGGCTCAAAAAAAAGATCGAGGTTCAGTCTGTGCTTCCTCCGAGTCTGGACAAGATCCCCTGGGCAGGACATCTGGGCATCCGCCTCCTACCCGATCTCTTGCCCATGATCGAAACCTCCAAGACGTCTTTGATCTTCACCAATACGCGTAGCCAGGCCGAGATATGGTACCAAAGCCTGCTGGAGGCCAATCCCGACCTCAGCGGACGAATGGCCATGCACCACGGTTCCATTTCAAAGGAACTCAGGGGTTGGGTGGAAGATGCGCTGAATTCAGGTTCGGTGAAAGCCGTGGTTTGTACGAGCAGTCTCGATCTTGGGGTCGATTTTCGGCCGGTCGACCAGGTGTTTCAGATCGGAAGCCCCAAAGGAGTTGCTCGCTTCCTGCAGCGTGCGGGAAGAAGCGGACATCGACCGGGCGCTACCAGCAGGATCCACTTCATTCCCACCCATGCATTGGAACTGGTGGAAGCTTCGGCCCTCAGGGCGGCGATCAAGGAATCGCTCATTGAAGACCGCATTCCGTACATCCGTTCTTTTGATGTACTTCTCCAGTACCTGACCACACTGGCCGTATCCGATGGATTCTTTCCCGAAGAACTCCTTCCAGAATTGCGCAGCACCTACTGTTTCCAAACGCTTACCGATGACGAATGGGCCTTTTGCCTGGATTTTCTGGTGACCGGCGGCAGTCTGTCGGCCTATGATGACTACCAAAAGGTAGAGGTGGACGATGATGGGCGGTTCGTTGTCACTTCCAGAAAGATCGCCAGAAGGCATCGCTTCTCCATCGGAGCCATCGTATCGGACACCATGATCCGCGTCAAACTCCGGCAAGGAGGAACGCTGGGCCATGTGGAAGAATATTTTGTTGCGCGTCTTTCGCCTGGTGATGTCTTCTGGTTTGCCGGGCAACAGCTCGAACTCATCCACTTCCGGGAGATGACTGCAACCGTCCAACCCGCACGTGGTCAGAAGAAAGGAGTGGTCACCAGTTATATGGGCAGCCGAATGCCGCTCTCCGCCCAGATGGGCGCCATGCTCCGAAAAAAGTTGCAGGAAGCATCAGAACCCGGCCCAAAGGAGGCTGAATTGCAGATGTTGCGCCCCATGCTTGAACTGCAGGAAGAACTGAGCCTCATCCCAAATGAGCAACAGTTCCTCGTCGAATACCTCCACGACAAAGAAGGGCATCATCTGTTCTTCTATCCCTTCGAAGGCCGCTTTGTACACGAAGGGATGGCAGCATTGATCGCCTGGCGGATCGCCCTTTTCATGCCCATCAGCTTTTCGATCGCCATGAATGACTACGGCTTCGAACTCTTGTCTGAAGAACCGCCTCCCATCGATGAGCGCATCGATCGTTCATTGTTCAACACCGAACATCTTTTGGAGGACATCCGCCAAAGCCTGAACGAAACAGAAATGGCCCGCAGACGCTTCCGGGATATTGCTTCCATTTCGGGGCTGGTGTTTCAGGGATATCCTGGGAATCAGGTCAGAGACCGTCAGCTTCAGAATTCCAGTGCACTGCTCTTCGATGTGTTCAAGGAATTCGACCCCGGACACCTCCTCCTTCAACAAGCCTATGATGAAGCACTCAACTTCCAACTGGAAGAAGGCCGTCTGCGCACGGCACTGGATCGGATCAGCGCCCAGGAGATCGTCCTGAAGAGCATTGAGCGCCCGAGCCCGCTCTGCTTTCCCATCCTGGTAGACCGACTCAATCGGGAGCGGGTGAGTACGGAGTCTATCGATGATCGGATCGCCCGAATGATCCGGGAGCAGACGAAATTGGATTGAACTAAAGGCGAAAGCCCAGACCGAGCAGCATCTGAGCACTTTGTCCTGGATCGCTCAATGGAGTGCCCCAGGGAATGGCCAGTGGATGGCTCATCCAAAGCTGCAGGCTCATCCGATCATTCAACCGACTGCACAAGCCCAATCTCGGATCGACCCTCAGAAAAACACTGTGTTTGCTCCGGCGAACGGTTCCTGAAGGATCCACATTGTCTTGCAACCACCAAAGCATTCCCCCACCCAAACTGCCCACAAGGAACCAAGGTCCGTGCTCCAGTAAAGAGTACTCAATGTGAAAGGCTACAGACAGATTTCGAATGTCCGCCCTCAATGTTTCGGAGGAGGAATGAACCGACTCGCTCGTACCTCTGTGGGCCAGCCTGAGAACACCATTCCACTGACCCTTCCCGCAGCTGCCCGCAGAGATCTCCCAGCCCGGTACCCACTTGCCTGAGAGTACAGACCAACTCAGCAGTGAAGAGACTTCCAATCGCTCCAAAGGTTCTCTGTACACCTCCATTCTCAATAGGTTCTGTGCCTGAAGGCTCTGAGCAAATACAATGGCAATGATGACGTGTCTCATAGAAGCAGATAGAATTCAGCTGCGAGCTTAGCCAAAGGATCCAATCGGGCTGCAGACCCTTCCATCCCTTTTAGGTAGCGTCCACTTCATGCAGTGTATAGCGTTTACTTTGTGCAGGTGAAAAAAGGAGCCGCTCCATACCTTATCGGGCTGATCCTGCTGCTGGGCGGCGTATTGCGGTTTTGGGACTTTGCACAGATCCCTCTGAGCCATGATGAGTTCTCCGTGCTTTTCAGACTTGGTTTTCCAAGCTGGGAGGAACTGATCCGAAAGGGCGTTCTGGTCGATACACACCCTGCGGGCATTCAGGTTTTTCTGCATTTCTGGACTCAGCTGAACGGGTCTTCAGAAAGCTGGATATTGAAATTGCCCTTTGCCTTTTTTGGAATGGGGGCGGTCTACTGCACCTACTGGCTCGGCACCCGATGGTTCCATTCGACCGTTGGGCTTGTTTCAGCGGCCTACATGAGCACCCTGCAGTACCCGATCATGTACAGCCAGCTCGCCCGGCCCTACATCAGCGGGCTTTTCTTTTGTCTGCTGGCAGCGATCTTTTGGACGCGCATCCTTCAAGCCGGAACCGATCGCTACAGGCGCGATCTGCTTTTTTTCATTCTGAGTTCGACGCTCTGCCTCTACAACCACCACTTTTCAGCCTTGATGGCCGCGTTGATCGGGCTGACCGGGCTTTTTTGGATACCCAGAAACAAACGCCGGCAGTACCTGATGGCCGGGGGCATCATCTTTCTGCTGTACGTTCCTCATTTGCCGATCTTCCTTCATCAACTCAGTAAGGGCGGCGTGGGCGGATGGCTCGGTGCTCCTTCTTGGGCATTCCCGCTGCAATACTTCCGGTATGTATTTCATTTCAATGCGTTCCTCTGCCTTATTCCGTTCCTGCTGATCTGGTTCCTGCGAAAAAGATCTGCAGACACGGCCGATTCCGCTCGCTTTCGGCTGATCTCGTGGCTTTGGTTCCTGTCCCCACTGATCATCGGCTGGGTCTACTCGGTGCTGAGGGATCCGATCCTTCAGTACTCCGTGCTGCTCTTCAGTTTCCCCTTCATGCTCTATGCACTCTTTGGCGGGATGAGGGAACTCAAACCTGGACAAAACGCTCTTCTTATAGGTTTCATCCTCTCATTGAATACCGTTTCATTGGTGGAGGGGCGAAAGCACTTCACACTTTTCTATTCATCGATCTATCAGCACATTTTGACCTCGGCAAGCGAGCAATTCGAACGCGAAAACCGATCGTTCTTTGTCTTCAACTCCCATGAGCGCATCAGCCAGAATCTATTGGAACAGATGAAGACAAAGGAGCCTGTGCATCGGTTTTGGTACAACGATTCCGCACATCGCCCGAAGGATCTTCGTTTGCTGCTTCATGAGCAACGGGATTCCCTGGAGGCGGTATTTCTGGGCAGTCTGTCTGCAGGAGATGCGCGGCTTGTCCCCATGATCCTCGAGGATTTTCCGATGGTCGAACGTGGTTCGGATCTGTTTGGTGGGTCGGTCCGCGTATTCACTCGCTCTTCGGGACATTCGCCGATCAGAGCTTCCTCCCGTTTGGATCATAGCTCCGCCCTGGCGGGATCGGCCAAAGGATGGAATCCAGCTTCAGTGGAAAGCTGGGTGGACAGGAAAACAAGGGAAAAACCAGCATACTCGTTCCGACTTTCAGAATGGGGGCCCTCTTTTCAGGCCCCACTATGGCCAGAGGCCAGGACCAATGATCTGATCGACCTGAGCGTTGATGTGCGGGCGCTTCAGCCCATACAGGAAGCCCTGCTGGTCATTGAGATCTGGCAGGATGACGAACTTTTGGACTGGACCTCCAGCCCATTTTCGGATTGGCAGAACACGGATGCGACCGATTCCATCGACTGCAGCATGCACCACAGCTATAAGTTATCGGATCTGCCGGGCAACCACAAAGGTCTTCAGGTCAAGGCCTACGTATGGAACAAAGGGATGGAAGCCTTTGAGATAAGTCGTTTCCACATGACCCTCCGCGAGGGCAATCCCTATCTCTACGGATTGTACGAAGCACTTCCCTGAAAAAGGCCGGTTTCCCCGATCAGACCAGACCCTGGTCGATCATCGCGTCGGCCACTTTCACAAATCCGGCAATATTGGCCCCTTTGACGTAATCGATATTTCCGCCTTCGGTCTGTCCGTACGCCACGCAAGATCTGTGGATGTCCTTCATGATCCCGTGCAAACGCTGGTCCACCTCTTCGCTGCTCCAGGCAAGGCGCAGGGAGTTTTGAGACATTTCCAGTCCGCTGGTGGCCACACCACCCGCATTGGAAGCCTTTCCCGGTGCGAAAAGAATACCCTTCGCATGAAATGCTTCAACGGCCTCTGGTGTTGAAGGCATATTCGCCCCCTCGGCCACTGCCTTCAGACCATTTCCGATCAGCTCGGCAGCCTCTTCGCCATTGAGTTCATTTTGCGTGGCACAGGGGAAGGCCACCTCGCCGGCGATGCTCCACGGTCGCCCTTCGGAGAAGGAACAACCAAAGCGATCGGCGTATTCTTTGATCCGTCCGCGTTTCTTGTTCTTCAATTCCATTAGGAAGGCCAGTTTGTCTGCGTCAATGCCATCCGGATCGTGAATGAATCCAGAACTGTCAGAAGCCGTCACCACCTTTCCACCGAGCTCGGTCGCCTTTTGGATCGCAAACTGGGCCACATTTCCTGAGCCAGATACGAGAACCGTTTTGCCCGCCAAGGATGATCCGTGGTGGGTCAACATCTCCTGAGCAAAATAGACCGCTCCATATCCGGTCGCTTCAGGTCGGATCAACGAGCCTCCCCAATTGATGCCTTTACCTGTCAAAACGCCGGTGAATTCGTTTCTCAAGCGTTTGTACTGACCGAACATATAGCCGATCTCGCGTCCGCCCACACCAATATCTCCTGCGGGTACATCGGTATCCGGACCGATATGGCGCTGAAGCTCTGTCATGAAACTCTGGCAGAACCGCATGACCTCGGCATTGGAACGGCCCTTCGGGTTGAAATCTGAACCGCCCTTTCCTCCGCCCATGGGCAGCGTGGTGAGCGAATTCTTGAATACCTGCTCAAAGCCCAAGAACTTGAGGATGGACAGGTTCACTGATGGATGAAAACGCAAGCCGCCTTTGTAGGGGCCAATGGCTGAGTTGAATTCTACTCTGTAGCCCCGATTCACCATGACTTCTCCTGCATCGGTCTCCCAAGGCACGCGGAAAGTGATGACGCGTTCCGGTTCGATCATTCGTTCCAGGATCTTCGCCTCCTTGTATTTCGGATGCGCCTCAATAAATGGGATGATCGTCTCGGCCACTTCGCGAACGGCCTGCAAGAATTCGGGCTCGTGGGGGTTCCGCTCTTCAGCGCTTCGCATGAACGAATCGATGGCTTGATGCTGTTCTGGGTTCATGGGTGTGATGGTTTGGGGGTCAAAAATACTCCACGCAAGCTGTATTGTTCAAAGGGGAATGGAGCGCAGCAAGACTTTTATGCGCAGAGTTATTGACCCGCCCAGATGATTTGAGACGGCCCAGGGCACAATGCTTCAGCCAAAGTCCTCCTGGGCTGCGAATTGCACCTCCATGCGAACGAACCGACCGGGAAGCCAACGCACCCAACCATTCAGTTCCATTTCCAACAAAAGCCCATGCAGACGAGCAATGGGCATGCACAACACACGCGACAGATCATTGATGTGCATCGGCGCCGTATGACGGAACAAGGCCTGAGCCACTGGCTGGGCAAATTCAGGTATGACCACAGCCGAAAGCGGCTTCTTCTCCAGCCAATTCAGGTCTCGGGCCAGATGCTCCGGATGATCGAGCACACTCGCCAAATTAGAGGCGATCATTTGGTGACAACCCCTGGAGGTTGGAGCAGACCAGGGTCCTGGGACCGCATAGACCTCTCTTCCGTAATCGTTGGCCAAACTTGCTGTTATCCACGCACCTCCTTTGATGCCTGCCTCCACGACCACTGTGGCCGCTGAAAGCCCGGCCACGATCCGATTGCGTTTTGGAAAATGAGCCGGCTGAGGGGATTCATAGTGAAAGTACTCCGATACCACAGCGCCTTTTTCCTGCATCGCATCCGCCTCCTTGAGATGGACGTCGGGATAGATATTCCCCAAGCCACTGCCCAGCACAGCCATGGTCCGCATGCCCAGTGAAAGAGCGATCCGGTGTGCATGGATGTCGATTCCGTAGGCCAGTCCGCTCACGATGACGGGGTCGTAGGGGCACAAGGCACGGATCAGTTGTTCGGTGGCCTTCTTTCCGTAATCACTTGCCTTGCGCGTGCCCACCACCGAGACCATTCGCGCACCCTCTGCAGGCAACTTGCCCTTGTAGAAGAGCAGTTGGGGTGCGTCTCCGCAGCGGATGAGCCCGCCGGGGTAAGTCTGACTTCCGTGCAGTACATAGGAACCTCCGCCTCGGCTATTGTTTGCCAACTGTTCCTCTGCGCGTTTCAGCGCTTTCTCTCCTTCATGGCCCAATATGCGTTGGCCGCAGAGCGATTGAAATGCTGTTCCATCGGACCAGTCGGCTTTTCCGGAATGGAAGACCCCCTCAGCGGAACCAAAGCGCGCGAGCAATTTGCCAATTCCGACCGGCCCCAGCCCTTTAATCTGGGTAAGTGCCAGCCGGCAGACCGCCTCATTCTCCATCCAGCTTTCTTCGGACCGCTGTTGCGCTGCCCTGAGCAGTCGCCATGATGACCATATCGTTGATGCAGACGTGTTCGGGACGGGACAGGATGAAGGAAACCGCATCTGCAATATCCTGTGCATAGAGCGGAACAAGCCCTTCGTAGACCTTCTTCGCCTTTTCTGCATCGCCCTTGAAACGGACGATGGAAAATTCCGTATCCGCCAGACCAGGTGCCACCTGCGAAACGCGGATGCGGCGTTCCAAAAGATCGATGCGCATGGCCCGGTTCAGTGCATCCACGGCGTGTTTGGATGCACAGTAGACATTGCCTCCCGGATAGACCTCTTTGCCCGCGATGGATCCGATGTTGACGATTTGCCCTCCATCAGGCATGAGCCGGAGAAAACTTCGTGTCGCATAGAGAAGTCCTTTCACATTGGTGTCGATCATTTGGTCCCAGTCGTCCACGTCTCCGTTGGCGATATCCGACAGCCCCAATGCCAGTCCTGCGTTATTGATCAAATGGTTCAGCTGAATTCCCCTGCCCTTAAGTTCTTTGGCTGCAGCTTCCACCTCGTCTCGTCTTCTGACATCGAAGCACAAGGGAATGACCTCCACCCCTGTCTGACCTGAAAGCTCCTCGGCCAAACGCTGCAGGCGCTCCTTTCTTCGCGCCGTGATGATCAGTGAATGCCCTTCTGCGGCCAGCGTGCGTGCTATGGCCTGGCCAAAACCCGAACTCGCCCCGGTGATCAATGTGAATGAATCCTGCATGATTATCTTGTCTTCTGTTTCGTCCCGAAGATAGAAAGGTGCGCACCCAACCCATTGTACGAATGTTGACTGCTCGGCCCAAAGAGAAGCAGAGCCGCTGGATGATAGCCACTCATTGGCTGGCCTGTCTGATCTTTTCTTCCATCTCCCTCAATGGGCAGGTCAGCCTTGAAGGCCAGGTAGTGGATGCCGCAAGCGGCGCTGGCTTGGAAGCCGTCGTCCAAATAGGCGATGAAGCGCACTTGACAAACAGTTTCGGCGAGTTGATCTGGACATCTGAAGAAGCACTGCCTGCCGGGATCACGATACATGTGATGGGCTACCATCCCAAAGTTGTGGAGATCGAGGAACTCGGAGAAGGACGCTTTCGGTTTCTTGCAGAATTACACGCCTTGGATGCCGAACAGCTGGAGACCGTGGTCGTTACCGCATCCCGCTATCAGCAAAAGCAAGAAGAACTCTCCGTCTCTTTATCTGTCATGAAACCCCGGGTCATCGAGGGGCGCAACACCACGGACGGCAGGGATATTTTGCCCATGGTCTCCGGAGTGCACGTCACCGATGGCCAACTGAACATCAGGAACGGAAGCGGCTGGACCTACGGGGCCGGAACGCGTGTACAGGTCCTTCTGGACGACGTGCCGCTGATCTCTCCCGATGCAGGTCAGATACAATGGGACCTGATGCCCATCGAAGCCATCGAACAGGTGGAGGTCTTGAAGGGCGCATCCTCTGCCCTCTTTGGTACCTCGGCACTGAATGGTGTTGTGCAATTCAGGACCATCCGGCCCAAAGCCATGCCTTTGACCAAAGTCAATGTGTTCCACACGGTGTACGGAGATCCGCCAAGGCCTGAGCTCAAGTGGTGGGACGGCTGGCGTTCCAATACAGGCATCCAATGGCTGCATTCCTTCAAACGCAAGAAGCATGAATGGGTACTGAGTGGCTATGGACAAAAGGACGAAGGGTTCAAATTCAGTGAATCCGACGAACAGGCAAGGATCAATTGGTCGTATCGCTTTTGCGCCAATGAACAGCTCGAATTCGGCATGAACGGCGGAGTCCTTTGGAGTGAGAACGGAGAATCCCTGCTCTGGAATTCGCGCAGCGAAGCTTATATCGCACTCGACTCCTCTGTTACCGTCACCAAGGGGATAGATGCCTACCTCGACCCCTACCTGAACTGGCGGAAAGACCGTCACCGCCATGGTTTGAAAGGTCGGTTCCTGCGCGTGGAGAACAATTCGCAAAACCTGACCACTGTTTTTGACAATGCATCAGATCAATTCCAACTGCAGTACAACTATCAGTACTTCGGCAATGCCTGGATCATCAGCGGAGGTCTTTTCGGATTGTATTCCGAATCTCGTTCGGAACTCTTTGGCGGTTTTCATACCACCGCCAATGCTGCGGCCTATGCGCAGTTTGACAGGAAATGGGAAGGTGGACAGGTCAATTTGGGCATGCGCTACGAAAGCCAGTGGGTGGACGATGGGAATTATGCCCGTCCGGTCATGCGACTGGGTGTGAATCAGAAACTGGCCAAGGCTACCTTCATGCGTCTATCCTTCGGTCAGGGCTTTCGCTTTCCGAGCATGGCCGAACTCTTCACCGAGAGCAATATTGGTTCCATCTACCTCTACCCGAACACCCGCCTGAAACCAGAGACTGGTTACAGCGCAGAGATCGGTCTGCGGCAACTGATCAAAGGCAGGCAGAAAGGATGGTGGTTGGCCAAATGGGATGCCTATGTGGATGCCGCTTTCTATCTGATGCGTTTTGACGATATGATGGAGTTCAGTTTTTCCAACTGGGGGACAACGCCAAGCAATCCATTCGGCATCGGATTCAAATCCATCAATATCGGCGCCACACAGATCCATGGCATCGAATTGGAAAGTGGAGCGGAGCGAAAATGGGACGATTGGACCCTTTCGCTGCTCGCCGGCTACAACTTCTCCGTGCCACGCGCATTGGATGCCGAGATCCCCTATGCAAAAGATTCCACTGGGCTTCCGATCAGTTACCGAAGCAGCAGTTCAGACAGCACTGACGACATACTGAAGTATCGCTACAGAAACCTGCTGCGGCTGGACCTGCAGATCAGCTCAAACAAATGGACCTTCGGGACCAGCCTGCGGTACAACGATTATATGCAGAATGTGGACGGCATCTTTGAAGGGCCATTGGTCGAGTTGCTCATCCCTGGGGTGGGCATCAGGGAAGCCCGGGAACAACTGGAAAGACCCGACTGGATGCTGGATACACGTGTCTACTATCAGATCGATCCGCAGTGGTCAGTGGGTTTTCTCGTTCAGAATGTGCTGAATTATGAAGTGATGAGCCGACCCGCAGAATTGGAGGCTCCAAGAAGGTTTACCCTGAGCATTCGCTTCAAAGGCTGAAAAGACCCTCGGTCTTTTCTATTTTCGTCCAAATCTTCCAGTAGTGAAATACAAACGGATCCTGCTCAAACTCAGTGGCGAGGCGCTGATGGGCGACCAACAGTTCGGAATAGACGGAGAACGTCTCAAGGATTATGCACACGAGATCCAGCAGGTGATCGACGAAGGAGCCCAGGTGGCCATCGTGATCGGGGGCGGGAACATCTTCCGCGGCGTTCAGGGAGCGAGCAAAGGAATGGACCGGGTGCAAGGCGACCACATGGGCATGCTCGCGACCATGATCAACGGTCTGGCCCTGCAATCTGCCCTGGAAAATGAGGGCCTGAAGACCCGATTGCAATCGGCCATTGAGATGGACAAGATCGCCGAACCCTTCATCCGCCGACGGGCTGTTCGCCATTTGGAAAAAGGACGCGTGGTGATCTTCGGTGCCGGAACGGGAAATCCGTACTTCACAACCGACACAGCGGCGACACTCCGGGCCATTGAGATCGATGCCGATGTCATCCTCAAGGGCACTCGTGTGGATGGTATCTATACGGCCGATCCGGAAAAAGATTCCAGTGCGGTCAAATATGATACGATCAGTTTCCAGGAGGTCTACGAAAAGGGGCTCAACGTGATGGATATGACCGCCTTCACCCTGAGCAGAGAGAACGACCTGCCCATTTTGGTATTCGATATGAACAAGCCAGGAAATCTGCACCGTGTTGTGACCGGTGAGAAGGTCGGCACACTGGTCAACAACGGATAAAGCCATGCAAGAAGAACTCGAACTCATCTTTGAAACTGCCCAGGAGCAAATGGACAAGGCCATGGAGCACCTGGAGAAAGAATTGATCAAGATCCGTGCAGGCCGCGCCAACCCGAGCATGCTTGAGGGCGTGAAGCTGAACTACTACGGGAATCTCACGCCTTTGAATCAGGTATCCAACATCAATACACCGGACGCACGCACCCTGAGTGTACAGCCCTGGGAGAAGGCCATGATGCCAGAGATCGAGAAAGCGATCATTGTGGCCAATCTGGGACTCAATCCTATGAACAACGGGGAGATGATCATCATCAACATTCCGCCGCTGACCGAGGAACGCAGAAAGGAACTTGTAAAGAGAGCGCGCTCCGAGGCTGAAGATGCCAAGGTGGGCATACGCAATGGCCGAAAAGAGATGATGGACGAGATCAAACAACTCGGCAAAGACGGCCTGTCAGAAGACAGCGTAAAGGATGCTGAAGGCGAAGCTCAGACCATCACCGACCGATACGTACAAAAGGTGGAAGGGATCCTCACCAAAAAGGAAGAGGAGATCATGGCCATCTAGACCAGCCGCCCTCAGAGAACATTTGAGTTCTACTCCTCGCCAGCGAGCTCCACATGCTGAGCGATGGCATCGCCACGGTCATTGGTGCCCAAAGTGAATTTGACGCGGTCGCCGACCTGCAGATCATTGAAGTCCACATTCTCCAGGCTGCTGTAGTGGAAGAACAGATTGGCCGGATCGAAATTGATGAATCCGTAACCGCTCTTCAGGTTCTGTATCTCACTCACGTGAACAGCACCTTCCTCCATTTCAAGATCGTCCAGGCTGAGTGGTCTGCTCAGCGTCTTTTCGGGTGTACGCGGAACGAAGAGCTTTTCTGTGAGTCCATTGGGCTCTTGAATGCTGTTCTCAATGATGTCGTGCATGGCCAATGGTATGGCCGCCTCATTGATCAATTCCTGAGAAGTTCGTGTGACAATGCGTTGCCCGTCGTCGTTCATGTATTCAAAGTCCCAGCTCAAGAGGATCACCGGAACGCCCAATGCTTCGATCTTCCGTACCAGCGGAACATAGTCACTGTCTGAAGCCACGAGCACCAGATAATCGAATTGCCGCATGAGGGTCATCTCATAGGCCTCGAGCGCCAGCCACGTATCCATGCTTTTCTCCAGTCGCCCGGTGGGTGCATTGCGGAGCGACATATAATGCAGTGTGACATTCTCCTGCAGCAATATGTCATCGAAAACACGATCGTAGTAGAGTTGATTTCCGCGGGATTGGGCGTCATTGGCATTGAGCCTTGCGCGGAAATAATGAGCGTCCGTTATACGGGTGTACCTCGGATCCACATCTTCTTCCTGCGCCACCTGGTGCTGGATGAATTCGTGCAATCCTGAAATACTGATCCTGGATTTCTTTTCGTGAAACCAGTTGTAGTAGTTGCTTACGTAGAGGAAATAGCTTCCGTCATAAAACACACCAACCTTGGTGATGCTTCCATTGGTTTGGGGGAACATGGAGAGTCATTAAAAATTATCAAACAAAAAAGCCATAATGGCCGAGCGCGTCAAATGTACACATTAGAATAGTCTACTCAAACCGTCTCCAGATAATCGAGATCCTTGGCAAAGGTTTCCTGAATGCCCCAGGATGCCCACAAGGCGATCGCAAAGCAGACCAGACCGACCAATGCTGCGCTGTGGCTCATGCTCCAGCCCATCGATTCCTGCAAAAAAGCGAAGCTGAGGGTGATGGGAATGGTCGCTCCCCGCACGAAGTTGGGGACAGTAGTGGTCACCGTGGAACGAATATTCGTCCCGAAGGATTCCGAGGCCACTGTCACAAAGAGCCCCCAGTAACCCGTACTGGTTCCAAGCAGAAAGCAGAGCAGATAAAAGGCGGTGTCGGTCAGGCCGAAAGTGTACAAATAGGTTGCGGAAAGCGCTGCGCTGAAGAACAGGCTACCGAGGATGACACGCCTTCTGCTTCGGAATATTTGGCTCAATAAACCTGTGAGCAGGTCGCCCACACTCAGGCCCACATAGCACCAGATGACGGCCTGACTCCCTTTGACCGCTCCCTGCACCTCCAGGGCCTCGGCAAATTCGGGCGAGAAGACCACCAAAATGCCCACGACATACCAAACGGGCACACCGATGAGTATGCATCGGAGGTACTTGATGAACAGTTCTTTCTTTCCGATGATCCTCAAAAAGCTCATCACCTTTTGATCTTTCTTGGGAAGCTCATTGAACATACCGGACTCCATGGCACGCACCCGCAACAAGAGCAGCAGCAAGCCGAGCCCACCGCCAACGAAATAGCTCATGCGCCAGCTGAATTCATCTGCGATCAATGCCGCCACAACGGCACCCAGCGCCCCGAATGTGACCACCAACATCGTCCCGTATCCACGTTTTTCCTTGGACATGGTCTCAGAGACCAAGGTGATCCCTGCGCCAAGCTCTCCGGCCAGGCCGAGGCCTGCCAGAAACCGAACAAAGGCGTAGGCGGGAATGGAGGTCACCAAACCGTTCGAAATATTGGCCACAGAATACAGCACAATGGAACCAAAGAGAACGGTCACTCTGCCCTTTATATCGCCAAGAACGCCAAAAAGGAATCCACCGATGAGCATGCCTGCCATCTGCATGTTCAGCAGCAGGATCCCTGTATCCTGCATGTCAGACGAAGGCACACCAAGATCGGTCAGGCTGGGAATGCGTACAATGCCAAAGAGAATGAGGTCGTATATATCCACGAAATAGCCCAATGCCGCGACTGCGACCAAAAGGCGTTGTTTTTTAATGGGTTCCATGCGCACTTAAATGCTTCGTTCGTTAGGGCAATTACGCACTATTCCAAAGAACAGGAGACACTAGCGGCCTTTCCTTCCCTTGGCGGCAACAAGCTGATAAGAGTGCTCCACCAACTCGATGATCAGCGCTTCGGGAAGCATTTCGAGATACAGTGTGTTCCAGTGTTTCTTGTTCATGTGGTAGCCGGGCTGTATGCCCTCATGCTCCTCGCGCAGTTCCAGGGCCCTTTCCGGGGCGCACTTCAAATTGCTTCGGGCCTGCTCGCCATCCAGAGAGAGACTGGCGAACATCTTTCCATGAACCTTGAATATGAGCACATCCGGGCCAAAAGGCGTGCTTTCCGTTGCATGCGGCAGCTGAAGACACAACGCCCGATACGACTCGATGTCCATCAGCGCTCTTTGACTGGATACAAAATGGGGCGGCTCGGACTGGCGTCGTTGATCAATGGTGCCAGCTGCAAGTGGAGCAGATAAAGACCTTGTTCGAGTTCTGCCGGAACCTGGATGAATTCTGTGATCGTCGCATGAGGCCTCAATTCTTCTCCTCCAGAAAACCAGAATGCACGATGCGCTTCCAATCGACCTTCATCTTCCTCCGGATCGACCGAGGGCAGATCGATCAGCAGGTGATCCACGCCCTTTTTTCTGAGACCATGCACAAATGAGGGCGAAAGAAAAGGAGGGGCCGTTCCGGTGAAATTGCGATCTGCAGGACGCTCATAAGCTGCCGATGTGCGCAGGATCACCGCGGGTGGCAGCTCCTCGTATACGGCAAGCAAGTCAGGTTCTGAGATGCAGCCCGACGCATCCGGCCGACCCTCGACCAGAAAGGCCATAAACCATTCTCCCCTGATCTGATCGGTCACCGAACCCCGTTCCTTCAAAATATGCCCGGCCCATTCAGTATGGGTTCCATTTCCATGCGGATTGAGCCGCAGATCGAAGAAGTTGACCGCTGCTCCGGCCTCTACGCTTCCGATCCAGTCCCCGTATCGAACGGGTTCCGCCTGCATGTCGGGGCTTCCCCATGCAGAAAAAGACTCCTCGTGGCCAAAGGGGATGGAAAGGTCCACACCGCTTTCCAGATCCACTTCGTATATCTTGTCTTTGTGGTCGAACACCAGCTGCTTCATAGCATGAGATTTCGTGTGATGTGGTCGGTCAACAGACCATGAATTTCAGGAATTCTCCAATGACCGGATTCCTCAAGCAACAGACCGGATCTCGAGAGTTCCTCGACGGCGTGTTCCGGAAGCTTTTGACCCGAAGGCAAGAGAGACTCCAGATGCGCCACAGAAACACCTTCCGCCAAACGCAGGCCGATCATGAGTGCTTCGTTCCATTTCTCCAAAGGGTCCATCTGTTCCGCAGTGTACCATGGCGTGCGCTCTTTGAGCTTCTTCAGATAAGCAGCGTTGGGCTTGAGGTTGTGCCATCGGACAGATCCATCGAACGAATGCGCCGAAGGTCCAATACCCAGATATGGTGCCCCGGACCAATAACCCGAATTATGTGCCGAACGAGCCCCCGGACGACAAAAACTGGAAAGCTCGTAATGTGTGTAGCCCCGCTCCTGCATGACACGGCAGAGGGTCGCGTGGTCCGATGCGACCGATCCTTCCTCAGGAACTTTCTGCTTCCCTACGGCCACTCGCCTGCCCAGTACGGTACCTTCTTCGATGCCCAAACAATAGGCAGATACATGTGGCGGCTCGTAGGCAAGTGCCTTCTCCAGGCTTGATGACCAATCCGAACCCGTCGGCAAGCCGTATATGAGATCCAATGAAAAATTGATGAAATCCGAATTCCGTATCGCATCCAGCGCCCGTTCAGATTGATCCGCCGTATGGCTGCGGTTCATCCATTGCAGATCCGAAGGAGCAAAGGACTGAATGCCAACGCTCAAACGGTTGAACCCAACGGATCGCCAATCGCTCAGTGCTGCAGCAGAAACATCTTCCGGGTTCACCTCCAGAGTGATCTCCGATCCATCCGACCAGCCAAAGTGTTCGTTGGCAGCATCCAGCAGGCAGGCCAATTGTTGCGGAGTAAGAACCGAAGGTGTTCCCCCGCCCAAATAGACAGATGAACAAGGCCCTGCCCAATCTTGCGTTCGCCAGAACCTGATCTCCTCTGCAAGAGCACGGACCATTTCCTCCACCAGTCGGGTCGAGGTGGAAAAATGAAAATCACAATAATGACAGGCCTGACGGCAAAAGGGAATATGGATGTACAGCCGCATGAATGGGCCTCAGGAGTGAGCCGAAATATTCTTGAGCATATCACGGACCATCTCTTGCAGACCGAATTTCGGATCATGGCCCCAATCCTTCCGTGCCGCTTGGTCGTCCAGCACTGCCGGCCAGCTTTGGGCGATGGCATCCCTGAAATCGGGCGCGACCCGCAACTGAAAATCAGGTCGCTTCATGCGGATGGCTTCCGCCAATTCTCCAGGTGTGAAGCTGATCGCTCCGATGTTGTAGGCAGTCCTGATCTTCACCTTTTCCGCAGGCACTTCCATGATCTTCAATGTGGCGGACAAGGCATCGGGCATATACATCATGGGCAGCCGGGTGTCCCGATCGATGAAACTGGTGTAAGCGTTCGAACGCAGTGCTTCGTGGAAGATCTCCACTGCATAATCCGTGGTGCCTCCGCCCGGTTCGCCCTTCCAGCTGATCAGGCCGGGATAGCGCACCGAACGAACGTCCACGCCATATTGATCATGGTAATACCGGCACCATAACTCGCCCGAGAGCTTGGAGATGCCGTAGACGGTGCTGGGATCCATATAGGTATTCTGCGGGCAGGGATCTTTGGGTGAAGCAGGACCAAAAGCAGCAATGGAACTTGGCCAAAAAACTTTGCCCACTTTCTTGTCTCTTGCGAGTTCCAGAACGTGAAAAAGGGAATCCATATTCAGGTCCCATCCCCTGATCGGGGCTTTCTCCGCATTGGCAGAAAGCATGGCCACAAGGTGGTAGATCTCATCGGGCCTGAAGGCATCCACCAATTCGCCAAGTGCCTTCTTGTCGCATGCGTCCAGCAGGGCGAACGGACCTTCTTGCGTTCCCTCCGAAGGCCGGATATCCGTCGCCAGAACGCGATCCGAACCATACATTTTACGCAAGGCCTCGGTGAGCTCAGTACCTATTTGCCCGAGCGCCCCCAGGATCATGATCCTCTTCGCCATTTGACTGGAATTGGTTCGAACAAATATATTCGTCTTGCATCCCATTGGATGGACGACTTATTTTTATGTCCTGCAGATGAGCCACGACCCGAAATATCCAGCGAATAAACTCAGCCGTGAGCAGTTGATCCAAAGACTCGAGAATGAGGCCTTTGAACGCCGAACGGTCTCTTTCTATCGCTACGTGCACATTTCAGATCCGCTCAAATTGCGCAACCACCTCTTCCTTAAGTGGACCGAGTTGAATGCATTGGGCAGAGTGTACATTGCCCGCGAGGGGATCAATGCCCAGATGAGCGTTCCTCTGCCGCACTGGTCAGAATTCGTGGAACAACTCAATGCCATAGAGGAATTCAAAGGCATTCCGCTCAAGATCGCCGTGGAAGACGATGGCAAATCCTTTATCAAGCTGCTGGTGAAGGTGCGCGAAAAACTGGTGGCCGACGGACTGAGCGAAGACGATTACGACGTGACGAATGTGGGCAGGCACCTCAGCGCCAAGGAATGGAACGAAGCCATACAACAGGAGGATTCAGTGGTCGTGGATGTCCGGAACTTCTACGAAAGTGAGATCGGACACTTCAAGGGGGCGCTTCTCCCGAAGGCCGAAACCTTCCGCGACGAACTCCCGGAGGTTCTCGATATGCTGAAGGGAAAGGAAGAAAAGAAGATCCTCCTATACTGCACTGGTGGGATCCGCTGCGAAAAGACCTCATCCTATCTGAAACACCATGGATTCGAAGATGTCAATCAGTTGCACGGAGGCATCATCGACTATGCCCGACAGATCTCATCCGAGGGACTGGAGAACACCTTTGTTGGGAAGAATTTCGTTTTTGACGACCGATTGGGCGAGCGCATATCTTCTGAGGTCATCGCCCGCTGTCACCAATGTGGCGTGCCTTGCGACACCCACGTGAACTGCGCGGACAAGAACTGCAACATTCTCTTCATACAATGCCGGGATTGCTCGGAAGAATATTCGGGATTCTGCTCGGATTGCTCCTCACCCGAGGGATCCAAAACGGTTCAGCAAAGACGCTTTTTCAAAGAGCCGGAAGACGGCCTGTCGCAGGACGGATGACTGCTCAGCAGTGCTCCTGAAAAGCCCCCTGGAGATTCTCTGAGATGAGTTCCGCATTGCGGCCCTCAATGTGATGACGCTCGATCATGTGAACGAGCTGGCCATTCTTGAACAGAGCCATGGAAGGCGATGAAGGCGGAAATGGCGCCATCATTTCTCTGGCCGTGTCCACTGCCTCGACATCATTGCCCGCGAAAGAGGTGATCATGCGGTCGGGAAGCTTTTCGCTGCCCTTTAGTGCCAACCGTACGGCGGGACGGGCATTGGCGGCAGCACAACCGCAAACCGAGTTGATGACAACGAAGGTCGTGCCCTCCGATTCGATATTCTTTTTAACTTCATCAGAACTGCGGATCTCGCTGAGTCCGGCATCGATGAGTTCCTGTCGCATGGGCTGAATGAGATCCTCTGGATACATGAATCAAATTTTTGCAAAGGTATCATTTGTTTCAGGGAGAATAGCCCTGATATCCCGATGAAACTCCGAACGAAAAGACGAATATCCAATGAGAAAGATCCCACTACTCGCCCTCATCTTATCCACGATCCTGGGCATGACCGCATGCAAGAGCCAGAAGCCCGCTGCCGATGATCCTCAAAAGAGGATCGAACAGGCTTTTGACGAGCACATGGACGAAAACAAAGAACTCTACGACAAAGATCCGGATGAGCCGAAGGAAGACTGAGGTATTGACTCCCTGTTTTCTAATTTAGCAGCAAGAATTCATCATGAGCGCAACAATCTTAATGGGCATGATCGGAGGCCCCCAGATCATCCTTATCGTAGTGGCCATACTCCTTTTGTTCGGCGGAAGAAAGATCCCCGAACTGATGCGCGGACTGGGAGGCGGCATCAAAGAATTCAAGGATGCGGTGAAGGAGGACGAAAAGAAAGAGCCCTCTAAGGACGACCCCAAGGACAACAAGTCCTGAGCGCTTCGCGGGCATTGGAATACAAGGGCTACAGCATCTACAGACAGGATCTGCTCGATGGAACGACCAGCGTTGTGCAGGTGGTGGAAGCGCTTTTGGCGCGAATCGATCAGCAAAGTGATCTGAACTGCTTCCTCGAGGTTTTTGCTCCTGACGCGCGCGCACGCGCCACGGTCATTGACAAAAAGATCGAGAGAGGCAATGCGGGAAAGCTGGCCGGAATGGTCATCGCCCTGAAGGACAACCTCTGTTATCAGGACCACAAACTGAGTGCGAGCAGCAAGATCCTCGAAGGTTTTCAATCCCTCTTTTCGGCAACGGCCGTGCAGCGATTGCTGGACGAAGATGCCATACTGATCGGCCGGACCAATTGCGATGAGTTCGCCATGGGTTCGTCCAACGAGTTTTCCGCCTATGGCCCGGTCCTGAATCCACTCGACAAGACGCGGGTTCCAGGAGGTTCATCTGGTGGCTCAGCGGCCGCTGTGGCTGCGGGTCTTTGCCATGTGGCATTGGGCTCCGATACGGGTGGATCCATTCGTCAACCTGCTTCTTTTACAGGCACATGGGGCCTGAAGCCGACCTACGGGCGCGTATCCCGACACGGACTGATCGCCTATGCCTCGAGCTTCGATCAGATCGGACCCTTCACCCAAAATGCCGAAGACGCTGCCCGTATCATGGAAGTGATCTCCGGACCCGATGCTTTCGACAGCACCTGCTCGGACCGGGAAGTTCCAGTCTTTTCGGATGAATACCTCGATTACGATCGCTCTAAGCCCAAGCGCTTCGCTGTACTGGATTCTGTTCTCCAGCATCCAGGGCTACAAAAGGAAGTACGGGAAACCTATGCCAGGCTGATCGATGGATTGCGTGAAAAGGGGCATCAGGTGGATACCGTGGAGTTTCCCTACCTCGACGAACTCGTCCCGATCTATTACCTGTTGACCACGGCTGAGGCTTCATCCAATCTGGCCCGGTTCGACGGGGTGCATTATGGTTATCGGGCAGAAGACACACAGGAACTCGAAGAGATCCACAAGCGTTCTCGTACCGAAGGATTCGGACCTGAGGTGAAAAGACGTATCATGATGGGAACCTTTGTGCTCAGCGCTGGCTACTACGACGCCTATTATGGGAAAGCGCAAAAAGCGCGCAGGATGGTTCGGGACCATACCGAAAAACTTTTGGAGAACTACGATTTCCTCCTGACCCCGACCTCTCCTCATGAGGCCTTCCCGATCGGAAGGGAATCTTCAGACCCGACGGTGATGTACCTCGAAGACATCTTTACTGTACTGGCCAATATCACAGGACTGCCCGCTTTGTCCATCCCCTTTGGCACGGGAGCGAGTGGCTTGCCTTTGGGCATGCAGCTCACAACCTCCGCATGGCAGGAAGGCAACTTGCTCGGAATGGCCGAGCAATTCAAGGAGCTTCGCGGCGTTCCAAAAACATGATGCGTCCTCTATGAAGTTTTCCAGCAGCCCGATCGCTTTTCTCCTGACTTTGCTGCTTGGTGGCTCATTGCCTGTTGGCGCACAGTCAGAAGAGAACGATACAGCAAAGGCTACAAGCCTTGGACCGGACAGTATCGCCTTGTATGCGCCTTTGGAAGACGATCCCTTGCTCGCCCAAATGGACAGCCTTTGGATGCAAATGGGAATGCCATTTAAAAACAGTGCGGGAAACACTTCCACAGATTCGCTGGCCGTACTTCCGGAAAAAAGTGAAGTAGAACGGCGAATGCAGCTTTTGAATCTGGAAACCCCTTTCGATCTGGTCTACAATGGAGATGTTCAGCGATTCATCGATCTGTATACGCAGAGGAGACAGGCGCAAATGAATCGCATGCTCGGAGAGGCCGCCTACTACTTCCCGATGTTTGAGGAAAGATTGGAAGCCTACGGTCTCCCGCTCGAACTCAAATACCTCGCTGTGGTGGAATCCGCTCTGAATCCACGTGCCTTGTCGCGCGTGCGGGCTCAGGGCCTTTGGCAGTTCATGCTGCCCACAGGGAAACTGTACGGACTTAAAGTGAACAACTACGTAGATGATCGCTGTGACCCGCGCGCCTCGACCGATGCCGCCTGTCGGTATTTAAGGGACCTGCACGAACTGTTCGGTGACTGGAGCCTCGCACTTGCAGCGTATAATTCCGGCCCCGGCAACGTGCGTAAGGCCATTCGCAGATCGGGCGGTAAAAAAGAATATTGGGCCATACGGCAGTTCCTGCCCCGGGAAACCCGCTCCTATGTGCCGGCCTTCATTGCTGTGAATTATGCCTTCCAATACGCAGCCGACTATGGGCTGAAAGCGGAGCCGCCTCTTTTCTCTTACCATCAGGTAGATACCCTTCTACTCGATGCACCGGTCTATTTCGATCAGATCGCGGCGCTGCTCACCACCGATGTGCAGATCCTCCAAAAACTGAATCCGCAGTACATCATGGATTATGTTCCTGCGGCTCCTGATGCCTCTGCCAGGAGGACCTTGGTCCTTCCCGCCAATAAAGTGGGCCTTTTCATCAGCCAAAGGGACAGCATTCGAAAGCTCATTGCTCTGGAGGCCGAGCGAAAGGAACAGATCGGCAGATCGGCAGAACCCGTTGTGGAACACATCACCCATCGGGTCCGAAGCGGCGAAAGTTTGGGACTCATCGCACAACGCTACGGAGTGCGCGTGTCGCAACTCAAGGAGTGGAATAAGCTGAGTGGCCACCTGATCCGGACAGGACAGAAACTGATCATCTACAGTTCGGTGGATCATGGAAGCAAGAAAAAGAAAACAGCCTCGGAAACGGTGACTTCAGACGCAAACACCGATGTGTATACCGTCCGCCCGGGAGACACTCTATATGGCATTGCTCAACGCTATCCAGGCATAAGCCCGGAACAGATCATGGAGTGGAACCGCATTCGCAGTGCGCGGAAAATAAAGCCCGGCATGAAGCTCAGGATCCACAAAAAGAGCTGACGACCTTATGAGATGGCCCGCATTTCTGAGCCTTGTGTTGCTCCTCTCCTGCACCGGACCTGAAAAGCAGGTGGAGATCCTGCTCCCCGGAAGTACGGGTGGAAGCCTTGAAGTGCTGGTGGTGATGGACCATGCCCTCTGGGAAGGTTCCGTGGGTTCAAAGGTCAGGGAGCAATTCAACGCACCCATGCCCGGCATGCCTCAGGAGGAGGCTTGGTACAAGCTCATACGCATCGAACCCAAAGCGCTCAACGAGCTGCTCAAAAGAGCCCACCTGATCTTCATGGCGGAGATCGACAGCAGCATGCAGAGCAGCCAGGGAGAGAATCTTTGGTCCAAACCTCAAATGATCACCTCCTACAGAGCCCCTTCTGAAGCAGAGCTCTTGCAGCAAATGGAGGATGAACTTGCGCAACACCTGAAGGGCATCCGTGCTTTTGAGCGTCGGCACATCCTGAAACGCATCGCCCGACAACGACAGAATGCATCCAACTCAGCGCTGCTCCGATCACTGCAGGCGCAGATCACCCTTCCCATCAATTTTGAGCTGGACACTGACCTTGAGGACTTGAGCATCTTTTGGAGCCGGAACCAAAAGAGCGATCAGTGCCTCATGATCCATCGTCGTCCTCTGGATGATGATCTGTTGCTGCTGGGAAAAGACATTCTCCCCGTGCGCGACAGTCTGTGCAAAACCTATGTCCCGGGGCAATTCGATGGAACCTATATGACCACCGAATACAGATTGCCGCCGTCGATCGAAACCTCCGAATTGGATGGCCGTTTTGCGTTGGAGACGCGCGGGCTTTGGCGGGTGGAAGGTGATTTCATGGGCGGTCCTTTTTTGAGTTATACCCTTTTCGATGAAGAGAACGGACAGATCGTGACCCTGGAAGGCTTTGTATACGCGCCTGATATGGACAAAAGACGGCTGCTTTTCGAACTCGAGGCCATCATGAACAGCCTCAAGCTCCCATAGGCCTCAAAGACCGCCTAAGTATTCCCGAACGACCTCCAGCGACTTGAGTGTACGCATTTCCGGATGATGCCAGGTCCAAAATCGTTGAAGCCCATCCATGAGCGCCCGACGGGAATGGGCCTCTGAATCCTCGGGGCGCATCAGCGTCCAATCGGTCTCGATAATATCTGCCAACAGCGAGGAGGCCCGTGCATCCAGATGGTCCGCACCCTCCGAAGAAGACCATTCTGCACTCAGCAGATCAAAATAGCCTGGCGTGTCTTTCGGAGCTGGGATCGAAGAGCCCGAATGATCCATCAGTCGAACACACATCCAGAGTGCGAACAGCAGATCCTCTTCCGGGGAGGCATCGAATCGCTTCAGCTCCTGATCCAAAAAATCCCAAAGGGCCGTTTGATCGGTCTTTTCCATAAAGAGATGGTCGAGCAATTCGGCGATCATCAGGCAAATGGCGGATTTTACCGGATGGCCATGCATGTGCTGCGGATGCCAGAGCACCGAAGCTTCTTTGATGCGTTCCAGCTGATCTTTTCCCGAATCACGGGCAATGAGTTGAAGCGGCGTCAGGGGCAGGAGCATGGACGCCCGAAGTGCCGCGTTCTTCGATCGCACAGAGGGAAGGAAATAAGACTGACGGCCAAGATCATCGGTCAGGCAATGCAGGATGTGGCCTTTTTCGCCATACGGGCGATGGGTCAGGACGAACGCCCGGAGGGAACGCCAGCTCAATTGATCAACAGGACTTTGGTGGCCAGCTGCTGACTGCCGTCATCATTGGTCAGATAGATCAGATACACACCACTTGCTGCGCGTCTTCCAGAAAAATTATTCCCGTCCCAACTCGCCTGTCCGCCTTCTGCAACTGTTTCATAGATGAGGTTTCCGGACAGATCTGTGATCTTGACCTGGGAATTGGTCAGCAAGCCGGTAATGAAGATCGGTCCTTTGTACTCCGGACGAACGGGATTCGGATAGGCATAGACATCGCTGTACACATCGCCTCCTCTTGTGGCGCTGCCTTTGAAGGAAATGAGCCCGCGGTCTGTTGCGATGTAGACAATTCCTGTCTTGTCCTCAATGGTGATGTCGAGGATGTTGTTGGACAGCAGCGGCGAGTTCTCTGCTGTGAAATGATGGATGGCCTGCGTACCGTCTTCGCTCAGATAGAACAGACCGTTGTTGGATGTCCCGATCCACTTTTTGTTGGCGCCGTCCACTTCGACCGCTGTCAGTGGCTGCCCATTGAACAGACGCTCCACGATCCCCTCTGATGTTTCAATGAGGATGGGCTGTGCATCGTAGGTCAGTCCGTTCTCGAATATGTTATAGGCCGTATAGACGACTCCCAGACCTGCATCGGTGGTGATCCATACTTCCCCGTCCTGATCCTCGGCAAACCCGGTGACTTGAGAACTGGGCAGATTGCCCGTACCCGGGACTGTATTCAGCCCTCTTACCTGAAGTCCATTTGCAGACTCCCTGCAGACCACAATGCCCGAATTCCTCGAATTGATCCAGATCTGACCCTCTGAAGTGGCCATTAGGTCACGGGTGTGATTGGTCGTTCCCCCCAATGAGCCGAGACCAAAGTTTTCCCAATCGCCATTGGCTCTGCGCACCACAAGAGATCGATCGACCAGGCTGTTGGTCATCCACAGATCGCCATTGGCATCGAAGGTCGTTGCGCCGATCAGAAAAGGGTCGGCCAATCCCTTTACCGGCTGAATGATGCCATTGGTGTTCGAAGAATCCCAACGGTTGACAAGCATTCCAGATCGCAATTCGAGCAGGCCCGATCCCCAGCTTGAAGCAAAGACATGCTGGGGGTCTTCCGGGTCGATGGTGATGTGCACGATGTCCCGGGCATTGTCCAGATCCGTTGCCGAAGCGAGGGCCGTCCAGTCGCCTTCTCCGTCGTACTGATAAAATCCGTTGGCCAAAAAGGACTGCGACCAGATGTCCGTCATTCCACCTGGCGCTATCAGAAGATCCCTGCCCGTAGTGGCCAGTCGGAACTGATCGTTCGAAGGCGGACCGTTGAAGGTGATGAATTGATTGTAGTACAGATCGAAATTGCGAATGAGACTCAGCTTCTTGTCAGCGATCCAATAGCGGCTGTCGGTGTAGTTGAAGGAGACCGACTGAGGTGAAAAATCCTTGAGCTCATCATTGTTGACCGCCACGTTGGCGATGACCGAAAGATCGTCCTGATAAAGAACTGCATTGTACTGATAGACGACTTCCAGGCCTTCCTGCCCACGCTCCAGTTCCGAAATCCGTCCGCCGAATTGAGTCGGCAGCAGACTTCGCTGGCCTTGCTGGAGCACATAGACCGAATCGTTCTGTCCGTCCGCGGCCGCGTGTTCGTAGATCAGCCCACCATTGTGCAGCGCCACAAAACGCGTTTCTGTGCGATGACTCCCTGGGACCGGCTTCCAAGAGGAAAAAAAGCGCAGAGGATCATCCAGCTTGGCTTGAAGCAGCCCCACTTCTGTGGCCGCATAGATCATTCCTGCCGCCCGATCGATCTCAAGTTGCGTCACCTTCAGCTGACCGCCGTCGGTTCCGATGTACCAGGTGTCCCGAAAGAAACCGTTCTTCAGATCCAGGACAACGACCCCAAAGTCACAGGCCAGCAAGAGGCTGTCGCCCCATTCCAATGTGTGGTGGATGGCCTTCCCACCAAAAATGCCCGGTGCCCGTTTGATGTCCGAATAATTGGTCACGCTCCCATCTGGAAAAACGATGTCCACATTTCCCGAGAGATAGCCCACAGAAAGAAGACCCAATCCTCTGTGGAATCCTATGTCCACAATGTCAAAATCATTGAGACCGCTGACCTTGGTCAGGCGTTCGGTGGTCTTGTAGACATCATCAAAAATGAAAACGCCCTGCTGTGAGGCGCCGTAGACGGTTTGGTCATCGTGGATGACCTCCTGAAGGCTGGTGAAGCTCAAGAACTCGCGCCAGAGAACCGTATTCTGATCATCCGCGAACTGCGCAGTGGCCCATAGGGGGAAGGATGCAAGAAGGAAGGTCAGTAAGCGCATGAGCCAAGTGCCGGGAAAAAGGAAACGCTTTCAAAAGTAAATCATTACCTCAGGGCAGAAATTGTTGGCAATAAAAAGCCCCGCACTCTGTGCGGGGCCAAATGAATGAATAAAAGCAGAGAGAATTACTTCTTGATGAACTTCTCAACTGTAACATCAGCACCGTCGATGACGCGCACCATGTATGCTCCAGCAGCAACCTCAGAAAGGTCGAATGCCACTTCAGAATGCATCACGGTATTCTGAGCGATCACCCGGCCATTCATATCCATGATGGATACCTCAGCGCCCGCCGCCGCAGCGACAAAAAGCTCATTGTCGGCTGGATTTGGATATACCGCGACCACATCAGCATCTGAACC
>JAYOTP010000007.1:0-80320 GCA_038150465.1 Flavobacteriia bacterium | reverse complement strand
ATACGAGAGGAGGAAAAAGGAATAGGGAAATATTTGAAAGTGAAGCATCTCCATATTCACACAAAGCAATAGAGAGAGTGAATGTGATCCGAATGACCACCTCGGATTTTGTGCGTACAGAATATACCTGGACCGATCCGGGTATCACCCAATCTACACTTTCTATACTGAACGATGTGGTGATCAACCGGATGAGTGAACTAAGAGCCGGTAGATCCAACGATGTGGTCATGTATTTCCGGCAGAGAGTGCAGGAAGCCCTCGATGAATTGAAGCTTTCTGAACACAAATTGCAGCAATTCAAGATGGAGAACGATGTGATCAATTATGATCATCAGGCTCGTTCAATAGCGATGCACAACGATAATATGGAGAATGATTATCTGAACGAGATATCAAACAACCACTCGCTGAAGAAATCATTGGAGAAATTAGAGGAACAACTGGAAGTCAATAAAAAAATATTTAAATCATCTGAAGATATTCTTGCCGTACGGTCGGAATTGGCGAATATCCGGGCGAAGATCGCAGAACTGGAGATATATTATCGTGATGATGAAGCCAAACTGGAACTGAAAAAGAAAAAGGAAGAATTGGATGCTCGACTTAAAAAAATGGTGTCGGACCGCTGGGTATTCGGTCGGACAACTGAAGGAATAGGCATTGATGAAGTACTCAATGAATGGCTACAGCATTCCCTTGCCTTAGAGGAATCAGATTCGCGTATGGCAGATTACATCAATAGAAAGAAGTACTACCAATCTGAATTTGATCGCCTGACTGGATTGGGTACAGAGATTGAAAAGCAGACACGGAACATCAAGATCAAAGAGGCCAATTATCTCGAGATGCTCGATGCGTTGAATACGGCATTGATCAATCAAAAAAGTGAAAGCATGGCCATGACGAATTGGGTCATGACCTTGGAGCCTACATTCCCATTGGAGCCTCTGCAATCTAAAAAGTTGATGTTGGTCTTCATGTCCTTTTTAGCTGGTTTTTTCATCCCATTGGGCATCTTGGTCTTGTTCGATTATCTCGATCAATCGCTCAGAACGCCAGAACGTGCCAAATTGCTTACGGGCTTGAACTTATTGGGGGCATATCCCAACATGGATGATCACGTGCAGGCCGAGAAGGAGGGGGTCGATCTCAAGAACATATCCGCCTTGTCGGTGGGGCTTTTGTGCCAGAATTTCTTGTTGGAAGCGCGCAAAGCCTCTTGGAGTGCAGGCGAACCACTGCTGATCTCGGTCATCTCCACAGAGCCTGGCGAGGGTAAGGCAAGGATGACCCACAAAATGGCCAATGAATTGGCGATGAGAGGATTCAATGTATTGGCAGTGAATTACAAGGACTTTGAGGCAGATGGAAATTTCCAATACGAGCGCACGGTATATAATATCGATCGGAATTACCTGAATGTCAATGCGCCAGAGCAGATGCTTCCTCCGGAGAAGAGCTTGGATGATTACGATTTCATTTTCTTCCAATTCCCTGCCTTGCTTCATTCCCGATTCCCGGTGGATGTCATGGGCAAAATGCAGATGGCCATCCTGACGGTGAAGGCGAATCGGGTTTGGAGCAAAGCGGACGCCCAGGCCTTGAAGGAAGTCTCGACTTTATTTGATTTCAAACCGAGACTCGTTCTGAACGGAACCTCCTATGAGGACATGGAGGAGGTCATAGGTGAGATCGCAAAGAAGAGATCGGCCTTGCGGAAATTTGTGAAAAAGGCGCTCTCCTTGCAGCTTCGCTTTCGAAAGGGATACAAAGGAAATCCACTCTTCTGATCCCGATCCGTTCACTGGGAATATTCAACCTGATCAATGGTCCTTTTCCTGGCAGTAGCGATCGAATACCTGGGGCAATGTCATTCCTTTTGATTCGGCAATGACCTTATTGCTGCAGGCCGCTCCCGCTTGGCCAAGGTCCCTGTAAATGGCTGCCAGAAGATAGTAGGTCATGGCTTGGTTCGGATCTATTTGCCTGGCCTGCAGAAGATCTTTCAAGGCCTTTTCAAATTCACCCATTTGCGCCAGATTGCTGCCTCGGTTGATATAGGCTACCGCATTGCTGGGATCGATCTCTATGGATCTGGAAAACAGCTTGTGGGCTTCTTTGAGCTGTCCGGATTTCCCCATTTGTGTTCCCCGATCCAAGAGTTTTTGGGCGCGCAGCTTTTCCGGATCATTTTTTCGGTTTTCTTCCTCGATCTGCCTGAGAAATTGCTGGACCTCGGGTTCGGCACGTCCTCCAAGCAACCCGATAAGTTCTTCGTCGCGATCGAGTTCGTTCAATATGCGTGCTCGAGTGAGCAGATGAGCTGTGTTTTTCGGATCGAGTCCGATCAGTTTGCTCGAGCATTCAAGTGCCCGATCGAACTCGCCATAGGAACGGAAGATCTCAATGGCCATTTCCAAGGTAGCTGCCCGATCACCCCGTTCTTTTAAAGCCAACTCTGCATGGTAAATGGCCTTTTGCTGCTTTTTTCTTTGAAAGTAGAGGGCAGCCAAATTTTCATGGCCGCCAACGAATGAAGGGTCCAGTTCGATCAGATGAAGCATGCTCTGTTCGGCCTCCATGTTCTTTCCAGCCTGAAGTTGCGAGATGGCCAGCATATTTTGCGCATGCGGGTAGGTAGGGTAGTGGTCGGTCACCTCTGTCCAGAGGGCTTCGCTGTTGTTCCATACGGCCAATTGCTCCTGTGTCTTGGATGCAAAGAGTATGGCCACTAAGGCGATGGGCAGGTAGGTAGCCAAAAATTTCTGGGCAATGAATTTCTTGCAGAGAGGAATAAGCAAAAGCACCATGAGCCAAGTCAAACCGGCGCTGGGCAGGTAGAGGTAACGGTTGGCCATATAATAGTCACCGTAGGGCACATCCAAGAATTTGATCATCAGGATGATGTTCAAAAAGAAGAAAGCGAGTCCCCAAAGGATCATCTTGCTGTTCCTTTTCCAGCTGAAATACAATGCACCGATAAGGCCGATCAACCAAAGGGGACCTGCTAAGTGCCAAGCTCCGAGGGTTTCTCCGATCTGTTCGGGGTAGGGATAGTAGGGGCTGAGTGCAAAGGGGGCCAACCCCTTCAATAGGTATGCGCCCAGTGCAGAGGTCGAAAGCAGCAGTCTGTCGGTCAGAGAGTGGACAGAAGAGCTCAGATCGCCCCAGGCTTCTTCCTGTGCATGCCGAGTGATAAAGAGGAAGAGCGAGAAGAGAAGGAGGGCAGGGATCTTCTCCAACCAGATCGGCCATTGACGCAGGCTTCTCCTTTCTACGGTATCGATAATGAGGAACAGGGGAAGAAGCACCACGGCCTGCGCTTTGGACAGCAGGGAAGCAATGAGGAAGAAATAGGACCAGAGCAGTCGCTTGCGGTCTTGCGAACGGACGTAGCCCACATACTGCAGCGCGGACAGCAGGAAGAAGAAGGCGTATTGCACGTTCTTCCGCTCAGTCATCCAGGCATAACTCTCCACGTTCATAGGATGCAGCTCGAATAGCAAAGCTGTTCCGAAGGCCAAGCTCCATTTCTCTGGAAAGAGGCTGCCAAAAAGAAGGTAGATGAGCAGTGCATTGAGCAGATGCAGCAGCCAGTTGGTCTGATGGTGCATGCGTATGCTGTCTTCGGCAAGTGCATTGTCACATGCCAGGCTCAAAAGGGTCAGGGGATGGTAGTGCCCATCGAAGTATTCGGTAAAGATCCGTCTGAATTGGATGCCGTCTTCAGTTTCGATGAGCGCATTCCCCTGAATGTATCTTTCATCGTCGTAGTTGAGCAAGCTGCCGGATGTGCTGCTGTGGGTGAATATCAGCGCGGCGGCAAGGAGAATGGCCAAATGGCCCCATCTCTGTTTGGGCCAATCGCGCAGCTCGGTCAACCATTTATTCATGGAAGGAAGATAATACGCACGAACAGAGGCCGAACGGCATAAAAAAGCCCTCCGAAAGAAGGGCCTTTAGCTGTATGGAGAACTTTATGCAGTGGTTTCCAGCCGCCCTCTCTGCCGGGCGATGAATCCGCTCAGCGCGGCTCCATGAAGCAGGTTTTGGCCGAGAAGGGCAAGGTCGATCAACTCCTGCAGGGTCTGATCCCGTTCCTTATCCTCCTGTGTCATCACCTGGTCGATCAGCGGGTGGTTGGCATTCACCAAAACCTCATACGATTCCGGCAGATCGGTCAGGCCCATCATCCCGCCGCCCGTCATGCTTTGCTCTTTCATTCGGCGCATGAATTCAGGCACAATGACCTGAAGCGGAGCTGAGGTGCTGGACAAGCTGTCGACTTTGATCTGGAATTTGTCCTTTTCCATCTTCGATTCCACCCATTCCTTGATCTGCTTCTCCTGCTCTTCGGACAGTTTGGAAGGCATGGCCTCATCCTTCTTGATCAGGTTGTCAATGGAGTCGCTGTCCACGCGCGCAAAACGTACCTTCTCAAGGTCGCCTTCCATTCGCTGGATCAAATGGGAGGAGAGTGGAGTGTTCAGTAAGAGCACCTTGTATCCTGACGCTTTGGCCTGCTCAATGCCCTCGTGTTGCGCTTCGGCGTCTGAGGCATAGAGCCAGATGTTGTTTCCATCCTTGTCCTCCTGTTGTTTGCCGAGCACCTCCTTGTATTCTTCAAGCGTGTGGTAGTTCCCTTCGGAGTCCTTGAGCAGGTAGAATTTCTTGGCCTTTTCATTGAATTTGTCTTCAGTGAGCATGCCGTATTCGACGATCACCTTGGTGTCTTCCCAATTGGCTTCGAATTCTTTCCGATCCTTTCGGAACATTTCGTCCAGCTTATCCGCCACCTTCTTGGTGATGTGGCCCGAGATCTTCTTCACGTTGCCATCGGCCTGCAGATAAGAGCGGCTCACGTTGAGCGGTATATCCTTGGAGTCGATCACCCCATGCAGAAGGGTTAGAAAGTCCGGGACGATGCCTTCTACGCTGTCGGTCACAAAAACCTGGTTCTGGAAGAGCTGGATCTTGTTCTTCTGCAGCTCCATTTGTGGCTTGATCTTCGGGAAGTAGAGTATACCCGTCAGGTCGAAAGGAAAATCCACTTTCAGGTGAATGTGGAAGAGCGGCTTGTCGAAACTCATTGGATACAGCTCACTGTAGAAATTGGCGTAATCCTCATCCTTGAGCTCGCTGGCATTCTTGGTCCAGGCCGGAAGTGCATTGTTGATGATGTCCGGGACAGTGATCTTTTCTTCCTCGGCCTCTTCGCCTTCCCCCTTCTTGATGGTCTCTTCTTTGGTACCGAACTGAATCGGGATGGGTAGGAAGCGGCAGTACTTTTTCAGGAGTTCACGGATCTTGAAATCCTCGAGGAACTCTTCGTTTTCTTTATTGATGTGCAGGATGATATCCGTTCCCCGTTCTCCGCGCTTGCCGTCTTTCATTTCAAACTCCGGATCTCCCTGACAACTCCAGTGCACGGCCTTCTTTTCGTCACTTTCCTTCCAGGACCGACTGACGATCTCCACCTTGTCGGCCACCATGAAGCCCGAATAGAATCCAAGGCCAAAATGCCCGATGATGCCAGCATCCCCTGCCTTGTCCTTGTATTGCTGAAGAAATTCTTCGGCCCCTGAGAAGGCGACCTGATTGATGTACTTATCCACCTCGTCCGCAGTCATGCCCACGCCGCGGTCCGAGATGGTCAGCGTCTTCTTTTTCTTGTCCACGGAGACCTCGATATCCACCTTTCCAAGCTCTCCTTTGATCTCGCCCATTCGCGAGAGCGCCTGCAGTTTAAGACTTGCATCCACTGCATTGCTGATCATTTCCCTCAGAAAGATCTCGTGGTCCGAGTAGAGGAATTTCTTGATGATCGGAAAAATATTTTCCGCCGTTACATTGATCTTGCCCATTCGTTGATGATTTGCACGGCTTTTACCAAAGGATGTGCCACCGCTCAAAGGTGTCATAATGACAGAAGGACACCGTGGGCAATACTTGACTATTTTTGCAGCCTATGAAAGATGCCTCGTCCAAGATGATCCTGTCCTCTGATGAGTTGTCTGTCATCTTTCATCGCATCTGCTGTCAGTTGATCGAGGAGCATGAGGATTTCAAAAGCTCTGCCCTGATCGGGCTGCAACCCCGCGGGGTCATCTTCGCCCGCCGCATCCAGCAGATCCTAAAGGAATCCTACGGCATAAAGGACCTCCGCTACGGAGAACTGGATACTACTTTTTTTCGGGACGATTTTAGGCGGAGAGAGGCACCGTTGAATCCGAATCAAACAGCCATCGACTTTCTGGTGGAAGATGCCAAGGTCATTTTTTTGGATGATGTCTTGTTCACCGGCCGCAGTGTCCGAGCGGCAATGGATGCTGTTCTTTCTTTTGGACGACCTGCCCGGATCGAACTCGTTGCATTGATCGATCGTCGCTTTCATCGGGATCTGCCTGTTCAGGCCAACATCATAGGAAAGCGTATCGACTCCATCAATGAAGAACGTGTTGTGGTGGAGTGGAAGGAAAAGTCCGGAAAAGACCAGGTCATGCTGACCCAAACACCCACAACGGATGGCTGAATTTGGACACAAGCACCTGCTCGGGATCAAAGGTCTGAAGGCTGAGGACATAGAGCAGATCTTCGAAACAGCGGATGAATTCCTCGGTGTGCTCAACCGGCCGATCAAAAAGGTTCCCTCCCTCCGCGATGTCACCGTGGCCAATGTATTCTTTGAGCCGTCCACGCGCACGCGATTGTCCTTTGAACTGGCAGAGAAACGCCTGTCGGCCGATGTGGTCAATTTTTCGGCCTCTTCTTCTTCCGTGTCCAAGGGAGAGACCCTGACCGATACGATCAATAATATTTTGGCCATGAAAGTGGACATGGTCGTTCTGCGGCATCCGCATCCGGGTGCAGCCCATTTTCTCTCACAAAATGTCCGCGCATCCATCATCAATGCGGGAGACGGTACACACGAACACCCCACCCAGGCACTTCTGGATGCATACAGCATTCGGAGATCACTGGGCTCGGTGGAGGGAAAGAAGGTCCTGATCGTTGGAGACATCAGACACTCCCGTGTGGCACTGAGCAACATATTGTGCCTCAAGGCACTGGGGGCAGAAGTGATGCTCTGTGGCCCTGCTACACTTATTCCACCGCCGGTTTCCCAATTGGGTGTGCTGGTGGAATGGGATCTGGACAAGGCCCTTGAATGGTGCGATGTAGCCAATATGCTTCGTGTTCAGCACGAGCGTATGGACATGAAATACTTTCCCTCTGCCCGCGAATACAGCAGGCAATTCGGACTCACACGTGAGCGGCTCGAGCGCCGGGGAAGACCTTTGACCATCATGCATCCGGGCCCGATCAACCGGGGTGTGGAGATCACCACGGAAGTGGCCGACCACCAGCAGTCCATCATCCTGGAGCAGGTGGAGAATGGGGTGGCCGTCCGCATGGCGGTCCTCTATCTCCTGGCTGCACAGAACAAGAACTGACAAGATGGGTTGGAACAAACAGATCGATGGAGGCATTGGGCATCTGCGGACAACAGATCCGATACAGGCGCATGATCTGGATGCCCTGCCCGCTCAGTATGAGGAAGGAGTGGATTTTATTATCGACCTTACCGAGCAGGATCCAAGCGCAGATGTGTTGAAACGCGTACTGGATGTGCAAGGCGAGTGGCGATCCAAGGGATTTTCCGTCGTATTGCTCATCGAAGAGGAACAACAAAAAAAGATCGACAGCAGCCTGGAGATCGCCATGGCCCCAACGCAACAGGAAGCCCTGGATCTGATCGAAATGGAGCGGATCGAGAGATTACTTAATTTATGACCATGATGAAAAAGACCATTTACCTCTTGCTCTTCGCCTGTCTGACGCTGCAGGTTTCGGCCCAATGTGTGCCCGATCCAAGTTTCACCATTCCAGGCGTTTATCCGCCGGCAGGTTCCACAACCGATACCACTGCCATCATTCTGCCTGCCGCCCAGATCGGTGTGCCTGTGAACTACGTCACGCAGATCAGTGTGCTGAGTGATACCACGGTCTCCCTTTTTGGACTCACGCTGAATGTTCCTGTGGATTCTCTGAGTATTGACAGCGTGAATGGCCTCCCGCCCGGCATGACGGCCACTTGCGATAATCCAGGCTGCATTTGGCCCGGTGGAGGGAATGGATGTATCGACCTCACGGGAACCCCAAGCAGTTTGGGCGTCTATGAGATCACAGCCTATTCCGCGACCCGACTCGTATTTGGTGCCATTCTGGACAGTACGGTCGTGACGCCATTCATTTTCAAATTGTCCGTGGTCAATAACATCGGCATGGCCGATCTGCTGTCACAAGATTTCGTGCTGCAACCGAATCCAGCTTCGGAAGTGGTTTCCATTCAGTTTTCCGAGCCATTGGCTTCAGAGCGAACATATGTGCTCTTGGATGTCCTCGGGAGAAGGGTCGATGCAGGCGAGATCCCAGCATTTTCTGCCACACATTCACTGTACACCGGCGAGCTGAAAAATGGGCACTACCGACTTCTGATCTCTGATGGAAGCGACCAAAGGAGTCGCTCGCTGATCATTGTGGATTAAATGGCATACAGCCTGACGGTTCTGGGTTGCCACAGTGCGACGCCCAGATTGAATGCCCAACCCACCGCCCAACACCTCAATATTCGGGAGCATGCCTTCCTGATCGACTGCGGAGAGGGCACCCAAACCGAACTCAAGCGGTACAAACTCCGCTCACAGCGGATCAATCATATTTTCATCAGCCATTTGCACGGAGACCATTTTTTTGGTCTGTTGGGGCTGATCTCCAGCTACCATCTGCTCGACCGGGGAAAGGAATTGCACCTGCATGCTCCGGAGGGCATTCGCGATATTTTGAACACCACTTTTCGCCACAGCAATACGTGGCTGAGTTTTCCATTGCACATACATCCACTCCGCTTCGATGCGAGCGAGATCGTCCTCGAAGATGAAAAGGTCAGTGTGCGCAGCTTTCCCTTGAAGCATTCCGTTCCAGCTTGCGGGTTCGTCTTTCGTGAGCAGCCGCATCCGCGGAAACTGCAGGTGGAAGCAGTTCGCTCCCATGACATTCCTGTATATGCCTACCAGCGATTGAAAGAAGGTTCAGATTGGAAAAGGGAAGACGGAAGCCTCGTTTCCAATGGCGAGCTTACCCTTCCAGGGCCCGTTGCCCGTGCCTATGCTTTTTGTTCGGATACGGCCTTCGATGAATCCATCGCTCCCTGGGTGGAAGGAGTGGACTGGCTGTACCACGAGGCAACCTTTCTGGAATCTGAGGCACATCTGGCAGAGAAGACCCGGCACAGTACAGCGGCCCAAGCGGCCCGGCTGGCGGCAATGGCCGGAGTCAAGAATTTGCTGATGGGTCATTATTCCGCTCGATACAAGGAGCTTGAAGCCTTCAGGCAGGAGGGAATGAAGCATTTCGACAGGGTGCACCTGGCCGAAGATGGAATGCGGATCGATGTGTATTGAAAGGCAGAGGATCAGAGGCTGACCGATGGAGAAAATGAACCAGAAACCCCTGCTCGTTCTCTTTTTCGTGGTCTTCATCGATCTTTTGGGCTTTGGCCTGATCATCCCGATCCTGCCGATCTATGCAAGTGAATTGGGGGCACCATCCTGGGTCATCGGCTGGGTAGCTGCCTCCTATTCTCTGATGCAATTCACCTTTGGACCCGTATGGGGGAATTTGAGCGATCGTTGGGGCCGAAAGCCCATCCTGATGGGTAGTATGGCCTTGATGGCTTGTTCGTATGTGCTCTTTGCCTATTCCTTCACTTTGATGATCCTATTTGTGTCCCGCATCTGCGCGGGTATTGCAGCTGCCAATATTTCGGCTGCCCAGGCCTATATTTCCGACAGCACTCCGCCCAATGAACGCGCCAGGCATTTTGGGATCATTGGGGCCGCATTCGGCCTGGGCTTCATAGGAGGGCCTCCTGTTGGCGGATTCCTCAAGGCAGAGTTTGGGGTGATGGCCGTTGGATGGGCGGCTGCCGGTCTGAGCCTCTTCAATCTTTTGATGACCTATTTTCTTCTGCCCGAATCGCTGGAGAAAAGATTCAGGGCCAGGCGGAAAATGGAGAACCCCCTGAACCGTCTTTGGTCATCCATACGCCGACCAGGGATCGGCAGGCTGATGGCGTTCACCCTCATTTTCATTTCGGCCTTTTCCATGATGCACGTGACGGCTGCCTTGTTCTGGGCCGAGGAATTTGGTCTCAGCGAAAAGCGCATTGGCTTATTGTTCATGTACATAGGACTCATGGCTGCACTTATTCAGGGTTTTATGATCGGCCACTTCAACCGGTGGTTTGGCGAACGGCAGTTGCTTGTCTATGGGAGTGCATTGATGCTCATAGGTCTTTTGGGCATGCCTTTTCCGCCCACCGGCTGGTTCTATCCCTGGGAGCTTGCCTGTCTGGCTGTGATCAGCGTTGGAAATGCCTTTTTGACGCCCACCATCAGCAGTCTACTTTCGCGCATCGCTTCAGAAGATGAGCAAGGAGCAGTCATGGGCGCGTATCAGAGTTATGCATCATTGGGCCGGGTGATCGGTCCGGTCGTTGGAGGATGGCTCTATGGCTTCTCCTTCCAGTGGCCCTATGTGGCTTCGGCCGTTCTCATGTCCGTCTGCATCTGGACGGCATTCCGACTTGCAGGGCGAAAAGGATTTCACCAAATTCAAACCGACTAAGGCGTATGCGTCAGGATCTTTGGAAAGAATACATTCAGGTGGCCTTCGCTTCGGTGCGTGCGCAGGCACTCCGGGCCGTTTTGACCGTGTTGATCATCGCCATCGGCATCACTGCATTGGTCGGGATCCTCACCTCTGCAGATGCCATAGAGCAAAGCATTTCCGGCAATTTCAGCCAATTGGGCGCCAACACCTTTTCCATTAGGAACCGAGGCCCGAATATCCGCATCAACGGCAAAGGAAAGCAGTGGAAAGAGTTCCCGGAGATCACGGAAGCTGAGGCCGAAGAATTCAAGAAGCGCTTCGACTTTCCGGGAGCCCTGGTATCGATTGCCTATTTCGCGACCAGCATTGCAGAGATCAAGGCAGGCAGCCTGAAGACCAATCCCAATTCAACGGTCATAGCGACCGACGAGTACATCTTGCAGACCGATGGCTACGTCCTCGAAGAGGGCCGGATCTTCACGCGCACGGAGGTGGAAAAAGGAGCGGCGGTTGCCCTGCTGGGAAAGGACCTCAGGGATCAACTCTTTCCCGGCGAAGCGGCACTTGACAAGACCATCGCTCTGCGCGGCAAGCGCTATCGGGTGATCGGACTCCTGGCAAAAAAGGGCAATGGCGTGGGCTTTGGCGGCGACCGGAACTGCATGATCCCATACACCAATGCACGCTATGCCTATCCGAGCAACAACCGCACACATGCGGTCAATGTGATCGCTCCCAGCGGCTTCAGCCTGGATGCCTGTATCGGGGAGGCCACGGCGCTGATGCGTATGGTCCGCAGACTCGATCCGAAGGAGGAAGAGAATTTCAACATCACCAAAAGCGATGAGCTGGCGAATACGCTGATCGACAATCTTGGGAGTGTGGAGATGGCCACAGCCTTCATCGGCATCCTGACCCTGTCGGGAGCCTGCATTGCACTGATGAACATCATGTTGGTGAGTGTGACGGAACGAACCCGCGAGATCGGTACACGGAAGGCCCTCGGCGCAACGCGTCGCGCCATCGCCTGGCAGTTTTTGACAGAGGCGGTTGTCATCAGTCAGGCTGGAGGCATACTCGGTTGTGCTGTGGGCATCGGTATTGGCAATCTGGTGGCCAGCTTTGTGGGCGGCCCCTTCTTTATTCCCTGGTTCTGGCTGGGAATGGCCTTTCTGATCTGTCTGTTGGTAGGCATTATCAGCGGGTTCATCCCGGCGCTCAAGGCTTCACGGCTGGATCCCATCGAAGCACTGCGGCACGAATGAAGGTCTACCGGCACATTGAAGAATTCACGCCTCTTTCCTTCGGGGTGGCCACGACCGGAACCTTTGACGGGGTGCATCAGGGCCATCGGTTCATACTCGATCGCCTGGCCCGCATTCGAGATGAGCACAAAGGGGCGGAGAGCGTATTGCTCACCTTCGATCCCCATCCGCGCGAAGTGCTGCAACCGGGCACGCATCTAAAGCTCCTGAATTCCATGGACGAAAAGATCCAGCGGCTGGAGGCGGCTGGTTTGGATCATCTGATCATCCATCCTTTCGATCGTTCCTTTTCCCGGACCAGTTCGTTGGAGTTCGTTCGCAATATTCTCGTGCAAAAGCTGGGTGTTCGCAAACTGGTGATCGGTTACGATCATCACTTTGGCCGCAACCGCGAGGGATCCTTTGCCCATCTCAAAGAATACGGACCGCTTTACGGTTTTGATGTGGAGGAGATACCGGCCCAGGACATCGATCAGGTGGCGGTCAGCAGTACGAAGATCAGAAGTGCCCTGAAGGACGGAGATATGCAGCGGGCCAATCTTTTTCTGGGCTACACTTATGGGGCGGATACCGAGGTGGTCCACGGAGACCGCATGGGTCGCACCATAGGATTTCCAACGGCGAATTGCCGTTTTATCGAAACGCGAAAAGTGATCCCAGGGGATGGCGTATATGCCGTTCAGGTGGGTCATGGGGATCGGGTCATCGATGGAATGTGCCACATCGGCAGGCGCCCTACCGTGGACGATGCCGCAGAATCGCGTGTGGAAGTCCACCTGCTTGATTTCAAGGAAGACCTGTACGGTGAAGCATTGCGCTTGTCTTTTGTGCGTCGCGTGCGCGATGTGCTGAGGTTTGAGAGCATGCAGCAGCTCAAAGAGCAACTCGAGCGAGACGAGAAAGTCGTTCGCGAAGTATTGGGGCAGAGTAGCTCTGAAGTATGAGCAGGGCACGAACACGCCTGGTGACGGGTTTATTCTTGATCTCCACCATCTGTTCGGCCCAGGAAAGTGCCTTCAGATCCAAGTCCAAGCGATTGAAAGACTATCCGAAAGAACTCCTTCAACAGAAGCAGTGGACCAAGATCGACCTGAGAAAGAATAGACTGGATCACTTTCCAACAGAATTCAGTGGCTTCGAAAAGCTGGAGGAGCTCAGACTATCGCGCAATCCAATGACCTGGCCCGACAGCCTGTCGGGCTTTCCTGTGCTGCGGTACCTCGATCTCTGGGATACCGATGTGGCTACGGTCCCTATTCACGTGCAGGGGTTTGACGCTCTGGAAACCCTGGATCTCAGGGAAACCTATTTGGACGAAGAGAACAGGGCCGCCCTGGAGAAATTGTTCCCCAAGGCGGAGATACTGCTCTCGGAACGCTGCAGTTGCCGTCCCAAAAAGTGATCAGAGGCTGATCGACAGGGTGGTCATCCAGTGCGTGCCCGCCTGAGGGTAGAAATAGGGCGTACCTGCATACACATAGCCATTGGATGCGTACAACTCGTCAAAAAGATTGAATATGTCCAGGGAGAGCACGGGCTTTCCTGGGAGCTTTTCCGCGCTGTACTGGATGCGCAGGTCATTCAAAAAGTAGCTGGGTAGTACGTGCTCTTCATTGTTCTCATTGCTGAGGTATTGCTTTCCAACGAATCTGCTCGCCATGGAAAAGGCGAGTGCTTCCATGGGCGAATAGCTGATCACAGACCCGGCCACGATCGATGGGGAATAGGGCAGGGGCGTATTGGCTGGGTCTTGGAGTACCTGGCTGTTGTCCACGATCCTGAAGTCTACATTCTGATTCGATGAAAGGGCGGCATTCAGCGCCAGATTCCAACGCTCATTGAAGCGGTAGTTTCCTTCGAATTCCAGTCCGATCCGTTGACTTTTGCCCACATTCCTCCGGATGAAGCCCCCAACATTATCGATCTCGCCAGTGAGCACGAGCTGGTCCCGGTAGAACATGAAAAAGGCATTTACAGAATAGGTCAGATCACCATCTGTATTCTTCAAACCCAGTTCAATGTCGTGCAGTTGTTCTGGCTTGGGTGTACCGTTGAGGTAATCCGCCCGATTGCCCTCGCGATGAGCGACGGCATAGGACAGATAGGCTGTCTTGTCGCTTGCTATGGTGTATTGAACACCGGCCTTCGGATTGAAAAACAGCAACTGGTCATCGAATGCAACAGGGAGATCTCCTTCGTCTGTTCCGTTTCCAGAGTAGTCCACGCTGCGCAGCTGCAGGTCGATATAGGTGGACCATTTTTCGCCCAGCTGCTCTTTCCACTTGACATAGATGTTTCCATCGTTCTTCACGGATCGGTTGCTGTAGAATCGGTCGCGAAGCTCACTGGAGGAGGCAAAGCGCATCCATTGCAGATCGCCGTAATGGTCTCCCTCATAGCGGTGGAATCCGCCGCCGATATCCAGATCTGTCGTTCCTTTTTTCCAGGAATACTGGGCGATGGCTCCGTAGAAGTGATTGTCGAGCCACAGACGACGGATGAGATCGGTCTCTGCCAGAGTGTCGCCTCCAATGACCACTGCCGGAAGTTCGTAGTAGGAAAGGGCATCATTCTGTTTGTATTGCTCGTAGTAGCCCTTTCCCCGGGTGTAGTGGAGTGCGGCTGTCAGGTGGCTGTTCGAACTGAATTGCTTGCCATAATGCAGCTGATAATGATCCTGACCGTAATTGTCTGTCTCATCGTCATAGTAGCTGATGCTGCCATCCAAACCGTACAATGCACCCGCATAGTTGGTGGTTCGGTCTGTTTCCATGGTTGGCCCGTCCAATCCGTACCAGGCTTGGTAGGTGACTTCCCGTCCGCCATAGGCGATGAATTGAAGATTTTGATCGGTTCCCTTCCAATTCAGTTGGGCGAAATACCCTTGAAGGTCGCTGCTCGCCCGGTCGATGTACCCATCCGACCGAAGATCGCTCAGGCGAAGATCCAGGCTCCAGCCATTACCGAACATTCCAGTTGATGCCTTGAAGGTTTGTCTCCAGGTGTTGAAGCTCCCCGCCCCCAGGGTGTAGCCGGAGGAAGCCTTTTGGCTGTTGCCCAGAGTGTTCATATTCACAGATGCGCCGAATGCACCTGCGCCATTCGTGGAGCTGCCCACCCCTCTTTGAATTTGAATGCTTTTCAGGCTGGACACCAGGTCGGGTGTATTGACCCAGAAGACACCTTGTGATTCAGAGTCATTCAACGGAATGCCGTTCATGGTCACATTGATCCGTGTTGCATCACTTCCGCGGATGCGCATTCCCGTGTAGCCAACGCCGGCCCCGGCATCTGAGGTGCTCACCAATGAAGGCGTTTGCTGAAGGACCATGGGGAGGTCCTTCCCGCTGTCGAATCGCTGCAAAAAAGTGGAGTCGACGTTTTGAAAGCTGGTGGGCGTTCCGCTGCTTGCCCTCAGCCCTGTTACTTGTGCTTCCATCAACAGACGGGATGGCTCGGTGTCATCCGATTGCGCGTTTGCACTGATCAAGCCCGCACAGATTGCTGTGCATGTAAAGAGTAGCCATTTGTTTTTCATGACCCATTTTTGTTTTTGAGCAACAGGGGATGTTGCCCGTATGTTTTCTAATTGTTGTTCCCTTGACGGCATTACCCGTCCAGGTTCTTTGGGTATGTTCTCAGCACCGTGTGGCCACGGGCACCCCTTGAGATGTGGCAAATGTAGTTTGGAAACTTCAGCCAGAACGATCGAGAAATTGAAAAACGGATCGGAGGCGTTCCGGCCCGGTTCCCTTCAAGGTGGTGAAGGGAACCTGCAGCTCTGTGATCAGTTCTTCATGTCGCTCAAAGATCTTCCAACGCTCTTCTTCATCCGGATTTTCCCTCAAAGGGTCGGGTGTCCATGGCAGGTCAGGAGCACAGAGGAAATAGTGGTCCGGAAGGTTGGCCACATACTGCTGATGCAGTTCTGCAGCAAAGGAGCCGTAGACCCATTCCTGCCACACGAGTAAGGTCAGCAGATCCGTGTCGCAAAAGAGAAAGGCCTGGGATGAATGTCTTGCATTTAGCTGAAGCCTGAGCTGTTCCTCTGCGATCCTCGAGAGATCTTCAGGGCCATAAACACCGCCTGTTCCATTGAGGTAGGTCCGGGCGTATTCTGGAACCATAGGGCAGCCATAAGCCGCAGCGATCTGCGCACACGATTGGGTCTTCCCCGATGATTCGGGTCCGCTGAAAACGATCGTCTTCATCCGCCCCAATTCAAATAGGCATAGAGTGCCATGACGGTGTATACCAGATACAAAAGGACGGTGGGCCACATTTGTCTTCGGGCATACAAGATGACCGAGGCCAGATCGATGCCGATCCAATAGAGCCAATTCGCACGGACGTAGTGGACCATCATCAGGGTTGCTATGATGCCGAACACAGTGGTCAAAGCGTCCAGATAAGGCAATTGTGCCGAAGTCCTGGAGAGCAAAAAACCGAGGATGAGGGTAAAGACCACGCCAATGGCCATTCGTGAAAGATGTTGGTTCATCGTCAGGCTGCCCAAGGCCATCTGGCCTTCCATGTCCGACGCCCAGTTTGCGTAGCCTCTGATGGCCATGATGAGGTAGAAAAGGTGCAGTGCAGTCTCCGCCCAAAGTCCTTCCTGCCAAACGAGCTTCAGGTAAATAAGGGACGCCAGGCCACCCAGTATCCAGGCCCATCGAAATTGCTCAGCGAGCAAAAGAGTGAAGCCAAGGCTCAGCGCAACAGCCGACCACTCCTGTATCCGCTTCACTTTAGGAGCAGTCAGGTTCATAGCGTGTTGTCTTGAAAAAGAACTTCCGTTGAGCGCACCAGGGGTCTAGCGATGGATCGCTGATTTGATCGAGAAGGCCAGGCCGGGATCTTCTTCCAAGGCATTGCCTACCACCAATACATCTGCTCCGGCTTGGGCCACCTGATGGGCCGCCTCGGCATTCCTGATGCCTCCTCCCACGATCAGGGGAAGGTCGCAGCTTTGGCTGACCTGCTGGATCATCTCAGGCGGCACATGCTGCATGGCTCCGCTTCCTGCGTCGAGATAAAGGTGTTTCATTCCCAGCATGGAGCCAGCGAGTGCGGTACACGCTGCGATCTCGGGTTTGTCCGACGGTATGGGCGGGGATTGACTGATGTACGAGGCTGTTGTGGCTCTGCCACCATCCACGAGCATATAGCCCACAGAAAGGGTTTCAAGACCAAAGGCTTTGATCCTTGGTGCTGCGATCACTTGCTGACCGATGAGCAGTTCGGCATTTCTTCCCGAGATCAGACTGAGCATGAGCAGGGCATCCGCCTTTCGGCTCACCTGAATGGCACTCCCTGGGAAGAGGATGCAGGGTTTGTCCACACGGCTTTTGAGGCGGTCCAGTGTTTCGTCCAGCGCATCTTCGGTCATCAGGCTGCCTCCGATGAAAAAGACATCTGCCAGGTCTTCAACCTCATCGAGCAAACGGTTCAGTGAAGCCGCCTGGGCCTTGTCCGGATCGATGAGCACAGAGAGCATCTTCTCTCCGGAATCCTTCTTTTCCCGGAAGAGCTGTTCCACACTTTTGGAGGTGCTCTGCATCATAAGCACAAACCTAAATGATTATTGGCTTAGAAGGGCTTAATTCCTTCTCTATATGAACGCACCAACCGATCAGCTGTCCATCGTGTTCTGCGTACTGGAGCGTGAGTGGCGTCCTTGCCTTCTCTTTGCAGAGATGAACCAGTAGCTGCTGATCACCGCGCTCTTCGATCTGCATGTCGCTCAGGAAGTCGAGTGTGCGCAGACCTGTGAGTTTCAATGCAGCTTCCTTGGCCACCCATACATGCAGGTCGCTGTAAGCATAAGAGAAGGATTCCTCGTCCGGACGCACGAATCGCTTTCTGATGCGGGCAACATCCCTGCCTATGGTCTCGATGTCTATTCCACAGGGATGCTCTGCGGAAGAAATGGCTGCTCCATGGGAAGCGGTATGGCCCATGGAAATGAACGCATCCGGGTGGATCGGCTTTCCTTCGGGCATGTTCGTTAGTTCCTCCAGAGAAATATCCATTTCGATGAGTGCCGCTCTTGCAGACAGGAATTGCATCTTCCTGCTCGGATGGAGCAGTTTTTCAAACTTTCTACTGTCTGAGGGGGATAGCTTGCTCACGCGCTTCAGAAGGTCCTTTTCCGACATTTCGCTGTGCCGATGGATGCAGATGGTCGAAGAATTGGAGCGGAGTTTCATAAATGCTCGTTCAAAATGAACGATAGGGAGCAGATGATGTTAAATTTGCCGAGCTAAAAAAAGAAAAATGGCCACAGTAGAAACCTACGTACCGTATAAAGTTAAAGACATTTCCCTGGCAGAATGGGGCAGGAGAGAGATCGAACTTGCTGAGGCAGAGATGCCTGGACTGATGGCACTTCGGGATGAATTCGGCAGTGACAAACCGCTGAAGGGTGCCCGGATCGCGGGTTGCCTGCACATGACCATTCAGACGGCGGTTCTTATCGAGACGCTGGTGGAGTTGGGTGCAGACGTCACCTGGTCTTCCTGCAACATATTCTCGACCCAGGACCATGCGGCTTCTGCGATCGCAGCTGCTGGCATTCCTGTCTATGCCTGGAAGGGAATGAACGAGGAGGAATTCGATTGGTGCATTGAGCAGACCTTGTTCTTTGGAGAGGAGCGTGCGCCATTGAACATGATCCTTGACGACGGAGGCGACCTGACCAATATGGTTTTGGATCGCTATCCTGAATTGGCATCTGGGATCAAGGGTTTGAGTGAGGAAACCACCACCGGTGTGCACAGGCTCTATGAGCGGATGCGCAACGGAACCTTGCCGATGCCGGCCATCAACGTCAATGACTCGGTGACCAAATCCAAGTTTGACAACAAGTATGGCTGTAAGGAATCCGCAGTGGATGCCATCCGCCGTGCTACCGATGTCATGGTGGCTGGAAAGGTGGCCGTGGTTTGTGGATACGGCGATGTGGGCAAGGGAACGGCCGCTTCACTCCGCGGAGCAGGAGCGCGGGTCATCGTCACGGAGATCGATCCGATCTGCGCCTTGCAGGCAGCTATGGACGGTTTTGCCGTCAAGAAGCTGGACACCGTTGTAGGTGAAGTGGACATCGTGGTCACGGCCACGGGCAACAAGGACATCGTCACCGGTAACCACTTCCAGCAGATGAAGGACAAGACCATCGTTTGTAACATCGGACACTTCGACAACGAGATCGATGTGGCCTGGCTCAATCAAAATGCAGGCGACAGCCGTGTGGAGATCAAGCCACAGGTGGATAAGTACACGGTCAATGGAAAAGACATCATTCTGTTGGCGGAAGGACGTCTGGTCAATCTCGGTTGCGCCACCGGACATCCAAGTTTTGTCATGAGCAACAGCTTCACCAATCAGACCATGGCTCAAATGGAGATCTGGGAGCACTCAGACAAGTACGAAAACAAAGTATACACCTTGCCCAAGCACCTCGACGAGAAGGTGGCTCAACTGCACTTGGCCAAGATCGGCGTGGAGTTGGAAGAATTGAGCAAGGATCAGGCGGACTACATCGGTGTTTCTGTGGAAGGACCCTTCAAGACCGAGCACTACCGTTATTGAGAAGTTCGCCTCAATCAAGAACTGTTCAAGGCCGCTTCTGCGGCCTTTTTTTGTTCCTTCAATTGGTGATCAAAACGACCCCATTGACGAATTGAGTGGAGTACCGCTTCAAAATTCCGCTGGATTCACTCAAAGGGAAGCCATTCAATAAATACCACTTTGCACTGTCGCAGGGGCAGGCGATGTAGAAGTTGTCACTTTCAACGACCACTTTTCCGCAGCTTGCATCGTAGTGTGAAGGACAAGCGCGATCGTAGGCAAGGAAATCGTCGGAGGTGCCCGCGAAGGATTGTCTGTAAACGATCAGACCGCGGTATCCGCCCGGGTGATAGACCCATCCGCCAACGCCGGTCAACGGAAAATTACTGGGTTCGGCAATGACCAACGACTCACTGACAGCCACGTTGGGAATGCTCGTATCCTGGTTGTCGGAGCAGGCAATAGACATCAGGCAGACCCAACTCAAGCAAAGAAGCGATCGTGATAAAAGAGAAGAGATGTTCGTGTGTCTGTCTGCTTCCATTGGGGAACAAATCTCGATGAAAATATGCTCTCCGAACGGATGCACTCTGTAGAGTCATTTGCTTGTGGAAACAAGGCCGCCACACATCTCAACTTGACTATATTAGCCCTTTGTTAAAATTTTGATAAACCTAAACCCCTCTCCATGATCAAAAGGCTACTCACCGCCCTTCTTGCTCTGGCATTTGTCGGTCTGCATGCTCAGACCCGACCGGGTTCATTGAAAGGTAAGGTCTCTGACCGCGCCAACGGGGAGACGATCCCCTTCGCCATCGTGCTCGTGAAACAAGGCGAAACGGTCATTGCCAGCGGCCAGACGGATTTTGACGGAGCGTACAACATCAATCCGCTGAATCCTGGGAAGTATGATGTATTCTTCAAATTCGCAGGCTTTGCGGATGCGGAATTCAAGAAGGTGATCATCGAACCGGATCGTCCGCGCGTACTCAACGTGCAAATGCAGGAGGCCACGGAGATGTTGCAGGAAGTGGTCATCGAATACGAGGCCCCTCTGATCGACGGAACGAAGACAGCCACGACCGTATCGGGTGAGGATATGGTCAATATGGCGACGCGAAGCATTGCTGGCGTTGCAGCACAAACCACTGGTGTCACTCAGAATGCGGATGGTTCGCTGAATATCCGTGGTGGCCGATCCAATACAACGGTCTACTTCATTGATGGTGTGAAGGTGCGCGGTACGAGTGCATTGCCTCAGGCCGCGATCGCCTCGACCACGGTGATCACTGGCGGACAGCCAGCTCAGTATGGTGATGCAACAGGAGGGATCATCTCGGTCACGACCAAAGGACCACCCGCGGAATCCTTCGGTTCCGTGGAATATCTTTCCTCAGCTCCCTTTACGCTGGGATTTGACAACTACAACTATCAGCTCCTGGGGCTCACGCTCGGCGGGCCGATCTGGTCTCGTGAGAAAACATCAGCCAATGGCAGCAAGAGCAAGCAGACCATTGCAGGTTACCTGCTGGCAGGTGAATTCCAAAGCCAAGACGACGGACGGCCATTTGCCGTGGATGTTTGGAAGGTCCGCGACGATGTTCTGGCGGATATCAAGGCGAACCCGGTGCGCCCAGCCATCGCTGGCATCGGCGTTTTGAATCGCACAGAATTCCTCACCAAGGATGACTTCGTGACTCAGGATTACCGCGAAAATGCCCGGAACTGGGCGGTTCGATTGACAGGTAATCTGAATTTCCGGACAAGCGATAAGACCAATCTCTCGATCGGCGGTCGATTCAACAGAAGCTCAGGAACCAATGTCAATTTTGCTCAGTCCCTGTTCAACTACGAGAACTACGGAGAGTACAAAAATCAGGACTGGAGCACATTTGTACGTTTTCAGCAGCGCTTCTCGGACAATGCAAGAGGCGAGGAGGAATCCAAGACCCAGCTGATCACCAATGCGTTCTACAGCATTCAAATGGACTACACGCGCAACAACCGCCTGAACCAGGACGGTCGTTTCGGCGACAACTTCTTTGCCTATGGCCACGTTGGTCGATTTACCACTTATCAGCGGCCCTTCTATGGCTATGGTCAGGATACGGCCTCGGGCCTGGTGGGCTGGTTGCAGCTTTTGGATCAGGACACGGCCGTGTACTTCGAGCCCTCGGCCTACAATCCAGTCTTGGCCAACTACACCAGTGCCTATTATGGCTTTTTGAACGATGGAACCATTTTGGGTTCATCGAGAAGCCGGGACGACCTCTTGCTTGGCAATGCCCTGTGGAATGGCTTTGGACCTTCGAGTGCCTACGGGCTTTGGGGCAATGTCGGTGCGGTGCAGTCTGGTTATAGCCAGTCACAGGCCTCTCAGTTCAGGGTCACCGCTTCGTCTTCCTTTAATATCAAGGACCACGAGATCATTCTGGGTTTTGAATACGAACAGCGCGTGGACCGTGCCTACTCTTTGGCGCCCTTTGGGATGTGGTCTCAGATGTATTTGATGCAGAACGACCACATTCAGGAACTCGATCTCGGAAATCCCATGCCGGTATTGGATGCATTCGGCGTATTCCAGGACACCATCAACTACCCAAGGCTGATCAATCTGGAGACGCAGTACACCTTCGATCGGAATGTGCGCAAAGCTTTGGGACTCGATCCCGATGGCATGGACATTTTGGACATCGATAGCTATGACCCAGAATTGTTCTCTCTCGATATGTGGAGTGCAGACGAACTGATCAACCTGAACGGTTCGAACTATGTGGGCTATTACGGATACGATTACAAAGGCAACATCCTGAGCAACAAGCCCTCTCTCAGTGACTTTTTCACCCAAAGAGATGCCAACGGAGACTTCACCCGGAACATTGCCCCGTTTGAGCCGATCTACATAGCGGGCTACATCCAGGACCAGTTCACCTTTGACGATCTCTTTCTGCGTGTCGGGGTACGTGTGGATCGCTATGATGCGAACCAGCCGGTCTTGAAAGATCCTTATGTGCTTTATCCAACGCGCACAGTGGGCGACTTGGGAGGAACGGTGATCGGTGGAAAGATCGCTTCAGGAGACATCAAGGTTCCCAATGTGATCGGTGATGATTTTGTCGTCTATGTGAACGATCTGAGCAATCCGACAGACATTGTGGGCTATCGCAACGGATCCGTTTGGTACGAGGCCAATGGCTCGGTGAGTGTGAATCCGAAGAACATTGCTGATGCGTCCACAGCTGGGGGAATCCAGCCCTATCTTTTTGAGCCTGACGACCAAAGCCTTTCTGCCGAGAGTTTTGTGGACTACGAGCCACAGGTCAATGTGATGCCAAGGATCTCGTTCAACTTCCCCATTTCGGATGAAGCACTTTTCCTGGCCCATTATGATGTTTTGGTGCAGCGTCCGGATGCGGGCCTTGCACGGCTCGACCTTCTTGAATACATGCGTTTGCAGATCCAGGACAATGGCGGGCAATTCAACAATCCCAATCTGCTTCCTCAGAAGACCACCAACTACGAGTTGGGCTTCCAGCAGAAACTCACGGACCGTTCGAGTTTGACCATTTCTGCGGCCTACCGGGAGATGCGGGATATGATGCAGACCGTTTCTCTGAATGAAGCCTATCCGATCACCTATGTGACTTATGGCAATGTGGATTTTGGAACGGTGAAGTCGTTGGAAATGCGTTACGATCTCAGACGCACAGGCAATGTGAAGCTGACAGCAGCGTACACCCTGCAATTCGCGCAAGGATCGGGTTCAGGGCCGAACTCAGGGGCGAACATCGCGCGCTCGGGTCAACCAAATCTTCGGTACATCCTCCCTTTGAGCTACGATGTCCGCCACACGGTCACAGTGAACTTCGACTACCGCTACGGTTCCGGAAAGTCTTATGATGGCCCACTGCTCGGTGAGTTCCGACTTTTCGAAGGAATGGGGCTGAACCTTTTGATCAATGGATCTTCTGGCCGTCCCTACTCGCGCAGGGTACAGGCCTATTCGCTCACAGCAGGCTCGAGTTCGGTACAGTTGGACGGTCAGGTCAACGGATCGCGTCGTCCCTGGCAGGTGGATATGCAAATGCGGATCGACCGGGAGATACCGATCAACAAGAACCTCGGTTTGAACGTCTATGTACAGATCCTGAATGTGCTCGACAGAAGGAACGTCTTCAGCGTTTATCCGTACACAGGCAGTGCGGAGGATGATGGATATCTGACCTCTGCCCAGGCACAGAATGTCATTCAATCCCAGGTGAATACACAGTCATTCATCGACTTGTACAACATCCGTATGGTCAATCCTTTCAACTTCAGTTTGCCCAGACGGATACGCCTTGGAATGCTGCTGAACTTCTGATCATTTGAAAAACCAAACACCCACAATGAAGAATGTATTTACATACGGTCTGATCCTCTTCGCCTTCGCTGCCTCTCTGGAGGCGAAGGAGCCGCCCTACAAAGGGAAGAGCGGCAAGAGTGATCCGACGCTCAAGGTGATGGAAGAATTGTGTACACCTGCTACTGCTCAGAGCGATCTGAGCATCAACAATGTCCGTGCGACCATTTTGGCCGGTGGCGATATGTGGTGGGATCTGAACCAGGCACGCTACGAGGTGCCCAAAGGCGGAGGACGCCACTCCATGTTCGCTGGTGCTCTTTGGCTCGGCGGTGTGGACGAGGGAAACCAGCTGAAGCTGGCGGCAATGACCTACCGAAGCCGCGGTAACGACTATTGGACAGGGCCACTGACCAGCGATGGGTCGGCATCTGTCGATAAGTCGGTCTGCGACAAGTACGACAGACACTGGTTCATGTATCGCGAGGAGGTAGAAGTCCACAGAGCATGGCTTGAATGTAAAGACGATCCGAGCTGTGATGAATCCAAGAATTTCCCTGGATACAGCATCCCATTGCGCATTCAAGAATGGCCAGGTAATGGTGTAGAAGGCGAATTGCCCTATGTCTTGGCGCCTTTTGTCGATCGCGATGGCGACCTCGTCTACGATCCCACCGTGGATTATCCGGCATACGATCTGGACAAGTCTTTCGACTGTACGAAGAAAGAAGTGGATCTGGTGTATGGAGACGAGACGATCTGGTGGGTATATAACGATCGTGGAAATGTGCATACCGAGACGCAAGCCGGCGCGCTTGGGTTTGAGATCCGTGCGCAGGCCTTTGCCTTCAGCACGAATGACGAGGTCAACAACATGACCTTCAATAACTATCGCATTCTGAATAAGTCCACCTTCCGTCTGACCAATACCTTCTTCAGTACCTGGTTCGATCCGGATCTCGGTAATTACCTGGACGACATCATTGGTTGCGATATCCCCAGAGGATTGGGCTATTGTTACAACGGTGATGCAGACGACGAGGGCGCCTTTGGCTATGGAACTTTCCCACCAGCCGTGGGCTTTGACTTTTTCCAGGGTCCCTTCGCCGATTACTTTGACGGTCTGGACAACGATCGCGATGGCTGCCCGGATGGGGTACGCGATCCGGTCACTGGTCTGTGTCGTCCGGAGGATCCGCTGACCGGCCTGAATGAACGGATCATCATGTCCGGATTCATGTATTACAACAACGGTGGAACCACCAACATTGCGCAGACATCCGATCCAGACAACGCAGCCGAATTCTACAACTACATGCGCAATCTGTGGAAGAACGGTAACCCATTGGTGGTGGAGACACCTTCTGGGCCCTTCAATCCGGGCAATGGGGATGGCTTTACCAACGACGGTTCAGGACAGCGTACGTTGTATGCCTATCCTGGCAGCACTTTCGATACTACAGGGATCACTGCGCCTGTGGCATCCACCAATTGGTATGAGAGCCCCAACAATCAGGCGGACAAGCGCGGTCTGCACTCAGCAGGTCCTTTCTCACTGGCACCTGGAGCTCTGAACTTCATCACGACAGGGGTGGTCTGGGCAAGGGATTTCACCAACTCGGATCCATTTGCTTCTGTTGACAAGGTGATCATCGCCGACGACAAGGCGCAAAACCTTTTCGACAACTGCTTCCAGGTACTCGATGGCCCTACGGCTCCGGATATGGAGATCATTGAGCTGGATCGGGAATTGGTCATCACACTGAACAATCCAAGCACGAGCAACAACTTCGGCCTGGGCTACTCCGAGTTCGATCCGACCATTCCACCGCACGTTGGGAATTTCAACAAGGAATCCGATTCTCTTCGCTATTACAATTATGTATTTGAAGGGTATCAGGTGTTCCAGTTGGCCAATGCCAATGTCACGGTTTCGGATATCTACGATCCCAGCCTGAGTCGCCTTGTGGCTCAGTGCGATCTGGAGAACGGTATCACCAAGATCATCAACTACACCCGTGATGACGAAATGGAGGCCGATGTCCCTCAGCTGATGACCCTGCAGTACAACAACGAAGGAGTACAGCACTCTTTCCGTGTATTGGAAGACGCCTTTGCAGAGGGCGATCGCCGATTGGTCAACAACAAGGAGTACTACTTCACGGTTGTGGCCTACGGTCATAATGACTATTCCTCTTACGTGAACCAGGCACCGTCAGGGACCAATCAAAAGGTTCCCTACATCGCGGGTCGTCTGAACAACCTTGAATACCTGGCCATTCCTCATCTCACCTCCCCAGAGCAGAACGGATTGGTCATCAACGCTCAGTATGGCGATGGAGTGGATGTGAAACGGGTAGCCGGAATGGGCAACTCGGGCCGCTTCATTGACATTACAGAGAGCGATAAGGATCTCATCGTTCGCGATTTCCAGTTGGATGAGTTCACCTATGAGAAGGGTTTTGCGCCGGTCGATCTCAAGGTGGTCGATCCCAAAAGCGTTCCTGCCGGAGATTATGTCCTGGAGTTCGATACAGTGGGTGCATCTGCCCGCTGGAGCATCTACGACATCACAAGCGGTTCGCTATTGGCTGAGTCCGACACAACTCTGGCGGTCAAGGCAGAGCAGATCATCCCAGAGCTGGGTATGTCCCTTACTGTTGAAGATGTTCTTGCTCCAGGTAACGATGAGGATGGACTTCGCGACAACGGGGTGATCGGAGGGGAGATCATCTTTGAGGATCCGCAGATCCCATGGTTGTCCTTCATTCCTGATGGGGAGGGCTATGATGCTTTCAACTGGATACTGGCAGGTCCGAACACCAATGGCGCCGGTGGCACAGCAGCTGGTGTCTATGGTGACTATGGAGGAGATCCGTTGAACTTCTTCGGGAACATCCTCGAGAGCCAGTGGGGCCCATACGCCTACACCAGCCATTTATACCGTGCCTTCTCGAATTTCACGATCGGCTACGGACCGGCATTGGCAGTGAATGAAAGCCAGCAGTCTCGACCGAATATTCAGGACATACACAGTGTGGATGTCGTTGTGACCAGCGATCGTTCCAAATGGACACGCGTTCCCGTTTTTGAGATGGGCGAAGACCCAGGTCTGACCGTGGGGAATGTGGAAAAGTGGCGTTTGCGGCAGGGTACGAGCTATAAGCTTCAGGGCGATCAGCTCATCGAAGATCCGAACCTCGAGCCTGGATGGAGCTACTTCCCGGGTTATGCGGTAGATGTGGAAACCGGTCAAAGGCTCTGCATGGCCTTTGGTGAGAATTCGTGGTTGATCAGTGAGAACGGGGCGGATATGCTTTGGAATCCAACCAGCACCGTCTTCCAGGTGCCTTCCAACTCGATCAATGGCGGATTGGTCATGGGCGGACTGCACAATATCTACGTCTTTGCGCCAAAGCTGCGGGAGGGACTGAACATTAAAGACATCACCTACAAAGGAGACGCGATCGATGACTTCCCACTCAAGGACAAGATCGACCGCTGGATCGTACCGGATCAGGTGGCCTTCAACCGTTCGATGATGTGGACATCCATTCCCGTCACTCAGCGTGGCTATGATTTTGTGGATCCGTACAGCACGGAATTGCCGTCGGATGTCACCATCAAGTTGCGTATGGACAGACCTTTTGAGCGCTACGAGACAGATCCGGCCTATTCAGGTTTTCCTCGCTATGAGTTTTCGACCAAGTCCATAGCTGCCCGCGCCAATGATGTCAATGTGGCCGAGAGTGCATTGGACCTGATCCGAGTGGTTCCCAATCCATACTACGGATCTTCTTTCTATGAAGATTCGCAACTGGACAACATTGTCAAGATCACCAATTTGCCTGAGCGTTGCACGATCTCTGTCTTCGGGCTCAACGGCACACGTGTTCGTCAGATCAGAAAAGACAACACACTCACATTCGTTGAGTGGGACCTCAGGAACGACTACAATGTGCCCATATCAAGTGGAGTGTACATCATCCATATTGACGCAGGTGAGCTTGGCGAAAAAGTGGTCAAGTGGTTTGGAACCTTGCGTCCGGTAGACCTGAACTCATTCTGATGAATCTTGAAATGCGAAAGATGAAGAAAAGATCAATCACAGGGGCGCTTGCCGCGGTATTCATGGCCAGCGCACTCTTCGCAGGTAATCCGCAGCGCGTTGGATCGGCAGCGGCATTCGAACTGCTCATCAATCCGTGGGCAAGAAGTGCTGGCTGGGGCGGATCCAACATCTCGGCCGTCCGTGGATTGGAATCGTCCTATCTGAACGTGGCCGGATTGGCTTTCACCTCTGGTACGGAAGTGATGTTCTCCAATACCCAGTGGCTGATGGGCTCAGATATCAGCATCAACACGGTCGGCCTCAGCCAGAGGGTTTCCGATGGCGGCGTATTGGCTTTGTCGCTGACCTCCTTCGACTATGGCGAATGGGACATCACAACGGTCAATCAGCCCGAGGGCGGAGTGGGCACGATCGCTCCTTCTTCCATCGTTCTGGGTGTTTCATACGCGCAGAAATTCACCAACACCATTTATGGTGGGGTCACCATCAAGGTATTCAATCAGAGCATCAACAACCTCTCAGGATCGGCCATCATGGCGGATGCGGGAGTGCAGTACATCACCGGTGAGGACGATCAGATCAAATTCGGTGTCACCCTGAAGAATGTGGGATCCAATTTGATCTTTGAGGGGGATGGCAATGCGATCACTCTTCCCGTGCCTCAGGGCGGCTACAGCCAGAGCTATGAGCAATTGTCTTCTTCATTTGAGCTGCCCTCTCAACTGAGTCTGGGTGCGAGCTATGACTTTTTGCTCTCCGATGGATACCGCATCACCCCGGCCTTGAGCTTTCAGTCCAATTCATTCGAGAAGGATGTGTTCATAGGGGGTATGGAGTTTGCGTGGAAGCAGTTTCTGATGGTCCGTGCGGGCTATACCTATTTTGACAATCGGGTGGACGACGGACAAAAGACCACGGCACTCGCGGGAATGAATTACGGGATGACCTTCCGCGCTCCGCTTCGCAAAGGTTCGAGCAGTTATTTCGGCTTGGACTATGCCTACAGAGCCACCAATCCGTTCAACGGAATTCACACGTTTTCCGTTCAGTTCGATCTCTAAGCGGAAGCAGACTCCTTTATCTTTCTATCTTTGCACAGGAAAGAGACCAGCCGGTCTCTTTCTGCGTTAATAGCTGATTATCATGGCGAATACTTCATACTACACCGAGGAAGGTCTTCAGAAACTCAAGGACGAACTCAATCAACTTCGCGACGTCGAACGCCCGAGCATTTCCCGTCAGATCGCGGAAGCGCGGGACAAAGGAGACCTCTCCGAGAATGCGGAATACGATGCGGCCAAGGAGGCACAAGGCCTGTTGGAGATGAAGATCGCCAAACTCGAAGAAGTCGTGGCCAATGCGCGCGTCCTCGATACCGATCAGCTGGATGTCAGTAAGGTGATGGTTCTTTCTACCGTTCGCTTGAAGAACCCAGCCAATGGAATGGAATTCAAGTACACCTTGGTTTCTGAATCGGAGGCCGATCTGAAGGCCGGTAAGATCTCGGTGGGTTCTCCCATCGGAAAAGGGCTGTTGGGTAAGGAAGTTGGCGATTTGGCGGAGATACAGGTTCCCAATGGCATCATGAAGCTGGAGGTACTCGAGATCTCCCGCTGATGGATTCCATCTTCAGTAAGATCATTCGGCGAGAGATCCCTTCTTATACGGTCGCTGAAGACGACAAGCACTATGCTTTCCTCGATATCCGGCCGCTGCGAAAGGGGCATACTTTGGTGGTCCCCAAAAGGGAGGTAGACCATCTGATCGATCTGAGCGCGGCGGAGCATTCAGCGCTTTGGACTTTTGCCCAAAAGATCGCTCTTTCCATTAGGGATTGCATGCCTTGCACCCGGGTAGCATCTGTCGTACTGGGAATGGAGGTTCCGCATGCGCACATCCACCTGATCCCCATCGATCAGGAGTCGGACATTCGCTTCGATCGTGCGCCCATGGCTTTCACAGAAGAGCAGATGAAGGCCATCGCTTCAGAGATCAGCGAGGGTATTTCCTTATAATTCCCGGTCCGGATTGTTCCGTAAATAGGAAGACCAATCGCCCGAGCCAGATCTTTTTCGGATGCTCTTTTTTGGTTGTTCGGTATCGTTAGGCTGACCCATCTGAAGGAAATGACAGAAGGCCACAGCCAATGCATCGGTGGCATCCAGGGTCAGCGAACCGTCCTCGGGGATGGTCAAAAGGGCGTGCAGCATACGTGCCACTTGCTCCTTGCTTGCCTGCCCCTTTCCCGTGATGGACATTTTGATCTTGCGCGGTGCGTACTCGAATACATCACATCCTTTGCTCATTCCTGTAGCCATGATGACTCCTTGGGCACGGCCGAGTTTGAGCATGGACTGGACATTCTTTCCGAAAAAGGGTGCTTCGATCGCTAGTATGTCTGGCTGATGCCGGGCGATCAATTCTTCTGTCTCACTGAGGATCAGTCCGAGTTTCTCAACGGAGCTCTTGTTGGCAGGGAACTTCCGGATGCCGTGCTCGAGGTATACAGCTTGATTTTTACTGACTTCGACCAGGCCAAAACCCATGATGTTCGTTCCGGGATCGATCCCCAAGATGCGTTGCGCCATAAGCAGGCAAATTAGCGTATTTTGAATCTGTGCTGGCCGACTACTCCTCTGTTTTAGCGATCCTTTGTGTGCTGCCTGTTCTGGCCTATTGCCTTTTGGGTTGGAGCGCATATGCGGCTTTGTCCAAGGGCAGGAACACCGCTGAACCTGACGGTCAAAATGTTCCCATAAGCATTGTCATTCCCTTCAGGGATGAACTGGAGAATCTCAGGCAAAATATGCCGCGCTGGAGGGAATTGCTGGAGAGCAACCCACTGGCCGAATTGCTGCTTGTGGATGATCATTCAACAGATGGGGGGATGGAGTGGCTGAAGTCCGTGGATCGGCACAGACGAATGCAGATCCTGTCGAGTGAAGGAGAGGGCAAGAGCGCAGCCACCGATCGGGGGGTTAAGGAGAGCCAAAATGATCTTCTGGCCCTGACCGATGCAGATTGTGTTCCGCATCCTGGCTGGCCCAGCGGAGCGAGCAGTCACTTTCGATCGGGTGAAGTGCGGATGGTACTTGCTCCCGTTGTCTATTCGAGGGAAGAAGGTCGATTCAATGGCTTTTTTACGCTCGATTTTCTGGCGCTGATGGCAGCTACGGAAGCGTCGGTGCGCATGGGCAGACCGGTCATGGCCAATGGGGCCAATATGCTGATCCGAAAAGAGGACTATCTCCTTCTTACAACCGAACTCGATCCGGCAGATCGTCGAGTAGGGGAGGACGTCTTTCTCCTGCATGCACTTTGGGCCCGTTGGGGAAAGGGATCGGTCGTTTTTGATGATTGTCCCGAGGCGCGCGTGCACACTTCAGCACCTCGAAATATTGGGCAATTCTTCCTGCAGATGCTCAGGTGGGGCGGTATTGCGAAGCGCTACAAAGACCGGGCTGCAGCCGGCTTGAGTCTCCTTGTCTTTCTGTCCAACTTCAGTTTGATACTCAGTTTGTTCGCCCTTCCTCTTGGCTGGCTTCTCTGGCCGGCGAAGGTGGTCACAGATGGTTTTCTTCTCTGGAAGGTGGTGTCCAAATACGATCGAAGGGATGCCTTCCAATGGTTCCTGCCGCAGAGCCTGATATATCCGTTCTACACCGTGTTCATCGGTGCCTTGTCCCTTTTCCTCAGTCCGGTTTGGAAGCGCCGAGCTGTCTGAAATCTCCACCGCTGGGCGCCTGATAGACCATCAGCCCGAAGAAGGGCGCTGCCGCCATCAGGTGATCGAAGATGTCGGAGAGGATGCCCTCGTATTCGAGCCAGGCCGATGTATTGGTGAAGCAATACAGCTCGAGCGGAAGGCCTTTTTCTGTGGGCTGAAGCTGTCGGACCATCAGCGTCTCTGCTTCGGTGATCTGTGGATTGTTTCGAATGTATTCGGTGGCATAGGTTCGGAACGCACCGATATTCGTCATATTCCGGCCATTGAGCATGATCTGCTTGTCCGCTTTGTGCTCCGTATTGTATGAGTCGATCTCCGCTTGTTTTGTACCGATCTGAGCAGAGATGATCTGGAAGCCTTCCATCTCCTTTTTCAAGGCATCATCCACAAACCGAATGGAATGGACATCAATGAGTAAATGCCTTTTGATCCGTCGAACTCCGTCTGTGGACATACCGCGCCAATTCTTGAAGGAGTCTGAAACGAATGCGTAGGTCGGGATGGTGGTGATGGTCTTATCGAAGTTCTTGACCTTGACTGTGGTCAGGTTGATCTCGGATACATCCCCGTCCGCTCCGTATTTGTCCATGCTGATCCAGTCGCCCACCCGGACCATATCGTTCATGGAGAGCTGAATGCTCGCGACCAGACCGAGGATGGTGTCCTTGAAGACCAAAAGGAGGATCGCCGTTCCCGCACCAAAGGCGCCGATGACCGTCAGCGGACTTTCTCCAATGAGCTGGCTCAGGATGAATATGCCAACGAAGATGTAGTTCACAATGCCGAAGAGCTGGATGAAACTGCCCACGGGTTTGCCTTCGAAATATTCGGACTGTTTCAGCAGGATCTTGATGGCACCGAGTACACGGTTGATCACCAGGCCGATCAGGAAAATGACATAAATGACCACCCACTTATCGATCAGGGCCACCACTTCCGGAAAATCAGAGAGGGCAAAGTCAGTGCTCCAATTGATGATCAGGGCGGGAACGATGTGCGCCAGACCATTGAAGACCTTTTGCTCGTAGAAGATGTCGTCCCACTCATTTCTCGTCCGAGAGATGATCTTTTTGACCATGCGCGAAATGCCATAGCGGGCTATTCGGTCTGCCGCGAAGCTGATCAATAGGATGATCAGCAGGTCGAGTCCTAAGGTCAGCCGCTCAGCTGTAGAGGGGTCTGCTCCGATCTGCTCAAAAAAATTCTGGGCCCAATGGCCAATGTCCGCCTGTTCCATGATGGGATGAATAAACAGCTGCAAAATTAGGCGGATATCGCTAGAGTTCGAGCGATACCTCTGCTGTACTTATGGCCGATACGTTGAAATACCCCAAACCGATCTGGTCTGGATGACTGAGGCATTCGATGTTGCCGATCAGTGGGGCCGGGGGTGGATCGAAGGTGCTGCCCACCTGGGCCGTTTGAGAAAACATGAGATTCAGATAGTCGAAATAGGCAACGGATATGGAAGATTGCTCCACGCGATAGGTCGTTCCCTCGGGTTTGGGATCGTTCTCGAATTGAACAGCCGGAAAGTCCACATTGTCGAAGGAGCGACCATTCCACAGTTCGTCCTCGTAGGTGGTGATATCCGTCGGTGCATCGCGAATGGTGTCATTTCGCCATATCCGGAGTCGGTAGTAGTCTCGCTGATCGGCCAGATCGCTAAAGGTGAAAAAGGGATACAGACCTTCTTCCTGGAAAGGCGGGTCTTCCTCGAGATATTCAGAATAGACACTGTCGATCAAAGCCACTGGCTTGAGTCGCTCAGGACGACTTCGCCACGTTCCGGAGGCGATCGCAGGATTGCCCTGCGGAATTTCCACGGTAATGTGGTAGGTTCTTCCCGCAACGCCCGTCTGGTCGGATCGGTAATAGCCAGCAGAATCTTCAGCGAGTTGGTCGATCTCCACGCCGTTTTCGAAGAGTCGGATCACTGCTCCGCTGACGCGCGGCGTCGCCTGATTGGAAAAATAGGGTGCACTGGTGGTGAGGGTCACTCCTGTGCTGTCACCGTCTGTGATCCTTCCGTTGACCACAAGAAGTGGCTCTGCATCCGGCAGATCGAGCTCGATGACATCTTCGCAAGCGCTCAAAACGAGAAGACATATTCCAAAAACAAAGAGTTCCCGTTTCATCAGAATTTGAAATTATAGGTGACCGAAGGGATCATTCCCCCGAAGATGGAAAGCCGGATCGCCTCGGTCACTTGTGGGTTGAATTCATCTTGACGGAAGAAAACGGAATAGGGATTCCTTCGCCCATAGACATTGTAGATGCCAAAGGCCCAGCTGCTTTCCCACTTGCCCTGCTTCTTTGGTCGCGGTACGTAGTTGGCGCTCACATCCAATCGGTGGTAGGAAGGTGTGCGCGCGCCATTTCGGTTGTTGTAGACGGGATAGATGATGCCGGTCTCGTACTCTGCACGTGCCGACGGATAGGTGACCGGTCGCCCGCTTTGGAAGACCCAAACACCGCCCACATCCCATTTTTCTGAGATCTTGTAGGTGGCCACCAGGCTCACGTCATGGGTCTTGTCATAATTCGCCGGGTACCAAGCCCCCTGGTTGATCTGCTCGCCTTTGAAAGCTCCGTCCACCAGCCGTTCGGTGCGGGAAAGGGTGTAACTGATCCAGCCCGTCCACTTTCCGGAGTTCTTTCTCAACAAAAGTTCGAGCCCATAGGCGCGTCCCTTTCCTGAAAGCAATTCAGTTTCTATGCGTTCATTGAAGATCAGGTCTGCCCCGTCCTTGTAATCCACGATCTGATTCATGGACTTGTAATAGGATTCCACAGAAAAGTCAAAGCGGTCGCCCCACAGCTGCCATTCCGCGAAATAGCCCAAAGAGAATTGATCGGCTGTCGCCGGGTCGATGTGTCTGCCGCTCGGTCTCCAGATATCGATGGGCGTTGTGGCAGTGGTATTGGAGATCAGATGGATGTATTGCCTCATCCGGTTGTAGCTGATCTTCAGCGATTGCTTGTCGTTGAGTAGATAGGTGAGTGCCAGGCGCGGTTCCAGACCCTGGGCGTCAAAGAAGGATTCGATCACCTCGCCTTTTGCATAGTCTTGTTGTCCGACCACGGTGGAATCTTCGCGACTCATTCCCGGCCGGTAGTCGTAGACCGTCCCATCACCCATTTGCGCAAATGCGCTGTAGCGCAAGCCGTAGTCGATGCTGATCCTGTTGCCCAATTCATTTCTAAAGCGCAGATAGGCCGCGGGTTCAGTGGCATAGAGCCGATCCAGTCGCGAGCTGATCGACCCGCTGATGATGGCCGGATCGAAGGTGTACCACGTATTGGTCAGTCCAAAGTCGACTGTGAAGCCTGGGCTTTTGTACCAATTGAAGGCCGCCTTGGTCACGTAATTCTGTATGCGGGAATTCCAGTTGAATGTGAATTCCTGATCGGCCGGCGTGCCCAGATCATAGGTGTAGTCGCTGTACACCAGGGTGAAGTTGGCGAACAGATCTTCCTTGAGTATGCTGTTCCAGCGGAGTGTGACCGTTCCGTTGCCCCAGGCGAAGTTGAAAGCATTTTGTATTCCAAATACATCACGCCCGAAGTAGCTCGAAAGGAAAACGGTATTCTTGGAATCGATGCGCCAGTTCATTTTGGCATTCAGATCGTAGAAGTACAAGATATTTCGATTGATCGCCGGATCGGATGAGGCCTTCAGGAAGAGATCGGCATAGGATCGCCTTCCTGCGATCAACCAGGACAATTCATCTTTGACAATAGGACCTTCCAGAAGTATGCGACTGCTCAGCACACCCAGTCCGCCCGTCGCCCCAAACCTTTTCGAATTGCCTTCCTTTTGCCGGATGTCGAGTACCGAAGACAGGCGTCCTCCGTAATTGGCAGGCACGCCACCCTTGTAGAGTTTCATGTCCTTGACGGCATCGGCATTGAAAATGGAGAAGAATCCCAACAGGTGGGAAGAATTGAACACGGGTGCCTCATCTCCGAGGATGAGGTTCTGATCGACATTTCCTCCGCGCACATTGAAGCCGCTGGCTCCCTCGCCCACTGTGCTCACGCCGGGAAGCAGGGTCAGGGTGCGAATCACATCCACTTCGCCCATCAGCTGAGGGATCTTTTTGATCTCCTTGGGCTTGAGTTTATTGACCCCCATTTCCGTGTTCTTCACCGGATCGTCCAAGGCACTTTCAGAGACGACCACCTCCTGGATCAATACATTGGTCTCCGCCAAACGGATGTGCTCCTGCAGGTCTTCGGTGAGCTGGAGTTTGCGGCTTACCTCTTTATACCCAATGTAGGAGAAGCGCAATGTGTAGCTGCCATCCGGAATGTTCAGGGCATAGTAGCCATAACTGTTGCTTACGGTTCCCTGGCGGAGTTCTTCCACAACGACACTGACTCCGATCAATAGTTCTCCGGTCGCATCGTCTCGGATCGTGCCACTGATCGTATGGCTTTGCGCGCGCACGAGCATAGGAAGTAGGACCAATGAAAGAGCAGCGAGCTGTCGGAGCAATGAATTCAATCTTGGAGGTGGATTGCGAAATAAAGATCTTTTCTGAAGCCGGCAGACAGACGAAATGTTAATTCTTCGTCAAACTCTGTAATGGAAGCGATCAATGAGCCGTTGGGATGTTATAGTTTCACACTACATTCGAATTACGCTCATGCGCCACAGCTCACGCATCTTTTTTCTTCTGCTTCTCTCGTGTTCGGTCTTTTTGATCGCTGCTCGTTTTCCGCCCTCTGATCCAGATGAACGGAACAGGGTGCTCATCTCTCTGATCAACAACATCCTTTCCTCCAGGCACTACGACCCAAAGGCATTGGATGACAGCTTTTCCGAAACGGTCTTTGATGAATACATGGAAGATCTGGATTACGGAAGGCGGTTTTTCCTGGCGTCGGACGTAGAAGCGCTGGCCTATTACTCAAGTCGAATTGATGAGGAGATGGTGATGAGCGGTACGGAACTCTTCGACAGCAGTACGGCGGTACTGATCAAAAGACAAAAGCTGGCCGAGTCCTGGGTGAATGAATTGCTCTCTGCTCCCTTTGACTATAAGAAGGGAGAATTCTTTGAATTTGATGGAAGCAAGCGGAGCTATGCCAAAAGCCAGGGCGAGTTGAAAGAGGTCTGGCGCAAGTACTTGAAATCAAGGGTGCTTTCCAGAGTATACGAGCGTCTTTCCGCGCAGGAAAAAGATACCGCGGACCGGCGCTCTTTTGAGGAGATCGAGCAGCAAGCCCGGAGTCGGGAACTCGAGCTTCAGAACGATTGGTTCGAATCGATGCGGGATATGAGGGAGGAAGACTGGATGGGCGTCTATATGAATGCGATCACTGGTTATTTCGATCCGCACACCGAGTATTTCCCGCCGCAGCAAAAAGAGGAGTTTGAAATACAGATGAGCGGTCAATTCGAAGGCATTGGCGCCCAACTCAAACAGGGCGGGGAATTTGTGACCATTGAAAAGATCATCTCTGGAAGTGCATCCTGGCGTCAAGGCGAGCTGGAGCCTGGAGACAAGATCGTCAAGGTGGCCCAAGGTGACCAGGAGCCAGTAGATGTCGTAGGGATGAAGCTTCGGAAAGTGGTCAAACTCATTCGGGGCCCAAAGGGTACTGAAGTGCGCCTGACAGTCCGAAAGCTGGACGGCACCAATCAGGTCATCCCCATCGTGCGGGATGTCGTGGAACTCGAGGCGACCTTTGCTAAATCCGCTGTGATCGGTCCGAGGGATGGCGACGATCGGAAAATGGGCTATATCAGGCTGCCCAAGTTCTACGTGGATTTTTACAATGAAAACAACAGGAATTGCGCCGAGGACGTCCGGGCGGAGATCGAAAAACTCAAAAAAGACAGCATTGAAGGTTTGATCCTGGATCTTCGGAACAACGGCGGTGGATCACTGGATGCAGTGGTCAAGATCGTGGGTCTGTTCATTCCCAAAGGCCCAGTCGTGCAGGTCAAGACCGCGGATGGGAGAAAAAAGGTTCTGCGCGATTCGGATCCGGATGTCGCTTATGATGGTCCATTGGTCGTCATGGTCAATGAATTCAGCGCCAGTGCTTCTGAGATCTGTGCGGCCGCTCTTCAGGACTATGGACGTGCGGTGATCGTTGGAAGCGAAACGACCTTTGGCAAGGGAACGGTGCAGAACATATACAATTTGGATCGTGCCACGATGAATGCCAGGGTCAAGCCCTTGGGCGCGCTCAAGATCACCATACAGAAGTACTATAGGATCGATGGCGGCACCACCCAACTCAAAGGTGTGGAGCCAGACCTGGTGATGCCAGATGCCTATATGGATCTGGAGTTTGGCGAAAAGAAGCAGCGCCATCCCATGAGCTACGACGAGATCGGAAGTGCTCGATTTGACCGCTCAGACAAATGGTCCAAGAAGTACAGAAAAGCAGTGAAGGCATTGGGTGAGCGGATGCAGGAGGAGGCGGTCTTCGATAGCATCCGAATGCATGCGGCCTATCGAAAGCGGCAACAAGATCTGAGTTGGATTCCTTTGGATCTGGATGCCTACAGCCAGCAGGAGCAGGATCGAAGGGAAGAGGCCAAGAAATTCACAGGACTCTACCGTCTGAATGCCTCGGATCGTTTTGAAGTTGGTTTCAATGTGGTGGATGATGCCCTGATCACGGAAGAGAAGGACCGTGAGGACCGCGAGAAGTGGCACGAAAATCTGGGCAAGGATCTCTATCTCTTCTGGTCATCTGAACTGATCAGCACGCTCTGATGCGCCCGATCTGGAAAGGGCTGTGGAAAGATCCGGTCTCCGGCCTCGCTCTTTTCTGGCTCATCGCACTTTCCATGACGGCCTTGATGGCCTACTTCGTTGCTCCTGTCTCTACCGAATACGCCAATGAAATGCTGCCCTCCAAGGCGCTTGTTCCGCCGGGTACAAAGACACTTGTATACGTTCAGAGAGATGCAAAGCGCGGCAGCTGGGAACGGTTCACAAGCGGACAGCTGCAACCCGTGCAGATACATCCGGTAGCCGACTTCCAGAAAAACGGTACGACCTACGATCTGATGCCGGAGGGCAGGCCGGATGAAGTCGGATTCCGCATTCGTGCAACAGAGGATGAAGTGCAGCAACGCAGCTTTTGGCTCGGGACGGATCGCTATGGTCGCGACGTCCTTTCGCGGCTCATCATCGGAGCACGCATTTCCTTGTCCGTGGGTTTCGTGGCTGTGTTCATATCGCTGCTCATAGGCGTGCCTCTGGGGGCCATAGCGGGATTTTATGGCGGAAGGGTGGATTCCTTCATACAGTGGCTGCTTCAGGTGGTCTGGAGCATCCCAACACTGCTGCTGGTCATTGCACTCACTTTGGCGCTGGGCAAAGGGCATTGGCAGGTATTCATTGCCATCGGACTCACTATGTGGGTAGAAGTGGCCCGGGTGCTGCGCGGAGAGGTGAAAAGCCAGTCCAAAAGGGAGTATGTGGATGCAGCGGTGGTTCAGGGGTTTTCATCGCTGTACATTTTGCGTAAGCATGTCCTGCCCAATTCATGGGCACCTCTGATCGTTGTCTCCGCCGCCAATTTTGCCGCGGCCATTCTCATGGAGAGTGGTCTGTCTTTTTTGGGCCTTGGCGCTCAGCCTCCAGTGCCCAGCTGGGGCGGAATGATCCGAGACCACTACAGCTTCATCCTCATGGGGAAGCCTTGGCTTTCGCTCGCTCCAGGGATCCTGATCATGCTCACCGTATTGAGTTTCATGATGATCGGCAACAGATTGCGCGATCTGCTCGACGTGCGCAACGGCTAATGGCCATTTAGGACCTGATCCGCTCAGGAGTAGATGTCCGCGAGCGCCAGCTGCATGGGCTGATGGGTCAGTTCGTCAAGGGTTTTTAGGAATTCCGAACGGCTTATTGTGCGCGCACCCAGAGACAGGAGATGTTCCGTCCTCTGCTGGCAATCGATCAGCGCGTCATTGGGCAGGGATCGGCACAGTGCGTACAATGCGACCTTGCTGCTGTCGGAAACCTTGGAGAACATCGACTCACCAAAAAAGACCTTGCCGATCTGTAGGCCATACAGTCCGCCCACCAGTTCTCCTTCTTGGAAAACTTCGATGGAATGGGCATTCCCCATCTGTTGCAGTTGGTTGAGGCTGCGCTGCAACTCGGGATGCAGCCAGGTGCCATGCTGCCCTTTTCTCTTGATGTCTGCACAATGCTGAAGCACCTGCTCAAATCGGCTGTTGTGCCTGAGTTCAAAACGCTTTTTTCTGATGACCGATCTCAGGCTTTTGGAACATTTGAATGCGCCCGGCGAAAGCACCGCGCGCGGATCCGGACTGTACCACATAGGGACCTCAGGATGGGTATTCCAAGGGAAGAGCCCCTGGCTGTAAGCCTTGATCAAAGAAGCCGGATGCACATTACCACCAATGGCCACGAGATCCGGATCTGTCTCCTGGACCTCGGGTGGGTCGGATTCAGGTCCGATCCAATGCGCTGTAATATGAGAATCGATCTAGAAAGGAAGGTCGTCGCCCTCGTTGTCAGAGAGATCCGGAGCAGGCGCAGCTGCTGGCTGAGCGGTATCGTTCGAATTCCCCATAGGTTGCTGCATACCGGGTGCTTCTGCCTCTGATCTTTGAATGCGCCAACCTTGTATGCTTGTAAAATACTTGACCTCTCCACTTGGGCTTTTCCACTCTCGTCCCCGAATATTGATGGAGATGGTCACCTGCTGTCCGTGCTGAAAGCTGTCCAGTAACTCCGTTTTCTCCTGCACGAATTCGATCATGATGTCCTGAGGGTATTGCTCCTGCGTGGTCAGGACCAAACCTCTCTTCTTGAATCGATCGGAAATGCGTTCTTCTTCCTGGATGACTTTGATGCTTCCGCTTAGTTCCATTAGGCTCTGTTTAAAGGATCACAAAGTAAGGTTTTCCATGCGTTTTGGACCTCTCCTTTTTCCAATAATTCAGCTGCATATTGATGCAGGATCTCACGGATCTCAAGCCCGTCAGATGCCGAACCCAACAGATTCCGGATCTCAGCGGACTGAGCGTACTCCTGTACTTCTTCCGGTTCGGGTATGGACTCGACATTGCCCAATTTTCCGAGATCGTTTCCGGTCAATATGAAGCTCTGTCGAATGTTCTTTGGAAGCGCATCCACGCCAATTCCCTTTTTCCTGATGGGTTTGGCTACCTCAAAAAGTGCATCGCCTTGCGCTCTGCAGTACCAGTCCCCGCCCATTCGGGCGATCAGATCGATCCGATAGGGGTCGATCTTCCCTTGATCGTTGAGGATATGTTCGTTGATGTGCATGCGCACGATCTCGGCCAGGATGAGGTTGCCTGCGCCTCCTTCTGTCCCCAGGGGAACGATCTCGCGTACAGTGCATTCAAACTGTACCGGCGATTCGGCTACTCGAGGTGGTCCGATCTTCTCTGAAGGCAGTTCTGTGAAACCAGACTTGATGAATTCATTGGTCTCGCGCCCATATTCCGTACTCGATAAGGACATTTGTTCGGTCATGGCATAGGTGACCACATTGACCACAACTTCGCCAGTGGCTTTCGCATTTTCCAATGTGTGTTTGGTCGTATTGTCCCGCACCCTGCGCGCTGGACTGAAGATCAAGATGGGCGGGTGGGCACTGAATACATTGAAGAAGCTGAAAGGACTCAGATTGACCGATCCGTCACCGGAGATGGTACTGGCCAATGCAATCGGACGGGGGCCTACAGATCCCAAGAGCAATTGATGCAATTCAGCCGTTGGGAGATCTTTGGGATTCAAACTTTTCATAAGTGGATCGGCTTATTTCGCAAAATTACGATCATCCGTGATCCCGACTTTCGAAAAGTCCCTGTTGGACCTACTTTTGTCTGCACCTAAGCGGATGTGGCGAAATTGGTAGACGCACCAGATTTAGGATCTGGCGCCGCGAGGCGTGGGGGTTCGATTCCCTTCATCCGCACCAACAAAAAAGGGCCGAAATCTTTCGGCCCTTTTTTCATTTAGAAGTTTCTGTTAGAACTGTATGATCCAAGCCTTTGGGAATCGATCCTTGATGGCATCTTGTGCAGCTCCGGCAGCATCTTGGTCACTGAAGGAACTGTGGATCAGACGGTAGGTTTTCAGCGTTTCTACAAAACGCACCACTATCTGCTGTTTATCCAGGCCCTTGCGTTGGACATAGCTCAAAGCTGCTTCCTCAGTCGGAAAACTCCCGAGCACTACATGCCACATACCATTCTTGCTGGATGCTGGCGCAGTCCTGGGAGCTGTTTCCACGCCAATGGTCTTCTCCCAATCCTCAACAGATCCGCTGCTTGGCGCTTGGTTGGCCTTCTGACCTTGTGATGGATCGGTTTCTACTCTCCCTTTATTGCCACTGGCTGGATCGATGGGAGGATGCTCTTTGGCCAAGGCTTCTTTCAAGGCAGCGATCTGCTGATCTTTCTCAGCCATGGCTTTGGCCGTTTCCTCTCTTTCCTTCTCGATCTGCTCAGAAGCTTTCTGGGCCTCTTCGAATATCTGTTTGGCCTTGTTCAGCTCGGCTTGGGCGCTGCCCTCCTGATTGATGAATTCATCATAGACCGATTTCTTTGTGATGACTTCATCCTCTTTCAAGCTACGTCCCAATTCAAAGGACATGCCCACCTCAAAAGTGCCAAGCATATCGGATCCCCCGGCGTCCTTGTATGCATCCAAATAGTCTGTGTTGAGCATGTATTTGAGATCAGCGCCCAGGGTCAGACTGAAACGCTTGCTCACCGGAATGTGCAGGCTGGTGCCAATGTTCACTGTTCCCGCATATGTCCAAGGTGCTGCATTTGAAGGATATCTTCTGATCAGCGTTTTCCCATTCCCAGGTTCATCGAAAAGATTCGAATAGAAGAACATCATTCCAGCGCCACCTGAAACATGCCATTCGTATTTGGATCGAGGCTTTACCCAGGGCATGATGTCGTAATCGAGGAAAACAGCCGCTTCGTTGAAGACAGTTTCAAAGTATCCGTACTGCGGCTCGCCGCCATCGACCATGCCAAAGATCCAGTTGCCCCTCAGGTGCAGCCTGTTGTTTAGATCGTAGGATATTCCGGCATCTATACCCAGATTCAGTCGGTTGTTCACGGGAGGAACGTCGTTCAGGTCGGTGAAGGGCTGAAAATAGATGAGGGTGGCCGAAAAGCTCATGCGGTCCTCCCAGTTCTGTGCCTGCAAAGAGAAGGCGGAAAGGGTCATCAACGCCCACAGAACGAACTTTAAACGACTGAACATATGTTGGTCTTTTCGTTTTCCACAAGATGTGAATATTTTTTTCAAAGCCAAGAGATAAAGGCGAAGCACTTATTAAATGTTTAATGAACAACTAACGAAAGCTTCTGCCTATTCGTTTGTTGTGTGCTTTTTGTACCGAACAAGAAGAGTACTTTTGCGCCCTAATTTTTGCCCCCATGCAATTTCATTTGGAAAAGAACGAAGACCTGACCGCGGTACTCAAAATAGGTATGGCGACAGACGATTATGCGGAAAAAGTAGAACGCCAAATACAGGAGGTGCGCAAGACGATTCAAATGCCCGGCTTCAGAAAGGGGAATGTGCCCGCTGGTCTTATCAGGAAACAATACGGTCAGGGCATCCTGATCGAAGAGGTGAACAAGTTGCTTCAGGAAGGGATAAATGGCTACATCAAGGAGCAGCAACTCACATTGCTGGGTCAGCCCATGCCCCGTGAAAAAAGCGATATCGACTGGTCGTCAGATAAGCAGGAGTTTGAATTTGACCTGGGTCTGGCCCCTGAGGTCAAACTGAATATCAGTGAGAAAAAGGACAAGCTGCCCTACCGACAGGTGGACATCACCGATGCTTTGGTGGACGATGAGATTGATTCTCTTCGCCGTCGATACGGCAAGGTGGAGCAGGTGGAAGAGGTCGGCCCTACGGATTTCGTGCGCGGACAGTGCACGGAAAAAGGACAGGAGGATGGCCACACACATTCGGCGGGTTTCCGACTCGATGAAGAGCGGTTCACTTTGCTGAGCAAGAAGCTGACCGGCGCAAAAAAAGACGATGAGGTTGAACTGGATGTAAAGGCAGACTTCGCGCAGCTGGAAGATGCTGCCCAGGCCCTGGGCATGGACTTAGCGCATCTTGAGACCCATGGGGCGCAGTGGAACTTCAAGATCGAGGGGATCATTCGCGTGGAGCCAGCTGATATGACGGCTGAGGACCTCTTTGAGAAAGTGCACAAAGGAGTTACGGAAGAAGCCGAGTTCCGCAGCAAGGTTTCTGAGCAACTTCAGGCTTCCTTCAGTGGTGATGCGGAGCGCATGTTCCAGAACGCGATGATCGAATACCTTTTGGAAAAGGAAAACATTCCTCTTCCAGATGCTTTCTTGAGGAAATGGATGATCTCCGCACAGGAAGGGGCAGAGCCCATGACCGATGAGCAGGTGGACCAAGAGTATCCGGCGATGGCCAAGGGCATCAGGTGGCAACTTATTGAGACTTCCGTAGCGGAACAAGAAGAGCTGAAAGTGGAGAATGAGGATCTGCAAGAGGCTGCCCGCGCCTTGGTTCGGGAGCAAATGGCCGCCTATGGTCAACAGATGATGGATCCTGCCTTGGTCGATTCGATCGCTCAGAACTACATGAACGATGGCGATAAGGTCTCCAAATTGTACGAGAAGGCGATGCAGACCAAAGTGCTTGAACATTTAAGCGCTAAATTTGGTAAGAAGGTCGAATCGGTTTCTGTTGAGGACTTTTACAGTCAACCCTCTCACTGAACCAAACGTTAAAGCAGCAGATGGACGGAAAAGAATTCAGAAAATACGCAACGCAGCACGAGGGCATCAGCAGTCTTACTCTGGAAGGCTATGTGCACTCCAGCCTGACACCCTACATCATGGAGGAGCGGCAGTTGAATGTGGCTCAGATGGATGTGTTTTCCCGCTTGATGATGGACCGGATCATTTTCTTGGGTACGGCGATCAATGATCAGGTGGCCAATATCGTGCAGGCACAATTGCTGTTCTTGGAGTCGGTCGATTCCAAGAAGGATATTCAGATCTACCTGAATTCGCCAGGTGGATCGGTCTATGCGGGCTTGGGTATATACGATACGATGCAGGTGGTCGGGCCAGATGTCGCCACCATTTGTACGGGGATCGCCGCATCCATGGCAGCCGTTCTACTAGGAGCAGGAGAGGCGGGGAAACGGACGGCCTTACAGCACAGCCGGGTCATGATCCATCAACCCATGAGTGGCACCCAAGGACAGGTCTCCGACATGGAGATCGCACTCAAAGAGACCCAGAAAGTGCGTGACGAGCTCTACCGCATTCAGGCCCATCATACAGGACAGAGCTTCGAGCGCATACAGGAAGATTCGGATCGGGACAATTGGATGAGCAGTGAGGAGGCGAAAGAATATGGCATCATCGATGAGATCCTGCTCAAGAAAAGAGAAGAGCCCAGCGATAAATGAGCGGAAAAAAGGAGCATTTGAGTTGCTCGTTCTGTGGACGGGAAAAAAAGGATACCAGCGTTCTGATCGCAGGTATCCATGGTCATATCTGTGACAACTGCATCAAGCAGGCCGGAACCATCGTACATGAGGAGATGGAGGAAAAGGAGCGATCTGCACTGGCCGAAAACCTCAAACTGACCAAGCCGCAGGAGATCAAATCCCTGCTCGACGAGTATGTGATCGGTCAGGACGAGGCGAAAAAAGTGCTTTCGGTTGCTGTGTACAACCACTATAAAAGACTCATCCACGGCAAGGAGACCGAGGAAGTAGAGATCGAGAAGAGCAATATTGTTCTCGTGGGTGAAACCGGAACGGGAAAGACCTTACTCGCACGTACCATTGCGCGCATGCTCAATGTGCCGTTCACCATTGTGGATGCCACGGTGCTGACCGAAGCTGGTTATGTGGGTGAAGATGTGGAAAGCATACTCACGCGGCTTCTGCAGGCGGCGGATTACGATGTGGAAGCGGCACAGCGAGGGATCGTCTTCGTTGATGAGATCGATAAGATCGCCAGGAAATCGGACAATCCGTCCATCACGCGGGACGTTTCCGGAGAGGGTGTTCAGCAGGCTTTGCTCAAATTGCTCGAGGGCACCAAGGTGAATGTGCCGCCTCAGGGAGGTCGCAAACACCCCGACCAGAAATTCATTGAAGTGGATACCTCCAACATCCTTTTCATCGCTGGAGGCGCATTTGATGGTATTCAGCGCCACATTGCCAACCGGCTGAATACGCGGGCTGTAGGCTATCAAAGCCAACACGGCCGTGAGCAGATCGATACAGACAATCTGCTGCAGTACGTCAGTCCTCAGGACCTGAAGACTTTCGGACTCATCCCTGAGCTCATTGGTCGCTTACCCGTGATGACCTATCTCTATCCGCTGGATGCGGAAGCCCTAAGGCGCATTCTTCTGGAGCCCAAGAATGCCATCATCAAGCAGTTCAAGAAGTTGTTTGAGATCGATGGGATCGAATTGGATGTCCGGGAAGATGCCATTGATTGCATTGTGCAGAAAGCGCAGGAGTTCAAATTGGGGGCAAGAGGTCTTCGTTCTATTTGCGAGGCCATCCTCAATGACGCCATGTTCGAACTTCCTTCAAGCGAGGAGAAGGAACCCTTGGTCCTCGACCTCGACTATGTGACGGCCAAGTTGGGCAAGATGACCCTGAGCAAACTCAAGGCTGTTTCCTGAGCCATTTGGAAAAGGTGTAGCTGATTCCTGACGCAGCATCGGTCTTTCTTTCCCCGTGTTCTGCTTCCCAAATGTTGTCGTCGATAGCAGGGAAGTACGCATCACCCTCGAAATGGCTGTGTACATGGGTGAGCTCGAGCCTGTCGGCAAAAGGCATGCTCTGGGCATAGATCTCGGCTCCACCCAGGATCATCAGGGTCTCATTCGCACACGCAGCTATGGCCTTTTCCATATCGTTGAATACGGAAACCTCGGGATGCGACCAGTCCGTATTACGGGTCAGCACCACATTCTTTCTTTTGGGCAGGGGTTTGCCAATGGAGTCGAAGGTCTTTCTCCCCATGACCACTGTGTGCCCAAGAGTCATTGCGCGAAATCTCTTCAGGTCCTCTGGAAGGTGCCATAGGAGTTGGTTGTCCTTTCCGATGGCATGGTTCTCAGAAAGCGCAGCCACGAGTACGATCTCCTTCATACCGCTACTTCCGCCTTGATCGATGGATGTGGATCATAGCCAACGATCCGAATATGCTCGAATCTGAATTCAAACAGATCATGAATGTTGGGGTCGAGTTCCAGAACGGGCAGCGGTCTGTGCTCCCTGGACAGTTGTAATTCCACCTGCTCCAGGTGGTTGTTGTAGATGTGTGCATCCCCAAAAGTGTGGACGAAATCCCCGACCTGAAGTCCGCAGCTTTGCGCGACCATATGGGTGAGCAGGGCGTAGGACGCGATATTGAACGGAACGCCCAGGAAGAGATCAGCGCTGCGTTGATAGAGCTGACAACTCAATCGGTTGCTGGCTACATAGAACTGAAAGAGCAGATGGCAGGGCGGCAGCGCCATATCTTCCACCTGTCCTACATTCCATGCACTGACGATGTGTCTACGGGAGTCTGGATTGTTTTTCAGGCCTTCGGTCAACTGAGCGATCTGGTCCACCTGTCCGCCATCGGGTTTTGGCCAGCTTCGCCACTGGTAGCCATACACGGGTCCGAGCTCTCCTTGCTCATCCGCCCATTCATCCCAGATGCGTACACCATTTTCCTTCAAATAGGCAATGTTGGTCGAACCTTTGAGAAACCACAGAAGTTCATGCACAATGGACTTCAGGTGAAGCTTCTTTGTGGTGACCAATGGAAATCCAGCACTGAGGTCAAAACGCATCTGATGACCAAAAATGGAACGCGTCCCGGTCCCCGTTCGGTCGCTTTTCAGTACGCCTTCGTCTAGGACCTTTCTCAAGAGATCGTGATACGCCTGCATGGAATCAAATGTATTCTGCTTCCGTCTTGAAAAACGCCTTTCAGGCCAACGGATTTGAACGGATAATTCACATCATTCTGTATTGAGAGGTGCATTAAATTCGTCGGTTCAAATTCAGTTGCCGATAAATGTTCGAAAATCTTAGTGAAAAGCTCGAAAAGGCCTTCCACTCGCTCAAAGGGCGGGATCGGATCACCGAGATCAATGTGGCTGAATCTTTAAAAGAAGTTCGCAGGGCATTGGTCGAGGCCGATGTCAGTTACAAAGTGGCCAAGGAGTTCGTTGCTCGCGTCAAGGAAAAGGCGATCGGACAGGAGGTGCTGACGAGTTTGAAGCCCGGGCAGGTCATGGTCAAGGTCACCCGCGATGAAATGGCCGACCTGATGGGTGGGAATGCCGAGGAACTCAGCCTCGAAGGCAAGCCCAACATCATCCTGATCGCTGGTCTTCAGGGTTCGGGAAAGACCACCTTCAGTGGCAAACTGGCGTCCTATCTGAAACGGAAGAAAGGAAAGCGTCCTCTGTTGGTGGCTTGCGATGTATACCGACCAGCGGCCATCGATCAGCTCAAGGTGCTTGGAGAACAGGTGGGTGTGGAAGTCTTCAGTCAGCTGGGCAATCCAGATCCTGTGGACATCGCTTCCCAGGCCGTACAGCATGCACGCGCACAGGGATTCAGCAATGTCATCGTCGATACGGCCGGACGACTGGCTGTGGATCAGGAGATGATGGATGAGATCGGCCGGGTCCACAAGGCCATCCAGCCAAATGAAACCCTGTTCGTGGTGGATTCGATGACGGGTCAGGATGCCGTGAATACAGCACGCGCCTTTCACGATGTCCTGAATTACGATGGTGTGGTCCTGACCAAGCTCGACGGAGATACCCGAGGAGGCGCCGCCTTGACCATTCGCTCTGTTGTGGACAAGCCCATCAAGTTCATCGGTACGGGCGAAAAGGTGGATGCGCTCGATGTCTTCCATCCCGATCGGATGGCCGATCGCATCCTGGGCATGGGCGATGTGGTGTCCCTTGTGGAGAAGGCGCAGGAGCAATTCGATGAGGAGCAGGCCCGGAAAGTGCAAAAGAAGATCGCTCAGAATCGATTTGGATTCGATGATTTTCTTCAGCAGCTGCAGCAGATCAAGAAGATGGGCAATGTCAAGGACCTGCTGGGCATGGTTCCAGGAATGGGTAAGGCCCTGAAGGGAGTGGACATCGATGATGATGCATTCAAGGGAGTAGAGGCGATGATCCAGTCCATGACCCCCGAAGAACGTTCCAATCCCTCGCTGATCCGTGGAAGCCGAAAGAAGCGGATAGCGATCGGATCAGGCACGCAAATAGAAGAGGTGAATCGCTTACTCAAGCAGTTTCAGGATATGAGTAAAATGATGCGAAGCATGCAGTCTGCAGGCGGACGAGGGATGGCGCAGGCAATGATGAGAAGAAGACGCTGATGCAGCTACTCGACGGAAAAGCCCTGGCGGGCACGATCAGGAACGAAATACGAGAGGAAGTAGGTCAGCTCATTTCCAAAGGACAGCGTCCACCCAAGTTGGTGGCGGTGCTGGTGGGCAGTGATGGCCCAAGTCAGACCTATGTCGGTGCCAAGGAAAAGGACTGCACAGAGGTTGGATTTGACTCCGAAGTGCTCCATCTCTCTGAAGATATTTCTGAGGCTGAACTGTTGAACACCGTTGAGCGGCTCAATGAAGACGCGGGAGTCGACGGATTTATCGTTCAGTTGCCCTTGCCTTCGCACATGAACGATCAGCGCATTTTAGAGTCGATCCGTGCAGACAAGGATGTCGATGGCTTCCATCCGGAAAACGTGGGAAAAATGGCCTTGGGGCTCCAGGGATTCGTTCCGGCCACCCCCGCCGGCATCGTGGAATTGTTGAAGCGTCATCAGATCGATACGGAAGGGAAACTCTGTGTGGTCATCGGGCGGAGCTCCATCGTTGGTATGCCCATGGCTTTGCTCATGGGAAAGAATGCACAGCCCGGCAATTGCACGGTCGTTCAGACCCACAGCCGCACCAAAGACCTGAAAGGCATTTGTGCGCAGGCCGATATTCTGATCGCCGCACTGGGGCGTCCATGTTTCGTCGGGGAGGAAATGGTCAAAGAAGGTGCGGTGGTGATCGATGTGGGCATTTCCAGGATCGAAGACCCTGCGCGAAAGAGCGGTTTTCGTTTGGTCGGGGATGTGGACTTTGATGCCGTGGCCCAGAAGTGCAGTTATATCACCCCGGTTCCCGGTGGCGTCGGACCCATGACCCGAACAGCTCTTTTACAGAATACTTTGAAGGCATATTACCGGCATCAGGAGAAATGAGCGCAGTGGGGTCCATATTGGCAATGTCCATAGGGGGAGGAGAGTTGTTCTTTGTTCTGTTGGTCATTTTGCTCTTTTTTGGTTCGAAGAACATTCCTGATATGGCCCGCTCCTTTGGCAAAGGCATTCGGGAAGTGCGCCATGCGACCGAACAGGTGAAAAGAGAGATCAGGGATTCGGTTCCCCTTGAGGACGAAAAACTCGAGCAGGCAAGGGAAGAATTGAACGAAGCCCGAAAGGTCATGGAGCAGGCGGAAGGTGCGGTCAAGAGAACAATGAATTCCTGAAGGCGTGGAGAACACTTTTTTCATCCTCGTCGGATTGACCCTCTTGTTCGTAGGCGGTGAAGCCCTGGTGCGAGGCGCCTCGTCGATCGCTCTTGACCTGAGCATACCGCCCATCATCGTGGGTCTGACCATTGTGAGCTTCAGTACTTCAGCACCCGAACTGGTGGTGAGTTTGGACGCCGCCCTCAACGAGCATGCAGATCTTGCCGTGGGCAATGTGGTCGGATCCAACCTGAGCAATATCGGACTGATCCTTGGGCTGACCGCCATGTTCTTCAGGATAAAGGTCAATCGCAAACATTTCAATCGGGACATCTCGGCACTTTTGCTTCTTACCCTCGTTTATTACGGGCTCTTGCAAGATGGACGCACCTCCCTGATGGATGGAGTGATCCTGACCTCTCTGCTCTTTTGTTATCTCGGTCTGCTCTACTATTCCACCGTACAGGAGCGTCTGACTCAGGAGAGGGCGGAGCGGTCAGGCACGCGTTCTATGGTCTGGTGGGTGATGCAGATCCTGATCGGCATCGTTGGACTGAAATACGGAGCCGAATTTTTGGTTCGTGGCAGTGTGGAACTGGCCACCCATTGGGGTGTTTCTGAGCGCATCATTTCGCTCACCGTGGTTTCCATCGGCACCAGTCTGCCTGAATTATCTGCCAGTTTGATCTCTGCGCTGCGGGGTCAGCGGGATATGGCCCTTGGGAATGTAATTGGATCGAATATCTTCAATATTGGCAGTGTGATCGGGTTCAGCAGCATCATTACGCCTATCGAACCATCTTCCGGGCACTTATTGGCATTCGACTTTCCCTATATGATCGCAATGACTTTGTCCATATTGATTCTGATGGCCCTGCGGCCCGTGTTTTCTTTCAATTCATGGAAAGGGGGTGCTCTTTTTGCCGGGTACCTTGTATACATGTTCATAATCCTTCGATAAGACCCCTAAAAAAATAGGGGGTAATTGTCGGAGAAACACTTTTGCTTGCATAGATTTGCCAAAATTTTCACGTCATGGCGAATCATCGTTTTCAAAGTCTTGAAACAGCGACCCAAAGACCTCCTGTGGAGTTGAATATTCCAGACGGAGGTATTCCCTCTTATTTCGGCGAAATGGTCTTCAACCGAAAGGCCATGAGAGATTATCTGGGCAATGAGGCCTACAAAAGCGTTGTGGCGGCCATGGAATTGGGCAAGAAGATCGACCGAAGCATGGCCGATCAGATCGCCTCCGGAATGAAGGCCTGGGCGCTCAATAAGGGTGCGACGCATTATACACACTGGTTCCAGCCGCTTACGGGCGCTACTGCTGAAAAACACGATAGCTTTTTCGAGCCCACATTCGACGGGCAAGCCATGGAGAAGTTCGATGGCAGTTTGCTGGTTCAGCAGGAACCGGACGCCTCATCATTCCCGAACGGAGGGATCCGAAACACTTTCGAGGCCCGCGGATACACCGCATGGGATCCGACTTCGCCCGCCTTCATCATGGGTACGACCCTGTGCATTCCAACCATTTTCGTGGCCTATACAGGGGAGGCGCTGGACTACAAAACACCTCTGCTCAGAGCACTTCAGGTGGTGGATCAGGCAGCTACGGATGTCTGTAAATACTTTGACAAGAACGTCAATAAGGTCACATCCACTTTGGGCTGGGAGCAGGAGTACTTCCTTGTGGACAACGCGCTTTTCAAGGCCCGCCCCGACCTGCAGCAGACGGGCAGGACCCTGTTGGGTCACAGTCCGGCCAAAGGCCAACAGCTCGATGACCATTACTTCGGAACCATTCCAGAGCGGGTAATGCGTTTCATGCAGGAGTTTGAATACGAAGCCCACCGGCTGGGTATTCCGATCAAAACGCGCCACAACGAGGTGGCTCCTGGTCAGTACGAGATGGCGCCGATCTTCGAAGAGGCCAACTTAGCGGTGGACCACAACAGTCTGATCATGGATGTGGTGGAAAAAGTGGCCCGCCGACACGGACTGCGTTGTCTGCTGCATGAGAAGCCATTCGCAGGAGTGAACGGCAGCGGAAAGCACAACAACTGGTCCCTGGCTACGGACACTGGTGTGAATCTGCTCAGCCCGGGAAAGAATCCGATGGGCAACTTGCAGTTCCTGACCTTCTTTATCAACACCATCAAGGCTGTGCACCGTCATGCCGATCTGCTTCGTTCCATCATTGCTTCGGCAGGGAACGACCATCGACTTGGTGCCAACGAGGCGCCGCCAGCCATCATCTCTGTCTTCATTGGTTCTCAGCTCTCCGCTGTCCTCGATGAACTTGAGAAGATCGAAAGCGGAAAGCTGAGTGCGGAGAAGAAAACAGAGCTCAAGCTCAATGTTGTTGGGAAGATCCCCGAGATCCTCCTCGACAATACCGACCGCAACAGGACGTCTCCCTTCGCTTTCACCGGAAATAAGTTCGAGTTGCGCGCAGTGGGTTCCGCTGCCAACTGTGCTGCTCCGATGACCATTCTCAATGCCATCGTTGCCCAGCAGCTGAAGGACTTCAAATCCGAAGTCGATGCACTGATCGACAAAAAAGGTCTGAAGAAGGATGATGCCATCTTCAATGTCCTCAAGGAATACATCAAGAGCTCCAAGAGCATCCGCTTTGAGGGCGACGGATACAGTGGCGATTGGGAAAAAGAAGCCGAGAAAAGAGGTCTGAGCAATGTGCGCACCACGCCACATGCGCTGGATTTCTTTGTTTCCAAAGATGCCATTGAGCTCTTTGAAGACCTGGGCGTCATGAACCGGACGGAGATCGAGGCCCGCCACGAGATCATGTTGGAGAATTACCAGTTGAAGATCCAGATCGAATCGCGCGTATTGGGTGATATCTCCGGAAACCACCTGGTGCCCACAGCGCTTCGTTACCAGACCCTGTTGATGCAGAACATTCAAGGCATGCACGAGGTCTTTGGCGACAAGGAATTCAAGAAGCTCACCAAGGTTCCAAGGAATATGGTGCAGGAGATCGCCGAGCGCACATCGGAGATCATCACACTGAAAGAGGAGATGATCGAGGCGCGCAAGCGGGCCAATGCAGTGGACGATGTTCGCAAGCGCTCCATCATGTACTGCGAAGAAGTACTTCCTTATTTCGAAAAGATCCGTGTGCACTCCGATAAGCTGGAGCTGCTGATCGATGACGAGGTCTGGACACTTCCCAAGTATCGCGAGATGCTTTCCTTGCGTTGATCTCCTGAATTATCGAACGTTCAAAACCCGGCACTGTCCGGGTTTTTTTTGCTCTGTTTTGCCGCATTTCCTTGCTTATCGTCGCTTGGGGCTAATTGCATATTTTAGCACATTACCGAATTCAAGCATTGAGCATGGTCGTGAACAAAAGATTTTCGCTGGGGAGCCTTGTCGTTCTGATGTGTATCTGTCTGGGGTCACAGGCTTTGATGGCCCAGGAAAAGCAGGTCTCTGAAGAGCCAGAAACCAAAGAAGAAAAGATCCACAAGGCCACGGAGAAGGCCATGGAATACTTCCGAGCCAAAGAATACAGCTTTGCCATTGAAGCATTGAAGGAAGCCTTTGGCAAGGAGAAAGGGCGCAAAAAGAAGGCGGAGATCGCCTTCATGCTCGGTGAAAGTTACCGTCATGTGAGCCTCTACAAGCAGGCGCAGGCGCAGTATAAGCGGGCGGTCAAGCTCGAATACGGTGACGATGCACACTATTGGTATGCGGAGATGATGGCCTCTCAGGGCGAGTATGAAGATGCGCTGGCCGAATATGAGGAGTTGAAGCGATCGAATCCGGGCGATGTACGCGCCGAATGGGGCATTCAAATGTGTCGGACGGCAACAGATTGGATAGAAAATCCAAGCCGCTACATCGTGACCAATCGAAAGGATCTGAATTCACGCGATCGTGACATGACACCGATCTATGCAGAACGTTCCAGGAGCCATAACCAAAAGGGACTGAGTCATTCGCACCACGACCGCCCACAGTATGACGGGATGCTCTATCTGGTCTCCTCAAGAGAAGGAGGAACAGGTAAAGCCGAAGATGGCTGGACAGGTCAGGGATACATGGATCTGTGGATGACCAAATCTGAGCGGAAGGACAAAAAGAAAGGAAGAAGCCGCAGAAGAGGGAAGCAGCAGAAGGAAGTGGAAGAAGTGAACTACTCCACCCCAGTTCCGCTTTCAGAGATCATCAACAGCAAGGACCACGAGGGCACCATGTGCTTCGATTCCCGCTTCAAGGATCTGTACTTCACGCGCTGTGAGAACAAGCGCTACCATACACTGGGTTGTGCCATCTACGTGACCCGTCAGCGCGGACAGACCTGGGATGAGCCTGAAGTGGTGGTTCTTTCGGATGACAGTTCGCATTCCGTGGGCCATCCGTCCCTTTCCCCGGACGATAAGATCCTCTATTTCGCAGGCGACATTGAAAATTCTGTAGAGGGCAGCAAAGACCTCTGGATGACCAGCTATGACCGCCGCAAGAAGGAGTGGAAGAAGCCCACCAATCTCGGACCCCTGGTCAACACTGCAGAGAGTGAGCTCTTTCCCTTCGTACACGACGACGGTTACTTGTACTTCGCCTCAGATGGGCACATGGGCATGGGCGGATTGGATATTTTCCGTGTAGCCCTGGATGAGAATGGAATGCCCAAAGGTGAGGTGGAGAACATGAGGTATCCGATCAACACGCCGGCCGATGATTTTGGCATCGTGCTCGAACCGGGTGGCGCACACCGCGGATACATCACTTCCAACCGGCCCAAGGAAGGCATGGGCTCAGACGATATCTACGGCATTTACGAGGTGCCCATGCTCTTTGAGATCACAGGTACCGTGACCGATACCAAGGACGGACAGCCCATTCCACAGGTGACCATTCGGCTCAACGGAAGTGATGGAAGCAGCATCATCGAAAACTCCGATGGTTTCGGAGACTTTGTTTTCTCTTCGGACAATTTGAAGGAAAATACCACCTACACTTTGAGCTTTGAGAAGAAGCAGTATCTGAATGCACAAGCCGCGGCTTCGACCGTAGGCGTTCCATTTGATTCATTTGAATTCCTGAAAGAGGAGAACGTCTTTTTGCACAGAATGACCTTGAACAAGGGAATGGACCACATCGAGGTGCCGATCGTTCTTCCCAATGTGCTCTTCGATCTGGCCAAATGGGACCTGCGTCCAGAGTCCATGGTGGCCCTGGATACCGTGGTGGCCATCCTGAACGACAATCCGAACATCGTCATCGAATTGCGCTCCCACACGGACTACCGGGACACCGACGAAAAGAACCGTACGCTTTCACAGAATCGTGCAGACACCTGCGTACGCTACCTGATCTCCAAAGGCATTGCATCGGATCGATTGGTGGCTGTGGGTAAAGGCGAAGCAGAGCCATTCACAGTGACTGATGCATACAAAGGGTTTGGAGCCGGGACCTTCAAGGCCGGATCGGTACTCACCGAAAGATTCATCAAGAGCCGTTCGTCTGAAGAACAAGAGATCGGCAACCAGATCAACAGAAGGACGGACTTCAAAGTGCTGCGGGACGACTATGTGCCCAATCAGCCTGTGGCAGAAGAGGGTGGATCCTCCGAGAAGGGCGGCGACGAGGCGAAGGAAGAGGAGCGTCCGCAGGGTGAATTCCATACGGTGGCAGACAAGCGGGAAAGCTTTGGCAAGGTGGCCAAGATGTACGGCATCAATGTGCGTCAGCTAAAGGAACTGAACGGTGGTCTGCGCGGTGTTCGACCTTTTGAAGGCCTGGAGTTGAAGATCACAGTGAATGGCGATTACGATGAATACGACGCCAGTCACTATCGGGTTGAGCGCGAGCGCTCCTTCGGGGAGATCGCCAAGAAACTCGGTTTGGATAAGAAGAAACTCAAGAAGATGAATCCGGATCTGAAGGATAAGGACCTGAAGCCGGGCTTGGTTATCTTTATCAAATAATCTAAACTCACCGCTTGCATAGGTGAACCCCGCTTCGGCGGGGTTTTTTTATGGCGTTCTCTGTCTCCAAGGCGTTATTTTTGAGCCATGGCATCCGATCGATACGCAGGCAGAGGCGTCTCCTCTCAGAAAGAAGAAGTGCACCGCGCCATACGAGGTCTTGATAAAGGACTGTTTCCCATGGCCTTCTGTAAAGTGGTTCCCGACCATCTGACGGGAGATGCCGATCATTGTCTGGTGATGCATGCCGACGGGGCAGGCACCAAATCATCTCTGGCCTACGCCTATTGGAAGGAGACGGGTGATCTGTCCGTATGGAAGGGGATCGCTCAGGATGCCCTGATCATGAATGTGGATGATCTGTTGTGTGTGGGGGCGCTGGGAAATATTCTGGTGAGCTCGACCATAGGAAGGAACAAGCGCCTGATACCAGGTGAGGTGATCGAGGCCATCATACAAGGAACCGCAGAGCTCATCGAAGAATTGAGGGACTGGGGACTGGACATGGTGCTCACTGGAGGAGAGACGGCCGATCTGGGCGACCTGGTGCGCACGGTGGTTGTGGACAGTACGGTGACCAGCCGGATGAGACGTTCAGATGTGATCGAAAACAGTCGCATCGCCGCTGGTGATGTCATCGTTGGATTGGCCAGCTTCGGACAGGCCAGATACGAGTCTGCCTACAATGGCGGAATGGGAAGCAACGGATTGACTTCGGCACGGCACGATGTCTTTACCCATGAGCTGGCCGCCAGATTCCCAGAGAGCTTTGATGCCGGTCTTCCCGATGAATTGATCTATACGGGCAGCCGTTCCCTGACGGAAAAAGTGGAAGGCACCGGCCTGGACATGGGCAAGCTCGTACTTTCTCCAACGAGGACCTATGCACCGGTCATGGCGCGGATGATCCCCGAATTCAGAGACCAGATCCACGGAATCGTTCATTGCAGTGGCGGCGGTCAGACCAAGGTGCTGCATTTTCTAAAAAGTCAGCATGTGATCAAGGATGATCTATTCGATCTACCGCCCTTGTTCCAGATCATTCAGCAGGAATCGCAGACCGATTGGAGGGAAATGTACCAGGTCTTCAATATGGGACACCGAATGGAAGTCTACTGTTCGCCTGAAGTCGCGGATGAACTCATCGCCTGCTCGAACGAATTCGGAGTGGATGCCAAACGCATTGGTCGTGTGGAGCAGGCCTCGGAGAAGAAGCTGAGCATTTTTTCGGAGTTTGGAGAATTCACCTATTCCGGATGACCCACGACGATCTACTTCCCAAGCTCGATTCGATCCGTCAACGATTTCATGAGGTCAACGACCTCATCGTGCAGCCAGACATCATTTCGGATCGTGCCCGCTATGCCAAACTGAGCCGGGAGTACAAAGAACTCAAGGAAGTGGTGGATGCTGCCGATCGCTACCAGCAGCTGTTCAATGACCAGCAGGAAGCCCGGACCATTCTGGAAGAAGAAAAGGATGCGGAGCTGAAGGAAATGGCCAAGTCGGAGCTGGAGGCCACTGCGGAAGAACTCAGTACACTGACCGAAGACATCCAGCAAATGCTGCTCCCAAAAGACCCTGAAGACGGCCGTCCGGCGGTCCTGGAGATCCGTTCCGGGACGGGAGGGGACGAGGCCGCTCTCTTTGCAGGAGATCTCTACCGCATGTATCAGCGATATTGCGACGAGCGAGGCTGGAAGACCCAGATCATGGAAGTGACCGAAGGCACAGCAGGCGGATACAAGGAAGTGGTCATGTCCGTTCAGGAGGATGGTTCGTACGGCATACTGAAGTTTGAATCCGGGGTCCATCGGGTACAGCGCGTTCCCGAAACAGAGACTCAGGGCCGTGTACACACCTCGGCAGCCACTGTGGCTGTCATGCCGGAGGCCGATGAAGTGGATGTGGACATACACCCTTCAGAACTGGAGTGGCAGACAGCCCGTTCAAGCGGCGCGGGTGGTCAGAATGTGAACAAGGTGGAGACCAAAGTGCAACTGACCCACAAACCTTCCGGTATTGTGATCACTTGTCAGATCGAGCGTTCCCAGTTGGCGAACAAGGAAAGGGCCCTGCAAATGCTGCGCACCCGACTTTTTGAGCAGAAAGTTCAGGCACAGCAGCAGCAGATCTCCGACCGCAGAAAGACCTTGGTCTCCACTGGCGACCGCTCTGCCAAGATCCGCACCTACAATTTCCCTCAGGGGCGGGTCACCGATCACCGGATCGGTTGGACCGTTTACAATTTGCAGGAGGTGATCAATGGAAACATCCAGGATTTTCTCGATCGATTGCAACTGGCTGAGAACGCCGAAAAAATGCAGGAAGGATCCGAATGAGTATGAAGAGAGCTGAACTGATCGATCAGATCAAGAAAAAGAAGTCCATGCTCTGCGTGGGACTCGATCCCAAGGTGGATTCCATACCCGCCGCCTATCTGAACCAAGAAGATCCGCAGCTGGCCTTTTTAAAGCAGGTCATTTCGGAGACGGCCGACCACTGCGTGGCCTACAAACCCAACCTCGCTTTTTTTGAATCGGACGGCGTTGAAGGAATGAGGCGTTTTGCCCAATTGATGGATCATCTGAAGGCCAGTCATCCCGATCATCTGATCATTGCAGATGCCAAGAGGGGAGACATCGGACATACGGCTGAGCGCTATGCCAAGGCCTATTTCGATACCTTCTCCTGCGATGCGCTCACCCTTTCTCCCTACATGGGTATGGATACTTTGGAGCCCTTCTCCGGGCGGGAAGGAAAGTGGATGGTCGTGCTCGGACTGACAAGCAATCCCGGTTCTGAAGATCTAGAATTGTTGGAACTCAAAAGCGGCAAGCGCCTGTATGAAGAGGCCATGGACCGTATGGCGCAGCGGTTTGGTCCCGATGAGCTGATGTTCGTTGTGGGGGCGACACGGCCCGAGATGCTCGCTTCCATCCGACAAAGATGCCCGGAACACTTTTTCCTCGTTCCTGGAGTAGGCGCACAGGGGGGGAGTGTGGACGAGGTATGTAAAAATGCGGCAACGGCTGAAGGCGGGCTCCTGATCAATGCCTCGCGCAGCATTCTCTATCCCGGTTCGGATGCCGCTGGCAGCCACAGAGAGGCCGCCGCTCATTTGCAGCAGCAGATGGCGCCCTACATCAATTCCTGATCTCCATCGGTCCCAGCGGCCTCGTCTGATTGTTCAGAGTGCGGGTCTGGGACAAAAAGTTCCTCTGATGCAGCCGGCGTTTCGCCCACTGAAAGCAGTACCTGACTCATGCTTTGCTTTGGTGCATCCGTGCTTCGGACCCATTCTACAAAACAGCTGCGCATACGCACCAGGTCGGCGATCCAAAGCAATTTCTCTCCCTCAGATTCCAGCACATCTGCGACGAGCGTACTTTCCATGGTGCCCTGTCCCGAGCCTTCGAAGTCGATCATCGGAAATTCTGCCAGCGGGTTCCAGTCATCGTCGGCGCAGTAGATCGTGGCGATCTCGCTGCCGTCCATTTCAAATGCAGCGAGCAGGATCTTGTGCAGATCCATCAGGCTGATCTCTGGCCGGACGAGCACATCGCGAAAGACGGTTTCTTCCACATCCAGCACGCAGCGAAGTACCCAACCTTGTTCGTTCATGTGTTCTTGGGTTTGAGTCCGAGAGCCGCTCCCTTTTCGATCATGAAGCCAAAGGCGGCTTTGTGTTCATTGGGAATGTCTCCTTCAAGTATGGCTTCCCGAATGGCGTTCTTTATCTGACCGATCTCTGGTCCCGGACCGATCTGAAAGGTGGCCATGATGGTCGCACCATCGATCGGTGGCTGCCAGTTCCGGATGCGATCGGCCTCCTCCACCTGCTTGAGCTTCTCGCGGACGATCTCGAAATTCTTCAGATAGGTCTGTTTCTTCTTGGCGTTCTTGGTGGTGATATCGCTTTCGCAAAGCATCATCAGGTCTTCGAGTTCATCCCCGGCGTCGAACAACAGTCGGCGCACTGCTGAGTCGGTCACCTCGTCCTCGGACAGTACGGCGGGTCGGGAAGAAAGCATCACGAGTTTCTTAACGTAGCGCATGGGTTCACCCATGGGCAGTTTCAGTCGTCGAAAGAGCCTTGGGATCATCTTCGCGCCGACGAACTCATGGTTGTGAAAGGTCCATCCAATGTCGTCGTTGAATTTCTTGACCACTGGCTTTCCGATGTCATGGAGCAGAGCGGCCCAGCGCAGCCAAAGTTTGTCTGTCCGCTTGCACAGATTGTCCAGCACCTCGAGGGTATGGTAGAAATTGTCTTTGTGCAGTTTGCCTTCTACTTCCTCCACGCCTTGCAGATCCACGAGTTCAGGAAAAAAGAGATGTATGAGGCCCGCATCGAACATCTGTGCCAGGCCTTTAGAGGGCATCGGGCATGCCATTACCTTATTGAATTCGGCAATGATCCGCTCATTGGAAACGATGTCGAGCCTGTGGGCATTCCTCTTTATTGCCTTCAGGGAATTCTTGTCGATGGCGAATCCCAGCTGGCAGGAGAAGCGAATGGCCCGCAGCATGCGCAGGGGGTCGTCTGAGTAGGTCAGGTCCGGATCCAGTGGTGTGCGGATGCGCTCTTCAGCTATGTCCCTGATCCCGTTAAAGGGATCGAGCAATTGGCCAAAGGATGCGGCATTCAACTGAATGGCCAAAGCATTCACGGTAAAGTCCCTTCTGTTCTGATCGTCCTCCAGGCTGCCTTCCTCGACAGTTGGTTTCCTCGACCCACGATCATAGGATTCTTTTCGTGCACCTACAAATTCCAGCTCGAGCTCTTCGTGGCGGATCATCGCCGTTCCAAAATTGCGGAATACATGGACCTTGCCGGCCCTTGTCTTTTTTGCCACTTTTTTTGCCAGCGCAATGCCGCTGCCCACCGTCACAAAATCAAGGTCGTTCTTTTGTGGTCGTCCCATGACTCCGTCGCGCACGTAGCCACCCACCACGAAGGCCTCTTGTCCCAGTTCGTCAGCGGCTTCGCCGATGAGTCGAAAGATCGGATCAGCGACCATTTTCAGTATGTCCTCTGGCGAATGATTCACTGAACAGGTCCTTTTCCGATCAGACCAAGCAATACAACGGCCATCAGCAGGAGGTAGATGGCCAAATGCAGATTTCGTACCCTCGATTTCAAGGCGTTCAGTTCCTCTCCCTCGTCTTCCCGGTCGACACCAAAAAGCAAGGGAAAGAGCAGCAGAGCCCGATTGCGCAGCTCCTTCAGTACTTCGTTCTTCTGCGCTTTGAACCAATGGCGTGCGATCTTCTTTCCTCTGCCTTCTTTTCGCTGGAGGTACTCAAACTGCAGCTCCACCTTGCGCCAAAAAGCGAGTGCGATAAGAGCCAGAACCAAAAGGGTGAGAAGCGCGAGACCAGTTCCCATAAGCGGCACAAAAGTAAAAAAGGCAAACAAGGGGCAGAAGCACTATTCAGGCAGTGTCCGGGCAAGGGTCAATTCGACAGCAGCTCCTGGTAATGACCACTCAGTTGGTCCATCAACCGATGGGGTTCAAACTGCTTCCGGGCGTAAGCCAGCCCCCGTTCTGTACGCGATGCAGTCACCTGCGTGCCGTCCAAAATGGACCGGATCGCAGTGCGGATCTCCTCGGGTTCCTGCGGGTCCACATACCAGCTGTCGGGCCCGCCCGCTTCTGGAAAAACACCATTTTGGTTGGTGATCACAGGGCAGCGGCTGAACAAGGATTCTATGATCGGGATGCCAAAGCCTTCCACTTCCGAAGGATACAATGAAAGAGCAGCACAGCGATAAAGGGATGCGAGTTGCTCTGTACTTATATCTGACAGCCAGAAAAGCCGATGGCCCATTCCGTTCTCAACCACAAAGTCCATGCACTGCTTTCGATACGCACCTCCCTTGCCGATCACCACCAAGGGAATGTCCAGCTCCTTGAGTGCCTCCAGGCTTGAGAGTAGATTTTTTCTGGGCTCCACTGTGCCCACGGAAAGAGCATATTGATCGGGCAGTTTCAGATCTTTTTGGACCTGCCTGTCCTTCTTTGGATCGCCATCTTTTTGGAAGGCCGTATGGCAACTTTGGTAGTGCACAAAGATCTTTTCCTCAGGTATTGCATAGCGCTCGATCAGCTCCTCACGGGTGCGGGCACTCACGCTGAGCACCCGGTCTGCATTCTGGGCAGCCGAGCGGAATTTCTTTCGATAGATCCATCGGTCGGCAGGTCGGTAGAATTTGGGGTGACTCTCGAAGATCAGGTCGTGTATGCTCACGATCGAACGGATGTTCTGCAGCGACAGGCCAGCGGGCAATTCGTTGCTCAGTCCGTGAAAAAGACGGACATCCATTTTCCTTAAGTCTTTGTACATGCCTGCACTGCGCCAGAGAGAAGAAAAAGTGGAATAGATCCCCTCGGGTCGTTCTTCTTTGAGCACCGGATCGCGTTCGCTGAAGAGTGAACCCGGCTTTGGATTCATCAGATGAAAGGAATAAAGGTCTGCATATCGCTCGGCCAGGCCAGACAATATGAACCGGCTGTAGTTCCCAAGGCCTGTGTGATTGTGGAAGGCTCGCTTGGCATCGAAGGCCAGTGCACTGTTCATACGCTCAAATGGAAATCGCGGAGCACCTCATTGAGCGAGGTCTTTCGGTCGGTGCTTTCCTTTCTCTTGCCAATGATCAGCGCGCAGGGCACCTGGTAGCTGCCTGCCGGGAATTCTTTGGGCAGACTTCCTGGGATCACGACCGATCGCTCCGGCACTTCGCCCTTGAATTCGACAGGCTGGTCTCCACTGACATCGATGATCCGGGTGGATGCGGTGAGCACCACATTGGCGCCAAGTACGGCTTCCTTTCGGACCCGAACACCTTCGACCACAATGGCTCTTGATCCGATGAAACAGTCGTCTTCTATGATCACCGGTGCGGCCTGAAGCGGCTCCAGTACACCGCCAATGCCCACACCTCCGCTCAAATGCACACGCTTTCCGATCTGTGCACAGGAGCCGACCGTGGCCCAGGTGTCCACCATGCTTTCCCGATCCACATAAGCGCCGATGTTCACATAGGAGGGCATCATGACAACGCCTTTGCCCAGAAATGATCCGTATCGAGCCACAGCATGCGGCACCACACGAACACCTTGACCGGCAAAATCCGACTTCAATGGGATCTTGTCATGAAATTCCATAGGACCTGCCTGGAAGGTCTCCATGGGGCGAACGGGGAAATAGAGCAGTACGGCTTTTTTCACCCATTCGTTCACTTTCCAGTCGCTTCCATCCGGTTCGGCCACGCGCAGCGAACCCTTGTCCAGCATTTCCAATACCGCTTCCACGGCTGTGCGATACACCGACTGTTCGAGCAGCTTTCGGTCTTCCCATGCCGCTTCGATCCGTTCCTGAAGTGCTTCTTTCATTGGGCTACTTTTGCCAAAAGTACGCAGTTGAAAGCCGCAGGAAGATATATTGCCATCGATGTCGGTGCCAAGCGCACGGGTCTGGCCGTGACCGATGTACTGGCGATGGTGGCCTCTCCTGTTTCGGCTTGTCCGACTCATGAGCTGATGGACCGATTGGAAGTGCTGATCGGCGAAGAAGCATGCGCCGGGCTGGTGGTGGGTGATCCGAAGCAACTGGACGGTGGGGCATCGGATAATTCGGCATTGGTGCATCGCATCATCGGTCGGCTCAAAGAACAGTTCAAAGAGATCCCGGTTTTCTTGCAGGACGAGCGATTCACATCAAAAATGGCGGTTCAGGCAATGATCGAGGCAGGTGTGCCCAAGCAAAAGCGAAGGGAAAAGGAACGGGTGGACAGCATGAGTGCGGCCATCATCCTGCAGTCTTTCCTCGATAAGAAAAAAAGTTCCTAGATGCAGGCAGAATTGATCACGATAGGAGATGAGATCCTCATCGGACAAACCATTGATACCAATTCGGCCTGGATGGGCCAGAAGCTGAATGAAGTGGGCGTAGAGGTGCACCGCATCCATTCCATACGCGATACCTCTGAGGCCATCGTCCAGACACTGGATGGCCTGCATACAGATACCCAGCTGGTGCTGATCACCGGAGGGCTCGGGCCCACCAAAGACGATCTGACCAAGCACACGCTCACGCGCTATTTCGGTGGTGAGCTGCAGTTCGATCAGGAGGTCTTTGCCCATATCCAGTCGCTTTTTCAGCAAATGGGACGGGACATCTCTCACCTGAACAGGGATCAGGCAGAATTGCCCAGCAATGCCTTCATCTGGAAGAACGATGTGGGAACGGCCAGTGCCATGCGATTTGAACATGAGGACCGGTTCTTCATCTCCATGCCAGGAGTGCCCTATGAGATGAAGCACCTGATGCACACGGCAGTGCTGCCCTGGATCGCTGAAAACTTTCTCCAGCAGGACATCGTCCACAGGACCTTTCTTACCCAAGGCATCCCAGAATCGGTTCTGGCCGAACAGATCCGCGAATGGGAGCTGGGACTGCCAAAGAGTTTGAAACTGGCCTATCTGCCTTCGCCGGGCATCGTCAAGTTGCGGCTGAGCGGAATGGGCGAACGCGCTGCGCTTGAACACAGCATCGAAGAGGAGCATCAAAAGCTGCGAAAGGTCATTGGAACAGAGATCTATGGCGAAGGCAGGGACAGCCTGCAGGAAGTGGTCGGGCGGTCCCTGATCAAAAAAGGATGGAGCCTTTCCACGGCAGAGAGCTGCACTGGCGGCTACATCGCCCACCTTCTCACCACTGTTTCTGGGAGCTCGGCCTACTTCAAGGGCGGTGCGGTGGCCTATGCCAATGAGGTGAAGGTGCGGGAACTGGGTGTTCCGCAGGCGGCGATCGAAACCCATGGCGCAGTGAGTGAAGAGGTGGTACGTGCCATGGCCATTGGTGGCTGTTCGCGCTATGAAACAGAGGTCTGTGTCTCGGTCAGCGGAGTGGCCGGCCCCACGGGCGGCACGGAAGAGAAGCCGGTAGGAACGGTTTGGATCGGTATTCACGGGCCCTCGGGCACCTGGGCAGAATGCTTCCGGATGGGCATGCACCGAGAACGGAACATCCGCAGGAGCGGACTGACGGCATTGAACCTTCTGCGCAAGTATTTGGAGGCTTAACAGACCGTTGTCTATCCGGAAAATAATCTCTTATTTTGCACTCCCTTTTTTGGGGATAAAAAGTGTAGCCATGTCCAAAGTCTGTGAGTTGACCGGAAAGAAAGCGATGACGGGTCATCACGTCTCCTTCTCGAACAAGAAGAACAAGAGGCGTTTTGAGGTGAATCTGAGCAAGAAGAGATTCTACATCCCAGAAGAGGATCGTTGGATCACTCTGCGTGTTTCCGCTTCGGCCCTGAAGGATATCAACCGCAAGGGAATATCCGCCGTGTTGAAGGATGCACGGGCCAAAGGACTGATCGACTAAGAAGCCAATAAGAGAAGAACAAGCAAATGGCCAAGAAAGGAAATCGGGTACAGGTCATCCTGGAGTGCACAGAGCACAAGGATTCCGGCATGCCTGGAACATCGAGGTACATCACCACCAAGAACAAGAAGAACAGCCCGGACCGGATGGAACTCAAGAAGTACAATCCCGTCCTCAAGCGTATGACCCTTCACAAAGAGATCAAGTAAGCCATGGCAAAGAAAGTAGTAGCAACGCTGAAGAAAGAAGGCGGAGTCAGTATGACCAAGGTCATCAAGATGGTCAAATCGGACAAGGGAAATTATACCTTCGAAGAGCGGATCGTCTCCAAGGACGCAGCCAAGGATTTCTTCAAGTAATCTTTACAGACCGACATTTAGAATAGCCACTGTACACAGTGGCTTTTTTGTTCATATGGGTTTTTTCAGCAGCAATAAGGATCAGGAGAAATTGTCCGGGGGAATACGCAAGACACGCGAGCATTTCTTTGGAAAGCTGGCGCGTGTTGTTGCGGGCAAGAGTCGGGTGGATCCCGAGGTACTGGACGAGCTCGAAGAAATGCTGATCACTTCAGATGTGGGCGTGCAGACCACAGTGAAGATCATTGAACGCATCGAGGCCCGCGTGAGCAAGGATAAGTACATGTCCACTTCTGAACTCGACACCATACTTGAAGAGGAAGTGGCCGCCCAAATGGTGGAGGGGACTGAAGCCCATTCGCCCATCACCTTCGATCTTCAAGATGCACCCAAGCCCCTTGTCCTTCTTGTGGTCGGTGTGAATGGAGTGGGCAAGACCACATCCATCGGGAAACTGGCCCACCGATTCAAGCAGGCAGGCAAAAAGGTGGTGTTGGGAGCGGCCGATACCTTCCGGGCAGCTGCTGTGGATCAATTGACCATATGGAGCGAGAGAGCGCAAGTGGATATCGTCTCCAAGGGGATGAACACCGATCCGTCAGCCGTGGCCTTTGAGACCCTCCAAAAGGCATTGAGTGAAGAAGCTGACGTTGTCCTCATCGATACGGCGGGACGTCTTCACAACAAAGTGAATCTGATGAATGAGCTGTCTAAGATCCGGAGAGTCCTTCAAAAGTTGGTTCCTGAGGCACCGCACGAAGTTCTTCTGGTGCTGGATGGTTCCACAGGACAAAATGCCCTCGAACAGGCCAAACAATTCACAGCGGCAACAGATGTGAGCGGTCTGGTGCTCACCAAACTCGACGGCACGGCCAAAGGCGGTGTGGTGATCGGGATCGCCTCTGAATTCGGAATCCCTGTGCGTTTCATTGGTGTGGGAGAGGGAATGGAAGACCTGCAGGTCTTCGATGCGAACGGCTTTGTTCGGTCGCTCTTCGACAAAGGCTGATCGTTCGTTCAGCTCTTCACCGCGCCCATTCTGCTGAATTTACGGATCCGGGCGGCCAGCAGCTTGTCCGTATCCATCTCCTGAAGCTTTTCCAGATTTTTCAAAATGGCCTTCTTGACCGTAGAAAAAGTCTCTTCAGGGTTGGTGTGTGCGCCTCCCAAAGGCTCCTTGATGATGCCGTCGATGAGCTTGTTCTCCATCATGTCCTGAGCCGTCAATTTCAGCGCTTCCGCAGCTTCCTCTTTGTGGTCCCAGTTTCTCCAAAGGATGGATGAGCAGCTCTCAGGGGAGATCACCGAATACCAGGTGTTTTCCATCATGAGAACACGGTCCCCAACGCCGATCCCGAGCGCACCTCCCGATGCGCCTTCACCAATGATCACACAGATGATGGGCGTTTTCAGCTGGCACATTTCATAGATGTTCCGAGCGATGGCTTCGCCTTGTCCGCGCTCTTCGGCTTCCAGCCCGGGGAATGCTCCGGGTGTGTCGATGAAGGTGATCACCGGCCGGTTGAATTTTTCGGCCTGTTTCATCAGGCGCAAGGCCTTTCGGTATCCTTCCGGATTGGCCATTCCAAAATTCCTGTACTGGCGCATTTTGGTGTTGACTCCTTTTTGCTGACCGATCATCATATAACTCTCTCCATCGATCAAACCCCATCCGCCGACCATGGCTTTGTCGTCTTTCACGCTTCGATCGCCGTGCAGTTCCATGAACTGTCCATCCGTCAGCGCTTCGATGTAGGCCAGTGTGTAGGGCCTTTGTGGGTGCCTGGAAAGCTGAACACGCTGCCAGGAGGTCAAATTGTTCTGGATCTGCTTGCGCGTACTCACGATGTTCTTTTCGAGCTCCTTGATGGTCTTGCTCATGTCCACCTTTGTCTCTTTCTCTATGTTCACCGTTCGCTCCAACTGCTCCTGCAGTTCCTTGATGGGTTGTTCAAAGTCCAAATAATCCATTCGATCGCTTGTTCTTGGGTCAAATTTCGGTTTCTATTCGCTGTCTGATCCGCCTTTTCCTGTTCAGATATCCATTCAGGATGACTGAAGACAAAATGATCCCGGTTCCGAGGTAAAAGTAAGGGGTCATGCTCTCTTTTTCACTAAAAAGCAGTTGGGCCAAAATGATCCCATAGACCGGTTCGAGGTTGATGGTCAAAACCGTGGTGAACGGACTCAGCTCCTTCATCACGTCCACCGAAACGATGAAGGCGTAGGCAGTACAGATTCCACCCAGTATGAAGAGCCAAAGCAGGTCAAAGCCCTGAAGCGCCGGCGGTCCGTTTTGGAAGCTTCCATTTAAAAGCAGGTAGACGGTCAGGACCAGCCAGCCACCGCTGAGCTCGTAGACCGATATTTTTTCCGAGGCATCTGACTGAACGAATTTTCCATTCAGGACGCTGAATACGGCGGCGAGAAAAGCGGAGATGAGCGCATAGAGGATGCCCTCCCGGTGGTCGCCCTCGAACTGGAAGATCAAAAAGAGTCCGAGCACGCCCAGCAGGGAAAGGAGGATCTCCTGCATCCGGACCCGTCTTTTATAGACCAAGGGTTCAATAAGAGAGACAAAGACAGCAACAGAGCTCAGGCAGGCGAGGGTCACACTCACATTGGAAACTTTGATCGCGTGGAAGAAGGTCACCCAGTGCACGGCGATCACCGCTCCGGTGAGCAGATACATGGACAGCTGAGTGAAACCGATGCGCAGCTCCTTTTTCTTCCAAAAGGCCCAAACCCAGAGAATGGCTGCGGCCAGTCCCATTCGGTAAAAGACCAACTCGAGCGCTTCAAGGCTGATCAGAGCGCCGAGTATGCCCGTGAACCCCCACAGGAATACGATGAAATGCAGACGCATTAAATTATTTGGGCGCACGGGCATAGAGATAAAGGCCAAGGAGGCTGAAAAATATGTTGGGCAGCCAAACCGCCAGCAGAGGCGGGAAGTTGCTCAGCGTGGCAAATGTGGTACTGATCTGCATGAAGAAGATGTAGGACACGCAGATCGCCAGGCCAATGGCGATGTTGAGTCCGAGTCCGCCTCGGGTTTTCTGAGAAGAAAGGGAAAGGGCAATGAGCACCAAAATGTAGGTGGATGCAGGCCAGCTCGTGCGTTTGAGTTTCTCGATGATGAAGTAGTTGACGTTTTCCGAACCGCGCAATTGTTCCGCCCGGATGAATTCGTTGAGTTCGGGGGTCGGCATCATCTCCGCATTGTAGATGATGGTGGCCAGATCCTCAGGGAGCAGGGCGAGGGTGGTGTCGATCCGACGTTCCCGACGAAGATGCTGGGTGCCGTCTTCGTCTATGCTGCGGATGACCACATTGTCCAGGCGCCATTTGGTGGTGACCGTATCGTAGCGCATGAAGTCGCTTTTCATGGCGCTGAGCATGCGCTGTCCCTCAAAGTGTTCGTACGCGAAGTGATAGCCCGACATCCTGCGCGTGTTGTAATTCTCCAAAAAGATCATGTGGCCTGGTCGGATCTGCCGATGCAGATTCTGAAAGCGTTCCTTGCTCTTGTCCTTGATGTAGCGCCATTCGAAATTCAGCCGCGTTTCGTTGGTCTTGGGGATGACGAAATGGCTCAGGTAAAGACTGATCCCAGCGATCAGTGTGGCGCCGAGGAAGTAGGGGTAGAGGAGTCTTTTGAAGCTCATCCCGCCTGTAAGCATGGCGACCAGCTCGGTGCGTGCCGTCATTTTGGATGTGAAAAAGATCGTGGCGATGAACACGATCATGGAGCTGAACAGATTGCCGTAGAAGACCAAGAAATTCATGTAGTGGTCCATGACGATCTCCCGCAGGCTGGCTCCTTTGCTGACGAAGTCTTCGATCTTTTCGGAGATGTCGAAGACCACGGCGATCATCAGGATCAGGGCGATGGCCACGAAAAAAGTCCCGAGGAATTTGACGAGAATGTATCGGTCGAGGATCTTGAGCATCACAGTCTTCGGCTTACTTTTTCCACCATCACTGCTTTCCATGCCGCGAAGTCTCCTGCCTCAATGTGCGCGCGGGCCTGTTCCATCAGCCACAAATAGAAGCGCAGATTGTGGATCGAGGCGATCTGTCCGGCCAGGTATTCATTGACCGTGAACAGATGACGGACATATGCCTTCGAGTAAGCCTCATCTACAAAGCAACTCCCGTTGGGGTCGATGGGGCCGAAATCATCGGCCCAGCGGGCATTCTTCATATTGAGTATGCCTTCTGAGGTGAACAGCATGCCATTGCGTCCGTTCCGGGTGGGCATCACACAATCGAACATGTCCACACCCAGAGCGATGTTTTCCAATAGGTTGGCAGGTGTGCCAACACCCATCAGATAGCGCGGCCGGTCTTCGGGCAGAATGGCACAGACTTCTGCGCACATCGAATACATTTCCTCCGCCGGCTCCCCCACCGAGAGGCCACCGATCGCATTTCCTGCGCGATCCTTCGAAGCGATGTATTCGGCTGAACGCGCCCGCAGATCTGAATAGGTGCTTCCTTGTACGATGGGGAAGAGTTCCTGACTGTGGCCATAGAGCGGCTCTTTGTCGTTCAGATAGGCAATGCAGCGGTCGAGCCAGCGATGGGTGAGCTCCATCGAATTCTTAGCGTATTCGTGGCTGCATGGATAGGGCGGACATTCGTCAAAGGCCATGAGGATATCCGAACCGATCTGTCGCTGGATCTCCATGACGGATTCGGGCGTGAAGGTGTGCGCACTTCCATCGATGTGTGAACGAAAATGGGCGCCTTCTTCGTCGAGTTTGCGCTGGTTGGAAAGAGAAAAGATCTGATAGCCGCCACTGTCGGTCAGGATGGGTCTGTCCCAGCCCATGAAGGCATGCAGACCGCCTGCTTTTTGCAGGATGTCCATTCCCGGGCGCAGATAGAGATGATAGGTGTTGCCCAGGATGATCCGGGCTTCAATGTCGTCTTTCAATTCACGCTGATGCACGGCTTTGACACTGCCCACAGTGCCCACAGGCATAAAGATGGGCGTCGGTATGCTGCCGTGATCGGTATGGATGATCCCTTTTCGTGCCCCGCTCTTGGGGTCTTGGTGCTCGAGCTGAAACCGCATCGACCAAATTTCCACGAAGATACATACACGCTCTTTTCTACTTTTAGGCGCCTATGGAAGAATGGATCTCTGTGCTGATCCCCGGAGCAATACTCGGGGTCGTTGCCTTTCAGCTGGGATATATGTTCTTCTTTTTCACAGCCTTTCCCGCCGTCAGTCGGGAGGAACCAAAGGCGAAGCCGGTGCCTGTTTCCCTGATCGTCTGTGCGCGAAATGAGTTGAAGAATCTGCAGGAACACCTGCCATTGTGGCTCAAACAGGATCATCCGGAATTTGAACTCATCGTTGTCAACGACCGCTCCTGGGACGCATCGGAGGCTTTTTTGGATGAGGAAGCAGCCAAGGACAAAAGGCTGCGCGCCATTCATCTTCACGACCACGACCGCGATCTGGTGGGTAAGAAATTCGCTCTTACAATTGGAATAAAGGCCGCTAAGAATGAGCGGGTCGTCCTCACTGATGCCGATTGCCGGCCAGCAGATGCCTCCTGGCTGCGCCGAATGACAGATCACGGCGACCGGCCGTTTTTTGTTTTGGGCTACGGTGCGGTACAGGGCAGAGGGTTCAGCGGAATGCTGTCTGAATTCGAAACCCAGACAGGTGCCATGCACTGGATGTCCTGGTCCAACCGAGGGCAGGCCTATATGGGGGTTGGCCGAAATTTGAGCTACACGCGGAGCATGTTTCTGGGCCAAAACAACTTCAGCCAATACATGCACATTCCCGGCGGCGATGATGACCTGTTCATCCAAAATGCCTTGAGTGCCTACAAGGCGCGCGTGCTCCTTCACCCAAATGCCTTTACCTTTTCTCCTTCCAAGTCAGGAGTCGTTCAGTGGAAGCAACAGCTGCGCAGACATATGAGCACGGCGGCCTTCTACCCGTTCCTACCCAAATTCCTTCTGGGCCTTTGGGGCGCCACATCCCTTTTGTACTGGCTGGCAGTTTGTGTGCTTCCCTTCTTTTCTTTTTTGTGGAGCCCTATGATCTTGGGGGTGTTGTCCGCTCGCTTTGTCTTTTTTCAGATCTTCATGCAGATCGGCTCCTGTCGTCTGGGTAAATGGTGGATGGCTCTTTTGGCGCCCATCTTGGAGCCCCTCTTGCTCCTTTTGCAAATGTGGGCGCATGCTGAGAACAGGATCAATGGAATAAAAAAGAGCTGGTGAGCCAACTGGACCATATTCCCATGTATTTCCCCGACTTGTCCGAGGATGTTCTGGAGCGACTGGCGGCCTACAAGGAGTTGCTCGCACAATGGAATGAGCGGATCAATCTGGTTTCCAGAAAGGATGTGGAACGGCTGGAACTGCACCACATCCTGCATTCTCTTTCCATCGCTCGTTGCATTCGGTTTGCCCCGGGATCCAGCGTGCTCGATGTGGGAACAGGCGGTGGATTGCCGGGTATTCCCCTGGCCATTCTTCATCCCGATGCGAATTTTCTTCTCGTTGATAGGGTGGGAAAAAAGGTGCGCGCCGTACAGGAGATGGCCGATCGGATCGGATTGAAAAATGTTCGCGCCGAACAAATGCATGCCAAAGATGCCCCTGGACCCTTCGATTTTGTCGTGAGCCGCGCGGTGACCCGTCTTCCAGAGTTCATCTCTTGGGTCAAGCAGAACATCCGGACCGAACAGAAGAATACACTGCCCAATGGCATCTTATATCTAAAGGGCGGCGATGTGGATCAGGAGATCCGGCAGCAATCCTGGAAGTCCAGTGTCTTTCCTTTGAAAGAGCATTTCAAAGAGAAATGGTTTGAGACCAAGAAGCTGGTTCATCTCAGCCCTTAGCCCTTTTATTGGCTTCTCCCAGAGGTGGCGATGGTTGGTTCCTCTCGGAGCTTTCCCATGGATCGGAAATTGAGCCTATTGAGCAGATCTTTAAAAAGCCCCTTTTGATACATGATTTGTATCGACGAGAATGTGCATATTCGATTTTAAATAGTGCAGCTCTACATGAAGCGACCTGTCCTTTTTCTTTTCTCTTTGATCTTCTGTATTTCATGTCTTCGGGCGGTGGCTCAGGATCCTGGCGATTCTCTGAAGAACATTTGGGAGGACCAGGCGATGAGCGATTCGCTGCGGTTCATGGCCCTTGAGGAATTTTTTGACCGATACAATCAGTCCCGCATCGATGAGGCCCTGGAGAACTTAGAGGTGTACCTCGAGCTGGCCATTGAGAAAGGAGACCAGCGCAGAATATTTCGGGCCTTCAACAAGAAGGCGTCGATCTATCGACTGAGGAATGAATACACTCTTGCCCTTGATTACTATGACAAGGCCAGGCAGCAAGCGGACCTACTTGGGAATCTTCATCTGATGGCCATTGTTCAGGGGAATGTTGGGCATGTATATTTCTGTTTGGATGAATACAATAAGGCCATCCGCAATTATTCCGATGCTCTGAAGATCTATCAGTCCGATACGCTGAAGACCTATCAGGAAGAGCTGGATCACGAAGGAATCGCACTGATGTTAATAGGTATCGGCAATGTGAATTCGGCCATTGAAAACCCAGATGTCGCTTTAGAATATTATGATCGTGCGCTTCAGCAGTATCAGAAGTTGGAGATGGATAGGGGCATCCAATCAGGCATTGGGATCGTATACATGAACCAGGGAAGCATCCTGTACGACAAATCGGCCTATGAAGCTTCGAAGGCCTCCTTTGAACGCGCCATGCAGGTTTTGGAGGCAGCAAATGCATCCTACTTGATCGTTGACTGTCACATCTACTTGGCGCGTAATCTATTGGCATTGGACCGGCTAGATGAAGCCTTGATGAATGTCAAAATGAGTTCTGAAATGGCTGCTGAATACGAAATGGAAGCATCGCTGTTTGAAAGCGAGATGATCAGCGCATTCATTCAGGCTCGAACCGATCCGGAAAAGGCATTGGAGATGGGAAAGCGTATTTTGGAAAAGATCCCGGAACAGGCAGATGAGGAGCTTGCATCCGAACTTTTCGAATTTATGTATTCAACACATCGGACATTGGGTCAATGGGAAAAGGCCCTGGACATGCACGAGCGATTCCTGGAATCAAATGAACGCCTCAATGAACGCAAGAACAGCTATGCGGTGGCCCGTGAAGCAGTAAAGAATGATTATGAATGGATGTTGCGTGAAGAGGAGTTGGCCAATGAACGGGAGCAGGCAGAACTTCGGTTCAGACAATTCAAGCGAACGGCAAGCCTGATCGGATTTTCCGTTTTCCTTATTTCTGGTCTTCTGCTGGCCATTTACATTGGCAACAAAAGGAATCGGGTAAAGCGCGATCTCCTGCTGGCTGAGATCGAGAAATTGAAATCAGAAGGGCAGAAGGAGTTGATCGCTGGCCCAAAGAAATTTGAGTTGTCGCGGGCCCTGCTGGAAAGGCATATCGGCAAAGAGTTGAATGATACGGATTGGATGATCCTGCAGATATTGTTCAAAGACCCTATGATCATGAATAAGGAAATAGCAGAGCAGGCCTTTTTGAGCGTGGAGGGAATAGGCTCTGCTTTGAGAAGAATGTATGAGTTGTTCGATATTCAGGAAACCAAATACAAGAAGATGGCCCTGTTGCGGGAGGTGATCAAACTGTCGAATGGGTGATGGCGCACGGTCCTTTAATGAAGATTCATTCGGCCTACTTCATAAAGTAAAAATTTTGGCTTGCATTTTCCATTTTGGTGGGTGCATGAATCCATCGAGCAGATCTTTGAAAAGCCCGTTTGGACACATGCTTTGTATCGACGAGAATGTGCATATTCGATTTTAAATAGTGCAGCTCTACATGAAGCGACCTATCCTTTTTCTTTTCTCTTTGATCTTCTGCAGTTCAGCTATACGGGCTGCGGCTCAGGATCCGGGCGATTCTCTAAAGAATATTTGGGAGGACCAGGCGATGATCGATTCGCTGCGGTTCATGGCCCTTGAAGCATTTGTGGACCGATACGAGCAGTCCCGTTCCGAAGAGGCACTGGAGAATTTAGAGGTATACCACGAGCTGGCCATAGAGAAAGGAGATCAACGCAGGATATTCCGGGCCTTCAACAAGAAGGCGAACATCTACCGGCTCAAGGAGCAGTATACCCTCGCCCTCGAGCTCTACGACAAGGCTGAGCAGCAGGCGGAACTGCTTGAGATCCCCCGTTTGAAGGCCATTGTTTTGGGGAACAAGGGAAATGTGTACTTCTATCAAAAAGAGTACAACAAGGCCATTAGAAACTATTCCGATGCGCTTGTGATCTTCCAAGAGAAGCCGGACCCGCAGGGTGTCGCGCGCATGTTGTTGAGTATTGGAAATGTGAATTCAGCCATCTTCAACCACGATCTGGCTCTCGAGTATTACGATCATGCACTTCAGGCGTATTTGGAACTGGAAGCCAACGATGCCATTCAATCAGGAATAGGGATCCTGTATATGAATAAGGGACTGATCCACTACAGAAAGAAAGCTTATGAGGCTTCCAAGGCCTCTTTTGAACGCGCCATTAAGGTTCTAGAAGCAGCAAATGCGTCCTACTTTATCGTTGACTGTCACATCTACCTGGCGCGTAATCTATTGGCTTTAGACCGACTGGGTGAGGCCATGACCAATGCCAAGCTGAGTTTGGAGATGGCCGCTGAATTCAAAATGAAGTCATCGCTTTTTGAAAGCGAGATGATCAGCGCATTCATTCAGGCCCGATCCGATCCGGAAAAGGCTTTGGGGATGGGAGAGCGAGTGTTAGCCAAACTCCCTGAGTATGCAGATGAGGACCACACATCCGAACTGTTCGAATTCCTGTATTCAACATATCGGGCATTGGGTGAATGGGAAAAGGCCCTGGATATGCACGAGCGATTTTTGGAATCAGCTGAACGCCTCAATGAGCGCAAGAACAGCTATGCCGTGGCCCGTGAAGCAGTGAAGAATGAATACGAACTGATGCTGCGTGAGAAGGAGTTGGCCAACGAACGCGAACAGGCAGAACTTCGGGTTAGTCAGGTCAAACGGACGGCTGGCCTGATCGGTGGTTCCGTTCTCCTGTTTTCCCTTCTGCTGCTGGCCATTTACATAGGCAACAAAAAAAGTCGGGAAAAGCGCGATGTCCTCTTGGCCGAGATCGAGCGATTGAAATCGGAAGGACCGAAGGAGCTGATCGTCAGCCCAAAGAAATTCGAGTTATCGCGGATCCGGCTGGAAAGTCATATTGGCAAAGAGCTGAATGATACGGATTGGAAGGTCCTGCAGATCCTGTTCAACAATCCGATGATCATGAATAAGGAAATAGCCGAGGAGGCCTTTTTGAGCGTGGACGGTATTGGCTCCTCTCTCAGGAGGATGTATCAGTCATTCAAGATCCAGGAAACCAAATACAAGAAGATGGCTTTGCTGTTGGAGGTGATGAAGCTGTCGAATGGGTGAATGGATTACGCGTCTTCGGCTTGTGATCCCTTAGAGGGGGAACAAACAAAGCCCGCCAACGCGTTTCACTCGTTCGGCGCTTTTGCTTTCTGTTCTCGCACAAATGCATTTGGCTCGGTTAGAGCTGAATTCCGAGGCATAATGGATTACGCGCCTTCGGCTTGTGATCCTTCAGAGGGGAAACAAACAAAGCCCGCCAACGAGCTTCACTCGTTCGGCGCTTTTGCTTTCTGTTCTCGCACAAATGCATTTGGCTCGGTCCAAAAAGCAAAAGCCCACGGGCAAATGCCGGCGGGCTTTGTTTGTGGGTGATACTGGATTCGAACCAGTGACCTCTTGCCTGTCAAGCAAGCGCTCTAAACCAACTGAGCTAATCACCCAAAACCTAGGTTCAAAGTAAATGCATGTGGACTTACCAATAAAGCCTTTTTGGACCAATTAGATTTCTTTAGCCAGCTGGCATCATTGGCGGTCTGTATCAAGATCGTGATGCGGTGTGTGAGTGAAGGCTTTTTGACTAGGCTTGGCGATACATGCAGCATGTATCAATGTAACTAGGGTGAACGGTAAATACGCCATTGCGTGTAATGTGTCAATGGTGTAAAATTTCTTAGGTGTGGCCAAAGCCATGGCAAGCGTCATCAAAGAAAACATCACGGAGGTGCCAATTAAAAGAGTGGATTTTCCTGTGAGTACTGCGAAAAATGCGAGCATTAAAATGGCAAGGAAAGTCATGGATCTCGGTAGTAATGTGTGCTGTATGGTTTTGTTGAGTAGATCAATGTTCCATTCAGAAAAGAACTTTTGCCAGCCAACAAAGAAATATTTGAAAGCAAAATGATAGTGGGCTGAGAACCATCTGGAACGCTGAATGAGCAGATGTTTTTGATTTTGAACTTTTTCGTCGTAGACAACTGCATCAAAGAGATAGTGGATGTTCACTTGTCTTCGAAGCAATTCGATTTCGAGAGATTTGTCCTCCGAGATGCCATCTATGCCCTGCATCGCCTCTCTGTACAGGTCGAATTGACAGCCAAATCCTGAGCCCGCTATATCAGATGAAAGACCGACAACATTATGTCCCTTTCTCAAGATCGAATTGCCGATCTCTTCACTTAGGCCATCGAGTCTGCTTACAACATTGGAACTGTTTTTGGCTGTCCGATGGCATTGAATGACCTCATGGCCAGATCTGAAGGCCTGGCTAATTTTATCAAGAACCCCATCCTCCATGATATTATCTGCGTCTAGGACTACAGCCAAGTCATACGATCTATCTAGAGTCTTCATTGCAGCATTCAAACTTTTTGCTTTCGTGCTTTCTGAAAAGGATACCTCAATGAGTTTTAGTGGGAGGGAGCGGAGTTCATCCAATGTCTTTTTTTGGAACGAGTCGGCGATGACGATGACATCAAAAAACGCCCTTGGATAGTCGTGTCTCAAGGCACATTGGGCCACTTTGACAACGACACTGTCTTCTTTATATCCAGGTATCAAGAGGGCAATGCGAGCAGGCTGGAAATGATCTTTTATAGATCCTCGTGATTTGAACAATGAACAAACAGCAAAAATTAAATTGTAGAATACACAAAAAGCTATATATCCACTTGTAAAAATAAAAAGAAATGATACTGTTGTATCCACAAAATCAGATTCTTGAACAAAGAACGGAAAAAAATAGTAAGAGACGAAAGTTGGTTCTGGCGTACCCGCTACACACCTTAAAGAATTCACTTTAATCTTGGTGCGCGTTCTTCGACGTGGGGTCAATGGTCGAAGGGCGTGGGTACTGATTAATGGCTTTCCTCGTGTGTTGTATTAAGGAATTTGGACTTGGCTGTTTTCATCATAAATATGGATTTAAACAGCGCCAAAATGATTGAGGGCAGATGCGCGAACGAGCGCAACGTAGAAAGAGAATAATACGACTTTGGAGTCGCAAAGGACATCGTTAAGGTAAAAAGAAAGAGGATCGAGCAACTTGAAAAAATCAGTTGTTCGAGTCCAGAGAATAATGAGAATCCGAGAATGAATAAAATACTCATCAGGCTCAATATCCTTGGAAATAAAACGAATTGGACTGTTTTGTTGAAGAGATCGACATTTTTATGTTTCAATAATTCTCTCCATCCCATCAAATGAAACTTTTTAGCCGCACTGAATTGAGAGGCAAACCAACGTGCTCTTTGTGTTTGGAGTACCGCGTTTTGACGTACTTTCTCATCGAGAACGTGTGCATTTTCCAAATAAGTAGTATGTGTTCCACGTAACAAGAGCTGTACTTCTAGTTCTTTATCGAATCCGCTGAATGCATCAATTTCCGCCATGCATTCTTTGAATAATTCATACTGAATAGCCATGCCGGAACCACTGATCGCGCTTGATAATCCAACCGCCACATGTCCCTTTCGCCAAATAGAATTGTAAATCTCTTCCCCCAAGCCGTCCAGTACACTCGTATGTGTGTCTGCATTCTTTGCAATGCGGCGGCATTGGATAGACTTACATCCTTTCTGATATGCTCTGTTGATCCGATCCAACACATCTTCGTTCATATGGTTGTCTGCATCGAGAACAAGAGCGAGGTCGTACTTCTTCTCAATGCGTCCCAAGACTTTGTTCAAGCTTCTTGCCTTCGAACTGTTTTCGAATGAGACTTTTTCGATGCTGATAGGCATCTCTCTCAATGCATCCAAGGTTGAGTCAGAAAATGAATCGGCGATGACGATGACATCGTAGGATGTTTTGGGGTATTTCTGGTTTAATGCACTTTCTGCGGTACTTATGATCACCTGGTCCTCCATATACCCAGGAATGAAAACAGCAATTTTTGAGTAATCCACAGTTGGCGCTTGCCAACGATCCTTGCGGTATGCAAAGGCGAAAGAAGAAAACATCAGTCCATAAAGAACCCCGAGTCCGACATACCCGAGTAGAATCCACAATAAGAACAGAAACACATTCATGTCACCTAGTCACTAATTGTGTCCTTAAAAATAAGGCAAGCTTTAACACCTCATGGCGTCAATTAACATTTTGTCGGGATGACAGGACTTGAACCTGCGACCACACGCCCCCCAGACGTGTACTCTACCACCTGAGCTACATCCCGATTCAATTTGACCCGAGGGCCAAAAGGGCGACAAATATAACTTTCAACCCTTCCATCAGCCAAAAAGCATCTCCGCTCTGTGTCAAGTCTTTTTGAGGTGTTTTCTTTGCAGCGACTTTTCGGTCAACCCCCTACTTTGTTAAACTTTTTTACACTCAGATTGTCAAAGACCACGTGAAAAACAAGCTCTTTCTCCTCGCCATTCTGTTTGCTGTTCAACTTTTTGCACAAGAACAGGAACTCTCAGTACGAATAATGGATGATCAGGGGACTGCTCTCCCGGGAGCGGCGATCATTGTTTCTGATGCCTCCGGCAGCACCAAAGCAGCAGGCATTACTGACGTTGAGGGAAAAGCACAATTCGACCTCTCGCTGAAACCGCTGAGATTGGATGTTCGTTTGCTGGGATATGTAGATACGGTTCTCAATGTGCGTCCCTCTGGTCAGAAGTGGCCCGAACTGAGCGTGCGCATGCGCGCCAATTCCGAGATATTGGAGGAGGTGGAGGTGGACGCCATGGCGGAAAGCCAGACCATCAGCGGAGACACCACCCTGATCAATGCCGCCGCTTTTAAGGTCACGCAAGATGCCTCAACTGCCGATCTAATGAAAAAGATGCCTGGTGTGGAGATCAACAATGGAACCATACAAGTGCAAGGTGAATCGGTGGCCAAGGTGTTTGTGGATGGCAAGCCCTTTTTTGGCGAAAATTCAAAGGCGGCTTTGGACCTTATTCCTGCCGAAATGGTCAAGGGGATCAAGGTGTACGACCGATTGA
>JAYOTP010000006.1:81787-86299 GCA_038150465.1 Flavobacteriia bacterium | reverse complement strand
AAAAGAATTTCCCGGCCCCTGAAACAAAGCAACGGATTCGCTTGTCTTTTCTCTAAAGTGTAGGATGTACGTATTGGAGCGGGAGCAATGCATTCCGATCGACCTGAACAAGGCTTGGGCCTTTTTCTCATCTCCTAAGAATCTAAAGGAGATCACTCCGGATTATTTGGGATTTGAAATATTATCCGATCTGCCTGAGCACATGTATGAAGGCCTGTTCATTCGTTATATGGTTCGTCCCCTTCTTGGGTTGCCCCTAGAATGGGTCACAGAGATCACGCACATCAAGGAAGGACAATTCTTCGTGGACGAGCAACGAAAGGGACCCTACCGTATCTGGCACCATGAACATCATTTCGAAGCCTACAGCGGCGGGGTAAGGATGTTCGATCGGGTGAGCTATGAGCTTCCTCTCGGTGTCTTGGGCAAACTTGCCCATCCGCTTTTGGTCAAGGGCAAGCTCAGCGAGATCTTCCAGTACCGCTTCGACAAGGTCGATGAACTCTTTGGTGCGGCTTCATGAACCGCATCGTTATTGGCATCGATCTGGGAAGCCGAATGTCGGGCAATACCGTCTTGTCCATTTTCGATCATGGACGCGTACACTTCATGCGCGTCGACAAGAATGTCTGTGCTGATACTTTTAGCCTGAATGCCGTTCAGCACTACCGCCCACAGCATGTTTTTTTGGATGCCCCGCTGAGTCTTCCCGGAATCTATCGGGGCATCAAAGGCTGCAAAGACTACCACTTCAGAAAAGCTGATCGCGAACTGAAAGCCATGTCACCGATGTTCCTTGGCGGACTGACCGCCCGGGCGATCGAACTCTCCGATAAGATGAGAAAGGATGGCATTCCCGTATTCGAGACCTACCCACGCATCATGGCGCGCAAACAAGGACTTGAAGCCTTGGGCTACAAAAAGGTGAAAAGCAGTCTGAAGACCTGTCAGGATCAACTCCGGGCCCAACTCAATCCCAAGATCCAAATGGAGCCAAGGGAAATGGAATCCTGGCACCACGTCGATGCCTTCCTTGCCATGCTCTCGGCTCTGGCCTTCGCTGCAGGTGCCCACGAGGTGTATGGAGACGAAAAGGAGGGACTGATCCATGTCTGATCCGACCTATCGGAAATTGAGATTGGTCTTGGGAGACCAGCTTCATTCCGGGCATTCCTGGTTTGAACAGACCGATGCTGAGGTGCTCTATGTAATGATGGAGATCCGACCCGAAACCGACTACGTACGCCACCACATTCAGAAAGTAGCGGGTTTCTTCGGTGCCATGCGACGCTTCAGTAAGGCGCAGGCAGAAAAGGGACACACCTTTCGCTATTTCCGGATCGGTGACCCCGCAAATCTTCAGGATTTTCAAAAAAACATCGAACAGCTGATCGAGGAGTTCCCCTCGATCGAAGCGGTCGAATATCAGGAACCAGATGAATACCGTCTGGATGTATATTTCAGGGAATGCGCCTCCACGCTTCCGGTCCCTATGCATGGGGTCTCATCCGAACATTTCCTCACCGACCGCAAAGAGTTGGAGGATTTCTTTGGTGATCGCTCCTACTTGATGGAACGCTTCTACCGGATGATGCGGCAGAAATGGGAAATTCTGATGAACGGCAAACAGCCCGAGGGAGGAGATTGGAATTTTGACGCGAGCAACCGAAAGAAGTTGCCCAAAGGGATCGTTCTTCCTGTGCCTTATGTCTTTACCCACGACCTTCAGGCACTGGTCAGGGAGATCGAGGATGCTGGAGTGGAAACCATCGGCAAAGTGGATGCCTCTCAATTCGAATGGCCACTCGACCGAACAGAATCGCTTGAACTGCTGGATGTCTTTTGTGCAGAGTTGCTGCCGCACTTCGGCGACTTTCAGGACGCCATGACCCCAGGTGGCTGGAGCTTGTATCACAGCCGTATATCGTTTGCTTTGAATTGCAAGATGCTGACCCCTTTGGAGGTGATCCGGCGGGTGGAATCCGAATACAGAAAGAGAAAAGACGAGATCGATATTTCTCAGGCGGAGGGTTTCATCCGACAGATCCTCGGTTGGCGGGAATACGTGCGTGGGATCTATTGGGCGCGCATGCCCGAATATGCGCAACACAACTTTTTCGATCATCAGCGCGCCCTCCCCGAATGGTTCTGGACCGGGGATACGAAGATGGCCTGTTTGTCCGATGCGATCAACCAATCCCTTGAGCGGGCCTATGCCCACCACATACAGCGCCTGATGCTGACGGGGAATTTTGCCCTGCTCCTGGGCACCCATCCCGATGCTGTGGATGCGTGGTATCTGGGCATCTATATGGACGCCATCGAATGGGTGGAGATGCCCAATGCCCGTGGCATGAGTCAGTTTGCAGATGGTGGAGTGATGGCCACCAAGCCCTATGTCAGTTCGGCGAATTACATCCACAAGATGTCTGATCACTGCCGCAGCTGCCGATACGATCCGAAGGTGAAAACAGGGCCGGATGCCTGTCCCTTCAATGCGCTGTACTGGGATTTTTTCGATCGGAATGCGTCCGTACTCAGAAAAAATCCGCGGATCGGCATGGCCTATCGAAACCTGGATCGGATGGACCCCACGCAGCGCGCCTCGCTATTCGAGCATGCCGAGTGGATCCGCAACAACATCGATCGGCTTTGAAAGCAAAGACCGAAGTGGATGTGGTCTGGTTCAAAAGGGATCTGCGTCTCCACGATCACGATGCCCTTTCCATCGCCTCAGAATCCGGACGCCCACTCATTCTTCTTTGGCTCATTGAGCCAGAGATGCTTCAACAGAAAGATTGGGACATCCGACACCTGAGGTTCCAATGGGAAGGTGCGCAAGACATGCGCCACGAACTCCAGAACTTCGGTATCCACTTGTCCATTGGGTTCTGCGAGGCACAGGAAGCCTTCGATCGGATCATGACAAACTGCTCTGTGCAGAGGGTGTTCAGCTTGGAAGAGACCGGCAACCGCTGGAGCTATCAACGCGATATACGGATGGCCCACTGGTTCAGAGAACGCGGTGTGGACTGGTTGGAGCTGCCCAACAAAGGCGTGCGTCGGGCATGCAGGAACCGCAATGGCTGGGATCAGGCCTGGAGGAGCTATATGAATACGTCCATCCGTGAGATCCCTTTGGAAACCCTTAGAGTACACCGGGTCGACGACCTACCCGCTCCGACAAATGACCTGCGTTACAAGCTGGAAGTTCCTTCGGAAAAGATGCAGAAAGGCGGACGCACCCACGGACTGAGACGCCTGCAGGCTTTTCTTTCCGCTCCCGATCTGGGTCGATATTCCAGGCTGATGTCCAAACCCACGGAGAGCAGAGAAAGCTGCAGTCGGCTTTCCCCCTATCTGGCCTGGGGGCATCTGAGCATGCGCGAAGTGGTTCAAGCTGCGCAGAAAAAGCGGAACGAAGGAAAGAACAAGACCGCCCTTCGTTCATTCCTGTCCCGCTGTCACTGGAATGCCCATTTCGTCCAGAAATTCGAATCCGAGGATCGGATGGAATTCGAGGACATCAACAGAGGATTTTCCAAGATCGAACGCCCCGAACGACCCGAGCTGGTGGAAGCCTGGAAGAAGGGCGCCACGGGTTTCCCGCTGGTGGATGCCAGTATGCGCTGCTTAAAGGAAACCGGTTATCTCAACTTTCGCATGCGGGCCATGCTCGTGAGTTTTCTCACGCATCAGCTATGGCAACCCTGGCAGGCAGGTGCAGACCACATGGCCCGTCTTTTTCTCGATTACGAACCCGGCATTCACTACCCGCAGTTTCAGATGCAGGCAGGTGTAACGGGAATCAACGCCATCCGGACCTACAATCCGGTAAAACAGGCACTCGACCACGACCCAAAAGCCATATTCATCCGGAAGTGGGTACCCGAATTGCGGACCTTGTCTGCACCCATCATTCACCGCCCCTGGCTGCTCACGGCGATGGAATCTGCTTTTTACAACTTTGTCCCGGGAACAAATTACCCCCTTCCAGTTGTTGAGGAAGGTGCAGGAAGCAAGAATGCAGCAGAACTTTGGGCCCTGAAGAACGATGCAGAAGTCCGAAGAGAAAACCTGCGCATCCTTGGCCGGCACACGACCGCAAACCGCACCATCAATGCCCGAACACGAATCGCCCTTGGAGAATCCGATTGACCGGGACAAGATCACGGAGACCCCGTCCACCCTACCCTACGCACACCACGTGGGCAGTGCGCTCATTCGTCCAGACGACTTGAAAGGTCTCAGGAGCAAGGCATTGAGCAGCATGGAGGAACAGACTGAAATGCAGCTGGACCAGATACGGGAACAGATCGAGCTCCTTCGCCAACAGGCAGAAAAGGTTGTTCAGCGAAGGCAAGCCAGCTTTGATGTATATCGGGCCAAGATCGGTTTTGAACCCCTGGTGGGCCGGGTCTACCACCTCTACGAACGCAGCAATGGAGAAACTCTGCTCTCCATGATCGATCCAGGGAGCTGGGGAAGATCCCCCTTCACCTTTCTGCATTC
>JAYOTP010000006.1:62495-81687 GCA_038150465.1 Flavobacteriia bacterium | reverse complement strand
CCAACCCCGTCGACTCGGCCGGACCGCTCCGGAGAAAGCAGAGATGCATCGGACCGCAGCCGGCAAAGCAGTGCACGATCCTATTCTTCCCTTCAGGACAACTTTCTCTTGCGCATTATCGGTCATGTCACCTACGGCGCCTTTATCGGCTATTACCGACTGGAGGCACATCTGAATCATCCCTTGAGCCGGTATCCGTTCTGCACAGCCACAGAAGGAAACCACATCTCTGAACGCACGGGAAATAACGGGCGCAGGGCACGGATCGATGTGACCGACCGATTTCTGGTCAGCAACACCACACTCGGCAATCAGTTGAGCGTTCGTCTTCGGCCCACTCCCTATTTCTTTTTCGAAGGCAGCTATACCCACATCTCCGAACTCTTTGGCAGCATTCTCGACGGAAGCAATGGAGATGAAGATCGACGCACCCGCTTTTCTCTGTTCAACGCCACCCTGTGCTACGACCGAATTCGCACCGAGTCGTTCAATTTGGGCTGGTTGATTGGATGGAGACACCTCGGCGAGGGGCTGGATGCAGATGCGCTGGTCACAGGCCTTCAAATGGAAGTGTTCATGGGTGAGGGCATCAGCCTGGCCGCGGCCTACAAAGGTGGATTCGTATACGGCCTTGGAGTCAATGAAAGCGGAGCACATCTGCGCTTCCACTTTGGACGTTATGCGGGAAGCATTGGATTGGAGCGCCTGGTCATCAGTGATTACAGGAAGAACATGGCCGCCTTTGGTCTAGGCCTCTATCTCTGAATCGGAACCATCCGTTCTGGAGATACGTCTGATGCGAACCGCCAGGAAAGAAAAAGCAAGTGTCATCAGCGGACTGAGCCAATTGAAGATGGCATAGGGCAAGTAGGCGCCTGTAGCTACACCAAGAACAGAACTCTGATAGGCACCGCAGGTGTTCCAAGGCACCAGCACAGAGGTGACCGTGCCTGCGTCCTCCAGGGTCCGACTCAGATTCTCTGGAGCAAGACCGCGTTCTTCATAGGCCTGTGCATACATCCGTCCGGGTACGACGATCGCCAGATACTGATCGGATGCCGTCAGATTCAGCCCAATGCTGGTCGCCGAAGTCGTTCCGATCAGGGAGAAATCCGTTCGCGCCAATCTGAGCAGGCGTTCACTGATGACCCGAAGAAGTCCGGCCCCTTCCATCGCACCGCCAAAGACCATGGCCGAAAGGATCAGCCAGATGGTGCCCAGCATACCCTCCATGCCCGAAGCATTCAGAAGTTCATTGACCATATCGCTTTCGGTATGGACCGATACGCCTTGAGCCACTGTATCCATGACCAATCTGTACAGTCCTTCCGCATCATCTGTTGTACGGAGGGTGGACAGCAATTCGGCTTGGAACAGAAACGCACAAAGCAATCCAGCGGCAATGCCCGCAAATATGGATGGAATGGCCGGAACCCTGAGCGCGATGAGCAGGACGACTGCAGCCGGCGCGGCAAATAACCAGGGGGTCATGTGAAAATGAGTCTCCAATACGCCTTGAATGAATGCAGACTGCTGTAATTCTCCCTGCTCAGCGGCGCCAAGACCAATGAAGACAAAAGCGATCAGAGCAATGGCAATGCTCGGTACGGTCGTCCAGCACATGTACCGAATGTGGGTGAAGAGATCGGTGCCCGCCATGGCCGGTGCGAGATTCGTCGTATCCGAAAGGGGCGAAAGCTTGTCGCCGAAATAGGCACCGGAAATGACCGCCCCTGCCGTCATGGCCTCGGAAATGCCCATGGCCTTCCCGATCCCGATCAGAGCGATGCCCATCGTCGCTGTGGTGGACCAGGAACTTCCCGTGGCCAGGGAAACCGCTGCACAGATGATGAGCGAGGCCGGAAGAAAAAAGGTCGGATCGAGTAACTCCAGGCCATAGTGGATCATGGCCGGAACAACGCCTCCCAACAACCAACTCGCCGCCAATCCGCCAATGAGCAGCAATATGACCATGGCCGTAGCTGAATTGGCAATGCTCTTCCCCACTGCCTGAAAGAGCGTTTCCCATTCCACACCCATTTGACGCCCGACGATCATGGCCAACAGACCGCTCAGGAGCAGGATGACCTGATTCGATCCGCTGAGCGCATCATCTCCATACACGCCGACCACATTGATACTCAAGGCAGCGATCAGGAAGAGGACCGGGAATAGGGCGAGGAAAAAACTGGGTTTTTTGGTCATGATAAATGGTAAAATGGGCCGTTGCATGCCGGCATCTGCCCTCAATATTAATCAACATCAGCCGTTGAAGACTTGATCCGCCTCTTGAGCGATCGTTCTGAGCCTGCACATACTTTTATTTCAATGACTAAGAAATTTTTGACCCTTCCGCTCCTTTGGCTGACCGTTCAGCCATTGGCGGCACAAATGCCGCAGTCCTACAGGGACGAACGGGAGATCGGACGTGCATTCGAAGAATTGGAATTGCATGCGAATGCGCAGGACAGACTTCAGACAGAATCAAAAAGAAAAGAAGGACTTGAGAAGGAATGGCTCGATTTCAGAAGTTGTCTCTCTGGACTGGAACTGATGAATGCCGATGTGGAGCGCATGGCCCTGGACTTTGGGGACGCCTATCCCGAGAGCCCATACACAACCAGTCTTTACCGCCAGACCGCAAACCATTTCTTTCGTCTTCGATCCTATACCAAGGCCTTGGGCTGGTTCAATCGCATAGCGTTGAACCGCCTTCCTGAATCAGAACAGACAGAGATCCGCTTCAAGAGCGCCTACGCCCAGTTCATGCTTCGTATGGATTCGCTGGCCCTTCTCGGATTCGACCGGATCTCTTCAAAGAGCTCCGAATACCAATCAGCGGCCACCTATTACCGATCGTTCATTTTGTACACCGACAGCCAGTACGAATACTCATTGCAGGGATTTGAACAGCTCCGGGAAGACGAGCAGTTCGGTGCTGTCGCCCCTTACTACCTGGCCCAGATATACTACAAGACCGCACGCTATGAACCCCTGATCCGACTGGCTGAGGAGATCCTGAAAAAAGAGGAGGTGATCCGTCGGGAGGAGATCATTCGCCTGCTGGCCGACGCCTATTACCGCAGTGAGGACTTCGGGAATGCAGCCATCTATCTCGAGCGATACAAAGCTGCCGGTGCGCGTTTCAAGGAAAAAGATCGCTTTCAACTGGGCTATTGTTACTTCCGTACAGGGCGATATTCAGAGGCGATCGATGCCTTCAATAAAATAACAGATGCCAGCGGTGCATTGAGCCAGGAAGCCTGGTATCACCTCGGAGACTGCTACCTCAAGACCGGAGAGAAGACCAAGGCCCTGACGGCATTTGAAGCCGCCTCCAGATCAGGATCGGATGCAGAGATCGAACGGGAGGCTCGCTATCTCTTCGTCAAGATCAATTACGAAGTAGAAAGCCCTTTCGAAGAAGTCGGTCGTGCACTACGCCATTACCTCGACACCTATTCACCTGACGAGGAGAAAAAGAAGGAGATCAACGCCCTGCTGGCCAATCACTACATCGACGAAAAGAACTATCCAAAGGCACTCGAAGCCCTGAGGGAAGCCGATCCCAGGAATGCGGAGTTGCGCGCTGCGCATCAAAAAGTGGCCTACTACCGGGGCATTCAGTTGATCAATGCCGGGGCGATGAAAGAAGCCCAGGAACTGTTCAAGGAATCGCAGTCGTTCGCTGTGAGCGATCAGCTCCTCGCTCTTGCCCACTACTGGACCGCCGAAGCCCATTACCGGCAAAAGGAATACAACAAGGCCATTGACAGCTACCGCAGATTCAGAGAAAGTCCGGGTGCTGCAGGCACCTCCGAATTCATTCTGGCTGTATATGATCAGGCCTATGCCCATTATCGGCTGAAGGAGTGGGAAACAGCTGCCGCTCTTTTCAGAAGCTTCAACGAATCATACGATCAGGAAGATGGGGTCCATTCCGATGCGCGCATCCGGGCTGCGGATTGCTATTTCATGCAGTCCAGATACCGCGTGGCCTCCACCCATTACCAGGAAGCTTCTGAGAAGAACAGTCGGGAGGCAGACTACGCGCTTTTCCAACTGGCGAATTGTTTGGGTCTCTTGGGAGACGATCAGGAAAAGATCGATGTGCTGATGAAGCTCAAGAATACGCATCCGGACTCCAGATATCTGGCCGAGGCCGCATACGAAAGAGCCAATACTCTCCTAAAACTGGACAGAAGTGAAGAAGCCCTGTTGGACTTCAGCCAGTTCAGACAGGCCCACCCCGAGCATCCACTGGTGCGCATGGCCCTGTTGAATGAAGGCCTGGCCTTCCGGAATACGGGCGCCCTTGAAAACGCTGCCCAGCGTCTCAGGGAAGTTGTAGAGCGATACCCCGCCACTCAGGAGGCCACCGAGGCCATCTCCTTTGCCCGTCTGGTTTATTCGGATCTGGGGCAGATCGATCAGTACATCGACTGGGTGGAGTCGATCGACTTTGCAGACGTTCAGCAAGCCAAACTGGACAGCACCCTCTACAACAGCGCTTTTGAAGCCTATGCCCTGGAAGATCTCACGGCGGCGAACAGCCGATTTGCCCAATATCTGGAACGCTTCCCGACGGGTCTGTTCATTCGCAAGGTGCGCTACTACCATGCGGTCTCACTTGAAAAGGCAGGACAGGAAGACGAAGCCCTGATCCAATGGGAGGAACTGTTTCAACTCGGAGCAGGAGACCACAGGGACATTGCCGTTTTCCAATTGGGCAAGAGGGCTTTTCAGGACAGTGCATACGATCGCTCACGAGATTTCTTCATTCAACTCGGTCCAGACGACGACCCGCAGAAACTTCGGGAGAGTCGCTTCTACCTGCTGCGCATAGCAGATCTTCAGCAGGATGCCGAAGCCGTGATCGGGATAGCCAATACCATCCTTGCCGATGAGAAGACTCCGCCCGATCAGATCACATACGCCCTGCTTCTTAGGGCCCGCGCCCGCTTCGATCTCGATCGCCTTCCTGAGGCGGCGTCAGATTTTCAGCAGCTTTACGACCATCCAAAAGGTGTGTCTGCAGCAGAAGCAGGTTACCATTTGGCGCGCATCCTCTTCATGGACTCCGAACATCGGCGTTCCGTGGAAAAGGTCTATGAATCCATGGAAAGGACTCCGGGCTTTCCAAAATGGCGCGAGGAGTGCCTGTTCCTTCTGGTCGAAAATTTTATCGCACTCGACGATCCGTTCCAGGCAGAATACACTCTGGATTTCATCGAAGAGAACACCTTGGGTGAGGGCAAGGTGGAACGCATCACTGAGCTGCGTGATCGCCTGAAGGAAAAGCAAGAAGAAGAGGCGAACGAACAGAGCGCTTCAGAGGCTGAGGAGGAAGCTTTCAAAAGCCTCTATCTCAACGATCTTCCGTCCATCGAACTGCCAGAGGAAGAAGGCGAGGAACTGTCCATAGGTCCCAGAGAAACCAGCGAAGAAGAAGAAAAAGCATCCCTTGAGGAGGATCTCACGAAAGAAGCGAACAACGATGAAGACGATGATGAGCAGAATTAAACGCATCGGTTGGTCCGCCTTGTTGCTTATCGGACCATTCGTTCACGGACAGGAAAAGAACGATCTGGGAAGTATCGAACTTCAGGTGATCGAACGCTACAAGGGCCGAATTGCAGAAGCGGTCAAGATCTCGAGGAACGCAGACTTCATCGATACCACTACCCATAAACTGAGTGTGCGGTATGAGGTACCGATCCAGACCCGGCAGTTCGAATTCCGTCCCAAACCGCTCAAACCCCTGACCGTTGCAAAGGCTTCCGTGGCAAAACTTCCGCTTCACCACCTGAGAGTGGGTTTTGGACTTTACGGATTGTTCACGCTGCAAGGCTCCATCGCCAGTGACCGTTCACGGAAGAAACAGTGGGGAGCCGATCTCGACATGTGGTCGGTACAGAACGGGGTAGGCGACCTCGCCTATCCGAGCAATCCGCATCGGCAAATGAGACTCTCTGCCCACATGAAGAACATCCTCAGCAGGGGGAAATGGGCCTTGAAAAACAAAGTGGAAGGCGGACATGAAGGAATCAGCTATTACGGGCTTCCCTCCTCCTGGGCCACCAACATCCTTCTGCCCGATGATGCTGCACCCGAACGAAGAAATTACTATGGGCTTTCCTATGCCGGTGAGTTGAAGCTCCTCAAAGTGCCGGGTAGCTCGAGTCATCTGCGCAGTATCGGCATCAACTACGGTTTCTTTTCGGACGATACACAGAGTTCCGAGCATCGCTTCTCTGTCAACCAAAAAGCAGTGATCGACCTCTCGGGTCAGGCACTCGATCTGGGGATAGGTGCAGACTTCCTGCGCACTGAGCTTCCGGAAAATACTTTTCAGGGTCTGCGCTTATATCGCTTGGGCGCGGAGCCCTCGATCCAAAGCAGTTACAGGGATCTGGAGTTCACCATCGGCGTGAAAGTAGGTGCCTATGGCCGAAGAAGTGATTCGCTGGAAGGAGGAAAAAATGGAATCTACCTGCTGCCGGATCTGCGGGCATCCTACAGCTTTGTACCGACCTACTTCAGGATGTTTGCTCAATGGAGCGGTGATGTCACTCTGAATTCATTCGAAGAACTCGTCAAAGGCAACCCGTTCATTTCCTCTGCGCGCATGGACCAACAGGTCAGCCGCAGGACCTGGGTGGAGGGAGGAATGGAAGGACGCATCATCGACCCCTTGCGATTTCGGGCCTATGCACGCTTCACTCTGGCCGATCAAATGCCCCTGTATTTTCGGCTGCCGGGAGAACTGCCGAATATAGGAATGGCTGTGCTCTATGATGATATGGACATTGGCAGCCTGCGCGGTGAACTGAATTATAAAAAAGCGGATTGGGACCTCAGCGGATGGATACAGTGGGACAGCTACGACACAGACAGTGCATTTGCTGCTTATCACCTACCGGAATTCAGGCTCGGACTGAGCGGTACCTATCGGCTCAATTCCCAAATGGAAACCGGCCTGCGACTGACCCACATCGGAAAACGAACTGCTTTTCGTCCCGATCCAGGCATACCGATCGCCAACGAACTTGCGGGCTACATCGACCTTGGATTGCAGTTCAAATACGCCTACAACGACTATCTGACGGCCCATCTCGATCTCGATAACGTACTCGGTCAGTCTTACGATATCTGGCTGGGCTATCCAAGCGTGGGATTCATGGCCTCACTCAGTGTGAGCTATCGATTCTAGAGCTTGTTGACAATCTGTGCAAAACCGCACGGAGTAAAGGATAGAGAGTTTCTCACCTCTCGGCCCGATGCCGTAAATTCGAAAGAATCTAGACTTTTTATTTCCAGTGGATCATGAGTGAGGAAAAGAAGGAATACGGCGCCTCGAGCATTCAAATTCTCGAGGGTCTTGAGGCGGTGCGGAAGAGGCCTGCGATGTATATCGGCGATGTCGGGGTCAAGGGGCTCCATCATCTGGTCTACGAGGTGGTGGACAACTCCATCGACGAGGCCCTGGCCGGACATTGCAAGAACATCCATGTCAACATCCACCCCGACAACAGCATCTCCGTTCGGGACGACGGCCGTGGAATCCCGACCGACATGCACCCAAAGGAGAAGCGCTCTGCTCTGGAAGTGGTCATGACCGTGCTTCATGCGGGAGGAAAATTCGACAAGGACAGCTACAAAGTATCCGGCGGACTCCACGGTGTGGGCGTGAGCTGTGTGAACGCGCTGTCCAATCATCTGAGGGCCGAAGTGTTCCGCAATGGGACACACTATATGCAGGAATACAGCAAGGGCGTTCCTCAGTATGCGTTGAAAGAAGTGGGAACCACCGAAGACCGTGGTACACTGGTCACTTTCACCCCGGATGACTCCATTTTCATTGAGACGACCTATCAGTACGGCATACTCGAAGCGCGCATGCGCGAGTTGGCCTTCCTGAACAAAGGCATTTCCATCACCCTGACAGACGAGCGGGAAAAGGAAGAAGACGGCAGTTTCAAGAGCCATAACTTCTATTCTGAGGGCGGATTGAAGGAATTTGTCGACTTCATCGACATGAACAGGGAAAAGCTGCTGCCGGAAGTGATCCACATGGAAGGCGAAAAGAATGACATCCCTGTGGAGGTGGCCATGCACTACAACACCTCCTACAACGAGAACATTCACAGCTACGTCAACAATATCAACACCCACGAGGGCGGAACGCATTTGGCCGGATTTCGCAGGGCACTGACCCGCACCTTGAAGAAGTATGCAGACGAGAGCGGATTGCTGGCCAAGGAAAAGGTGGAGGTCACAGGAGATGATTTCCGCGAAGGATTGACCGCCGTGATCTCTGTCAAGGTCATGGAGCCACAATTCGAAGGACAGACCAAGACCAAATTGGGCAACAGCGAAGTGAGTGGTGCGGTCGACCAATTGGTCGGCGAAATGCTCACCCACTTCCTCGAAGAGAATCCCAACCTGGCCAAAGGCATTGTACAAAAGGTGATCCTTGCCGCTCGGGCACGAATTGCTGCGCGCAAAGCCCGCGAAATGGTACAGCGCAAAGACGTTCTCTCAAGTACCGGACTTCCCGGAAAACTGAGCGACTGCTCCGAAACCGATCCGTTCGTGTGCGAGATCTTTCTCGTGGAGGGCGATTCTGCAGGCGGAACGGCCAAGCAAGGCCGGGATCGGAATTTCCAGGCCATTCTTCCCTTGAGAGGAAAGATCCTCAATGTGGAGAAGGCCATGCAGCACAAGGTTTTTGAGAACGAAGAGATCAAGAACATCTTCACGGCGCTCGGTGTGAGCATCGGAACGGAAGAGGACAGCAAGGCCCTGAATCTGGAGAAGCTCCGCTACCACAAGATCGTCATCATGTGTGATGCGGACGTGGACGGCAGCCATATTTCCACCCTCATCCTGACCTTCTTCTTCCGCTATATGAAGGAGCTCATAGAACAGGGCCACATATACATCGCCCAGCCGCCCCTTTACCTGGTGAAAAAAGGCAGCAAGCAACGCTATGCCTGGAACGATGAAATGCGGGACCGACTCTCCATCGAACTGGGTGGCGAGAACGAAACCGGTGTGAGCGTTCAGCGCTACAAGGGATTGGGCGAAATGAATGCGGACCAGCTGTGGGAGACCACCATGGATCCGGAAGAGCGCACCCTCCGCCAAGTGACCATCGACAGTGCAGCCGAAGCCGATCGCATCTTCAGCATGCTGATGGGCGATGATGTACCGCCGCGCAGAGAATTCATCGAACAGAACGCCAAGTACGCGAACATCGACGCTTAGGTATTCAAACTGTCAGACGGGTCTATAGTGCAGCTTAGGAAGAGGTGTCTTCCGTCTGGAACTGCATCTCATAGAGCTTTTTGTAGATGCCCTCTTTTTCAAGCAGGTCATCGTGTGTGCCTTGCTCCACAACCTGACCTTTGTCCATGACCAGAATCCGGTCTGCCCGACGGATGGTCGCCAATCGGTGGGCAATGATGATGGAAGTTCGGTCTTCGGTCAGTTTTTCTGTGGCTCTTTGGATGAGTTCTTCCGAATGTGAATCGATGGATGAAGTCGCCTCGTCCAGAATGAGGATCTTGGGATCGTGCACATAGGCCCGCAAGAAGGAGATCAACTGCCGCTGACCCGCTGAGAGTGTACCACCTCGCTCCCGCACATTGAACTGCCAACCGCCCGGCAGCTTTTCGATCAGCTCCTGTACGCCGATCAGCCGCGCTGCTTCCTCCAGTTTTTCCATGGGGATGTCGTCGCCAAGCGTCACATTGTAGTGGATGGTATCCGAAAAGAGGAAGACTTCCTGCAGCACAACGGCCATCTGTTCGCGAAGTGCATTGAGTTCGTATTCGGTATGCGGCCGTCCGTCCAGAAGGATCTGCCCTTTTTGGATCTCATAGAAACGACTGACCAGATTGATGATGGTCGATTTACCTGCACCCGTGGCTCCGACTATGGCCAGCGTCTCACCGGGTTCAACTTGAATATTCACTCCCTGCAGCACCCAGTGCTCATCGGTATAGGCGAACCAAACATCGCGGAATTCAATGGCGCCTGTGAGTGCAAAAGATGTGTTATCGCCAGAATTCTCGATGCGTTCATCCTGGTCCAGGATCTTCAATACGCGCTCCGATGCGACCATGCCCATCTGCAGCGTATTGAAACGATCGGCCAGTTGCCGCAAAGGACGAAAGAGCATATTGATGAATATGAGCAGAGCGGTCAGATCACCAAAGGTGACCTCCCCTCCCATGGCCGATTGCCATCCACCATACCAGACCACCAGTCCGATACTGACTGCGGACAGGACTTCGATGATGGGAAGGAAAATGGAAAAATACCAGATGGAGCGGATGTTGGCATCCCTGTGCGCCCGATTGATCTCCTTGAATTTCTCAAGTTCTGCCGCCTCGCGATGGAACGCCTGCACGATCATCATGCCGCCCAGATGCTCCTGAACAAAGGCATTGAGGCGTGCCACTTCGTTGCGGACATCCTGAAAGGTCCCTTTGATGCTCCTTTGGAACCATCGAGTAGCCAGGAAAAGCAATGGAACCACAGAGAGCGACATCAGCACAAGCGGCCAACTGAAAAAGGTGAACATGGCCACGACCATGACCCCGATCTTGAACAGATCCCCAAAGATGACCAGCAAGCCCTCGGAGAAAATATTGGCGATCGTTTCGATATCCGATACGGCCCGCGTCACCAGGGTGCCAATGGGCGTGCGATCGAAGTAGGACAAACGAAAACGGATCAGGTGACGATAGAGCTGGATCCGAATGTCGCGGATCACACTTTGTCCCAGGAAATTGGCCGCATAGATGAAGGCGAATTGCAGTCCAGACTCAACGAACAACAAAAAGAGCATCAGCAGAGAATACAGCAAGAGGCCCTCTGCATCCGGAGTCACCACGAATTCATCGATGGTGTACTTGATCAGTATGGGACGTGAAGTGGCCACTGCGCCCAAAAGGATGGTGAGCAAAAATCCCGTGATGAACAACAGTCTGTACGGGCGGACATAGCGCATGACCTTCCCCAGCAGCTTGATATCGAATGCCTTGCCGCTGACTTCAGACATGGAATACTTCTTCAGGATAGGCCACACGGGTCAGAAAAAGGCCCTGAGGTGGGGCCGACTCCCCCGCTCTGCTGCGCTGGCCAGAACGGATCACCTCCCGGAGTTCATCGAGATCGTAGCGCCCCTCAGCCACTTCCACCATGGTGCCGACCATGGCCCGGACCATATTCCTCAGAAAGCGATTTGCTTGCACGTGATACACGCTTTTTGAGGAAGAATGCACCCATTCAGATCTCATGAGTGTACAGTAATGATGGTTAGCGGAATCATTGGATCGCGCGAAGGAACTGAATTCTGTGAATTCAAGCATCACCGCAGCCGCCTGATCGAGCAGATCGGTATCCAGCGACCTTCGGATGTACCAGCTCAAAGGTTCACTGAAGGCATCCTTGGCTGAATGAATGTGGTATTCATACGAGCGGGACGTGGCACTGAAACGCGCATGTGCATCCTGCGCCACTGCCCGTATCTCATCGATTCCTATGCTCGGGTGCAGGTAGGCGTTCAGCCGATACATCAGTTGAGCTGTATCGAGTGGATTTTCAGAATCAAAATGCGCCCACATTTCACGTGCGTGCACACCCGTATCCGTTCGTCCTGCGCCGATCACTTCCGTGGGCTTTCCCATCAGATGCCCCATGGCCCGCTCGATTTCTTCCTGCACCGTGGACGCATTGGGCTGTTTTTGCCATCCGTGAAAAGATGCGCCCTGGTAATGAAGCCGAATGAAGTACCTATTTTTCACCCTCCGTGGATCAAGGTCAAAAATAAAGCGGCATGCGCAAGATCCTTCTGATGTCCGATACACATTCCCATTGGGATGATTCACTGAAGACCTACTGCGAATCTGCAGATGAGATCTGGCACGCAGGCGATATTGGATCGGACCATTGGGCAGATCAGCTGCGCGCGGACCAAACCCTGCGCGCAGTGTATGGAAACATTGACGGAACCGACATCCGAAGCACCTATCCGGCCCTGCTCGACTTTAAAGTGGAGGGGGTCCGTGTACACCTGCGCCACATCGGTGGATATCCTCCACGCTACGCAAAAGGTGTGGCGGCCTATCTGAACGAGCACCCTTGCGATCTGATGATCTGCGGGCACTCCCATATTCTCAAGGTGATCAGGGACAGAAAAAGGAATCTGCTGCACATGAATCCCGGAGCAGCAGGGCTGCACGGGTTTCACAAAAAAAGGACGATGCTCCGCTTCACGCTTGACAAGGGAGGCATCCACGACCTGGAAGTCATCGAACTGATCCGACGCCCCTAGCGAAACCGATCGACGGAGCGAACGAGTTCTTCGTCTTTCTGTATGGCTTTATTCGCAAGGGAGATGAGTATGATCACCGGTAGCGGTGCCACCAGAGCATACCCGGGCTTCAGTGGTTCTGTCTGAGAAAAGAGGTAGGCGTCGTAAAAAAAGACCGCAAATCCGAGAAGGATGATCAGGCGCCCCAAGACGAATTGGGACTTCCGCTTTTTGAAATTGAAAAGATTGAAAAGGATGAGTAAGAGCATGAGCAGTGTCAGACCCAATGAGAAGGGGAGTTCATACAGACCGAGGCCTTCGGGTACATTTTGGAGCTCAGGAAGCAAAAAGCAAAGCGACAAGAGGATCGATGCCAGTCCCATGTACAGACTTTGAACGCGTTGAAACATGAAAGAAATTTTAGCCAAGTTAGGTCGGGGCTGCGTTTTGATGAAAGTTGTATTATTGTGTCAGCATCAAGTCGGAGATATTCATGCCGTTGATGCCAATTGTCTTTACGATCCTTCTTCCAACTTCAGGCTTTTCTAGATGTCCGACCTCGACAATCTGCAGAGTAAAAAACTTCCGGAGCTGCAGTCCATCGCTGAACAACTCCAGGTTCCCAAATTCCGCTACCTGCGCAAGCAGCAACTCATCGATGGGATCATGAGTGCATCGGGTTCTCCCGCTCCCATGGCAGAAACCACTGCAGGCCAAGAACCTGCTGCAGCCGCGTCCGAGGACGACGCGCAAAAGGAGTCCAGCGCTGAAGGCCGGGAGGCTCGTGGAGGAAGAGGACGTAAGAGGAGGCCTCGTTATCCAAGAGAGGAAGAATCCACAAATAGCCCACAGGCTTCATCCGATACGGAAAACCCGCCTGCAACCGAGGCAGAAGGGACAAGGGAAGCCCCGCGGACATCCAATCCAAAAGAACGCCGGGATTTCAAGCACGGACAACGGACGCCTTCTGCCCATTCCCAGGCAAGAGATCTGGTGGGTGCTGTAGAGAGTGAGGGCGTGTTGGAGATCATGCCGGATGGCTACGGGTTTTTGCGTTCATCAGACTACAACTACCTCAATTCACCAGACGATATCTACCTCGCACAAAGCCAGATCAAGAACTGGGGACTGAAAAGCGGCGATACCGTCAAGGGATATGTCCGTCCGCCCCGCGAAGGTGAAAAGTATTTCCCTTTGCTCAAGGTCGTTGAGATCAACGGAAGAGAGCCTGATTATGTGCGTGACCGAGTGGCTTTCGAGCACCTCACACCCCTCTTCCCCGAAGAGAAATTCAACATCACCGAGAAAGAGAGCACGATGAGCACCCGCATCATCGACCTGTTCTCGCCCATTGGCAAGGGACAGCGCGGTATGATCGTAGCACAACCAAAAACGGGTAAGACGACCCTTTTGAAGGAAGTGGCCAATGCCATTGCGGCCAACCACCCAGAGTCCTATCTGATCATTTTATTAGTAGACGAACGTCCTGAGGAGGTAACGGATATGGTGCGGAGTGTGAATGCCGAGGTGATCGCTTCTACATTCGACGAGCCTGCGGACCGCCACGTAAAAGTGGCCAACATTGTATTGGACAAGGCCAAGAGGATGGTCGAGTGTGGTCACGATGTGGTCATCCTTCTCGACTCCATCACGCGCTTGGCGCGGGCCTACAATACGGTCTCACCAGCTTCAGGCAAGGTGCTGTCCGGAGGAGTCGACGCCAACGCTCTGCACAAACCCAAACGCTTTTTTGGTGCAGCCCGAAAGATCGAGAACGGTGGATCACTGACGATCGTTGCCACAGCGCTCATCGATACCGGCTCAAAAATGGACGAGGTCATCTTTGAGGAATTCAAGGGAACCGGTAATATGGAGATGCAACTCGACCGCAAGATCGCCAACCGACGCATATGGCCGGCCATCGACTTGCTGTCCAGCGGCACCCGCAGAGAAGATCTGCTGCTGAGCAAGGATGCGCTCCAGCGGATGTGGATCCTGCGTCGCCACCTCTCTGATATGAATCCTGTCGAAGCCATGGAATTCCTCGAAGACCGCATGCGCAATACGCGCAGCAACGAAGAGTTCCTGGTCTCCATGAACGGATAGAAGCGACCTGCTCTTTCTTTATCACTCGCTACAGTTATCCTGTCAATACAGGATGGCCATTTTCTCGATCATGTGCGCTCAGATTCCTGCCCGAGCGGACACCAGGCCAGGGATTCTCCTGATGGATCCACATAGACGGTGAGCAACAGAATAAGCAGCACACGCAGACCCTGCACATGGATGTCCTTGATCGGACCTTCGTCAAAGAGATCTTTGCTCATACCGCCCAATAGAAGGACACAGCTCAGCTGAGCAGAGAGCAAAAGCCGAAAAGACAGAGCTGCAGGCAGCATCAGCTGTGGATCGATGCCTGATTTCTGTGGCCCTTTATGTTGCTTCTTGTTCGACATTTCGGTCAGATAGTGAATGCAATATCCGATGGCGCCCGTCCCTTCAACGAGCAGAAATAGGATTCGGTGGAAGTCGCAGAGGATTGGGTCGAACACACAGAAGGGCCTTGCATAAAAAGTGAAGAATACTTCGTGCCGTTTGGAGGCTCTCCCAATGCCCACGGCGTACATTTGAACAAGAAAATTTCGAGAATGGAACGACACGAATGTCTGATCATTGGAAGCGGCCCTGCCGGATACACAGCAGCTATTTATGCAGCGCGCGCAGATCTTCACCCCGTCATGTATACAGGAATGGAGCCCGGTGGGCAATTGACCACCACAACAGATGTCGAAAATTTCCCTGGCTATCCCGATGGAGTCACAGGACCGGCCATGATGGAGGAACTCAAGCAGCAAGCCGAGCGATTTGGTACTGAGGTTCGCTTCGGTCTGGTCACCAAAGCCGAATTGTCCTCCACGGAGGGCGGATGGCACAAGCTCACTGTGGACGAAAACACAGAGATCGAAGCACGCACGGTGATCATCAGCACCGGCGCCACCGCCAAATACCTCGGACTTGAGGCAGAACAGAAATATGCCGGTCACGGGGTTTCCGCATGTGCCGTTTGCGATGGATTCTTTTTCAAAGGGAAGGATGTGGTCATTGTTGGCGGAGGAGACACTGCAGCAGAGGAAGCCACCTACCTCGCCAAATTGTGTGGCAAAGTGACCATGCTCGTGCGAAGGGAGGAACTGCGTGCGTCCAAGGCCATGCAGAACAGGGTATTTGCCACGGAGAACATTGAGGTCCTCTGGAACACAGAAGCGGTCGATCTCGAAGGTGAGGGTGCCGTGGAGACTGTCGTGGTCAAGAACAACCAAACCAACGAGACCAGCCGCATCGCGGCACAGGGATTCTTTTTGGCGATTGGGCACAAACCCAATACCGACCTGTTCACCGGTCAGCTGGAGATGGATGACACGGGCTACCTGATCACCGCATCCGACTCAACAGCAACGCGTCTGCCTGGGGTTTTTGCCTCCGGGGATGCACAGGACAAGGTGTATCGACAGGCAGTTACTGCTGCGGGAACGGGATGCATGGCGGCTTTGGAAGCCGAGCGCTATCTGGCCGCGCTCGACTGAGCACCCACCCTACTTATCGCCTTTCAAGACTTCCTGAAATTCAGGAAGGTCGTCCGGATGATGTCCAGACATTCATCCATCTGTGCTGCAGTCAGTACCAGTGGAGGTGCAAAGCGGATGATGTTGCCGTGGGTCGGCTTGGCCAGCAGGCCATTTTCCTTTAAGGCCATGCAGATGTCCCAGGCTGTGGAACTCTCTGCGGAGTCGTTGATCAGAACAGCATTGAGCAGCCCTTTGCCCCGAACACTTCGGATCAAATTGGTCTCGTGCATGAGTTTTTCTATCCCCTCACGAAATCTCTTTCCCAGCTCCCGCGCATTTTGCGTGAGTTTCTCCTCACGGATCACCTCCAGGGCTTCAATAGCCACCCGACTGGCCAGTGGATTCCCGCCAAAGGTGGAGCCATGCTGACCAGGCTTGATCACTTTCATGACCGCATCGTCGGCCAAAACAGCTGAAACGGGATACATTCCACCAGATAGAGCTTTACCAAGGATGAGCAGATCGGGTTTGGTGTAGCTCGACTGTCGCTCACAATGGCCCTCGCAGCTGCAGGAACCGCAAACGGCAAGAAGTGATCCCGTTCGCCCGATCCCCGTTTGGATCTCATCTGCGATGAGCAGAACATCCTTGGCTCTGCACAATCCTGCCGCTCGGGAAATGAAATCCTCATCCGGAGTGACCACTCCAGCCTCTCCCTGAATGGGCTCGACCAGGAAACCCGCCACATCCGGATCTTCCAGCGCCTTGGCCAATGCATCCAGGTCGTTGTACGGGATCTGCACAAAACCACCCGGATAAGGGCCGAATCCCTGATAGGAGTCCGGATCTGTGGAGAAAGAGACGATGGTGGTCGTACGACCATGAAAATTATCCGTGCATACAATGATCTTCGCTGCATCCTTGGCAATGCCCTTTACGTCATATGCCCATCTCCGGCAGATCTTGATAGCCGTCTCCACGGCCTCGGCTCCGGAATTCATGGGCAGCACCTTGTCAAAACCAAAGTAGTCTGTCACATACTCGGCGTAGGCGCCGAAAACGTCGTTGTGGAAAGCCCGTGATGTCAGGCTCAGCCGGCTCGCCTGCTCCTGCAGAGCGTGTACCAGCCGCGGATGCCCATGCCCCTGATTGACTGCTGAATAGGCGCTCAAAAAGTCATAATAACGACGCCCCTCAGGATCCCACATATGCACGCCTTCTGCCCTGCTCAGAACCACCGGAAGTGGATGGTAGTTGTGGGCGCCCTTTTCCTCCTCAAGTCGGATCGCTTCATCCGTTCGATCAATGTGGGTTCGCATTTGTCTTTATGTTTACCGCAAAGCTAACGCAAGGCGGCATTAACCTCTGTGCTCATGCAGCTCAACCGAGAATACGGACCTCAAACAGAAGATCGCCTTTATCGATGGATCGGGGAAGGGGAACACAAGACCCAGGACTTCAAGTTTGCGATCAACAATTCAAAGAAGATCGCCTTGAGTTTGTCCGCATTTGCCAATACGGAGGGCGGACGGTTACTCATCGGCGTGAAGGACAACGGGAAGGTCGTCGGCGTTCATCCCGAAGACGAGATCCATATGCTTGAAGGAGCTGCCGAGTTGTACTGCTCCCCTGCCGTGGATCTGAACATCACCATCATGGAGCTCGAAGAAGGAACTGAAGTCGTCTGCGCCGAGGTAGATGCCTGTAAAAGCGGATTCATCCGGGCACATGGACCTGAAAATGATCAAAAGGCTTATGTGCGCGTGGCCGATGAAAACATGATCGCCAGTCCGTTGCATCTAGAACTGTGGAAAAGAAGGGGATCTGAAAACGCTTTCGACCCCTCCACTTTTTCTGCGCCCGACAAGGAGCTGCTGGCCTTGCTTTCGTCAGAGGATGAATGGCGCTTGAATGCACTGATCAAACGGTCCAAATGGCCCCGAAGAAAGGCATTGCAACGCCTCGGAGATTTCCTCCACTGGGGTGTGGCTGAGCTCAAAAGAACGGAAAACGAATTCCGGATCTGCCCGGCCTGATCAGGCTTGGCCAGTGGGTCCGCCAAAGGGCATCGCCATGGTCGGTGGCGTCCCTTCGTCTATGGTTCCGTAGGCCTCTTCGTAGCGCTGGATGTTCTCCTGAAGGGCACGCACCAGGCGCTTCATGTGCTGCGGCGACAGAATGATCCGCGAACGGACGCGTCCCTTGGGCATGCCGGGCATCATTTGAACGAAGTCCACTACGAACTCTGAAGGCGAATGATTGACGATCGCAAGGTTGGAGTAGATGCCATCGGCCACCTCCTCCTTGATCTCGATGTTCATCTGCCCATCCTGTGGCGTCTCCTGGCTCATGCCTCCTGCTCGATCAGTTCCTCGCTGCTCCCCTCGGCTTCTGCCTCCATTTTCTCCAGAAGCGCCTTGGATCCAACGATGTACTTGTCGTATGCCTTGAGGCCTGTTCCCGCTGGGATCTTGTGACCAACGATCACATTCTCCTTGAGTCCTTCCAAAGTATCGCGTTTGGCACCTACAGCCGCCTCGTTCAGCACCTTCGTGGTTTCCTGGAAGGAAGCCGCTGAGATGAAGGACTTGGTCTGCAAGGAGGCTCTTGTGATTCCCTGAAGGATCGGCGTGGCCGTGGCCGGGTTGGCAGGTCGTGCCTGAACCAGTGCCTTATCCGAACGCTTCAACATGGAGTTCTCGTCGCGCAGTTCACGTGCAGAAATGATCTGACCGTTCTGAAGCTTCTCTGAATCCCCGCAATCCTCGACAAAGAGCTTGTCGTAGATCCAGTCGTTCTCCTCAATGAAGTCGTTCTTGTGCACGAGATTTCCTTCGAGGAACTTGGTTTCTCCAGGATCCTGAATGGACACCTTCCGCATCATCTGACGGACAATGACTTCGAAGTGCTTGTCGTTGATCTTCACACCTTGCAGTCGATAGACCTCCTGAACTTCATTCACGAGGTATTCCTGAACAGCAGTCGGGCCCTTGATGGCCAGAATGTCATTCGGCGTAATGGCTCCTTCAGACAGAGGCATACCCGCCTTCACATAGTCGTTCTCCTGAACCAGTACCTGTGTCTTCAGATTGACCAGATATTTCTTCTGGGCTTCCTCTCCACCCACTTTTGGAGTAACGATGACTTCGCGGTTGCCACGCTTGATCTTCTTTCCGTAAGAGACGATCCCGTCGATCGCGCTGACAACGGCTGGGTTGGACGGATTCCGCGCTTCGAAAAGCTCGGTCACACGAGGGAGTCCACCTGTGATATCGCCCGCTTTCGCACTCTTCCTCGGGAT
>JAYOTP010000006.1:38970-62395 GCA_038150465.1 Flavobacteriia bacterium | reverse complement strand
GCGTTGAACGGATCCCATTCACAAATGACATCGCCTTTCTTGAGTTTCTGACCGTCTTTCACAAACAGTGCAGAACCGTAAGGAATGATGGCTGTGGCCTGACTCATACCCGTCTTGGGGTCGATCAGACGCATCTCACCGGTACGGCCAATGACCACGTTGGATGGGTTGTTCTTGTCCACCTTGCTTTCCACGGTGCGCACATCTTCCAACTCGATCTTGCCGTCCATTTTGGCGATCAGTTTGTTCTCTTCCGAAACGTTTCCTGCCGTTCCTCCCACGTGGAACGTACGAAGGGTCAGCTGCGTTCCGGGCTCTCCGATGGACTGTGCAGCGATCACCCCGACGGCTTCTCCTCGCTGGACCATTCCTCCTGTGGAGAGGCTTTGTCCGTAGCACTTGGCACAAATACCGCGCTTGGTCTCACAAGTCAATGGCGAGCGCACCTCCACTGATTCGATGGTAGATTCTTCCACCAGGGAGGCCATTTCATCGCTGATCAGGTCGCCAGAGGCCACGAGTACATCACCTGTCTTCGGATGAACGATGTCCTGCAAAGAAACCCTTCCCACGATTCGATCGCTCAATGGCTCGACGATCTCCTCGTTCTTCTTCAGCGCCTGCACTTCGATTCCGCGCAGGGTTCCGCAATCTTCTTCATTGATGATGACATCCTGTGCCACATCCACAAGACGACGTGTCAAATAGCCCGCATCTGCGGTCTTGAGTGCGGTATCTGCCAATCCCTTACGCGCTCCGTGCGTGGAGATGAAGTACTCCAGAATGGAAAGTCCTTCCTTGAAGTTCGAGATGATCGGGTTTTCGATGATCTCTCCTCCTCCAGAACCGGACTTCTGCGGCTTGGCCATCAGGCCCCGCATGCCCGAGAGCTGACGGATCTGTTCTTTGGATCCACGGGCACCGGAATCGAGCATCATGTAGATCGGGTTGAATCCCTGATCGTCGGTGCTCAGATAATGCATGGCCCTTTCGGTCAATCGCGCATTGGCGTTGGTCCAGACATCGATCACCTGATTGTATCGCTCGTTGTTGGTGATCAGACCCATATTGTAGCTTCCCAGAATGCCTTCGATCTGCTCGTTGGCTCCGTTGATGATGTCCATCTTCTCCTCTGGGATGATGATGTTTTCCAAAGAGAAACTCAATCCTCCGCGGAAAGCCGTCATGAATCCAAGGCGCTTGATATCGTCCAGGAACTTGGAAGCCTGAGCCACATCTGTGAGTTTGATGATCCGGGCGATGATGTTCCTCAACGCCTTTTTGGTCAAGACTTCGTCGATGAAGCCCACTCCTTCAGGCACTGCCTGGTTGAAGAGCACACGGCCCACTGTGGTCTCTACGACCTGTGGATGAACTTCTCCGTTCTTTTCCCGAACGGGCACCTTCACCTTGATGATGGCATGCTTCTCAACACGCTGCTCGTTGAAGGCGATCTCCACCTCTTCCGGAGAGTAGAAGGTCATACCTTCTCCCTTTACTGGATGCTTCTTGGTTCCCTTACGGGCCTTGGTCATGTAGTACAAGCCGAGGACCATGTCCTGAGAAGGTACTGCGATCGGTGAGCCGTTGGCCGGATTCAGGATGTTGTGCGAAGCCAGCATGAGCACCTGAGCCTCAAGTACTGCTGCGGGACCGAGCGGCAAATGGACCGCCATCTGGTCTCCGTCGAAGTCTGCGTTGAAGGCTGTACAAGCCAGTGGATGCAGGCGAATGGCCTTTCCTTCGATCATCTTTGGCTGGAAGGCCTGAATGCCCAGTCGGTGCAGGGTAGGAGCTCGGTTGAGCAGCACGGGATGACCCTTCATGACATTTTCCAGAATGTCCCATACCACGGGATCCCTCTTGTCGATGATCTTCTTGGCCGATTTGACCGTCTTGACGATTCCGCGCTCAATGAGCTTGCGGATGATGAATGGCTTATACAACTCGGCCGCCATATTCTTTGGAAGGCCACATTCGTGCAGCGGCATCTCAGGGCCTACTACGATCACCGAACGGGCAGAATAATCGACACGCTTACCGAGCAGATTCTGACGGAAGCGTCCCTGCTTTCCTTTCAAACTGTCTGAAAGGGACTTGAGCGGACGATTGCTCTCCGTCTTGACCGCGCTTGATTTCCTGGTGTTGTCAAAGAGTGAATCCACAGACTCCTGCAGCATCCGCTTTTCGTTGCGAAGGATCACTTCCGGCGCCTTGATCTCCAGAAGTCGCTTCAGGCGGTTGTTCCGGATGATGACACGGCGGTAAAGATCATTGAGGTCGGAGGTTGCAAATCGGCCACCGTCCAAGGGAACGAGCGGACGAAGTTCCGGTGGAATGACCGGTACGATCTTCATGATCATCCACTCCGGCTTATTCGTGGATCCCGCGCCTTTCATGGCCTCCACAACCTGCAGTCGCTTGAGTGCTTCCTGCTTTCTCTGCTGAGAGGTTTCTGTTGCTGCCTTGTGACGAAGTTCGTTGGACAAGGATTCGAGGTCCAGACGGCTCAACAAGCCAACCAATGCCTCGGCACCCATCTTTGCAATGAACTTAGTGGGATCTGAATCTTCGAGATAATTGTTTTCCTGTGGAAGGCGATCGAGGATCTCCAGGTATTCCTCTTCGGTAAGGAATTCCATGAATTCCAGTTCGCTTCCGTCTTCCTTGGTGGCATTGCCCGCCTGGATCACTACATAACGCTCGTAGTAGATGATCATGTCAAGCTTCTTCGTGGGAAGCCCCAGGAGGTAGCCGATCTTGTTTGGCAAGGAACGGAAATACCAGATGTGCGCCACTGGAACCACCAGATTGATGTGTCCAATGCGCTCCCGACGGACTTTCTTCTCGGTCACTTCAACACCACAGCGGTCACATACGATGCCGCGGTAACGGATGCGTTTGTACTTGCCACAGAAACACTCGTAATCCTTGACAGGTCCGAAGATCTTCTCACAAAAGAGACCGTCCCGCTCGGGCTTGTGCGTCCTGTAGTTGATCGTCTCTGGCTTGAGTACTTCTCCGCTGGACTTTTCCAGAATGTCCTCGGGGGAAGTCAGGCTGATGACGATGGATTTGAATCCTGATTGCGCTGTGTCGTTCTTATCCTTGTTGCCAAGTGCCATATATGCTCCGTCTATAAAGTTCGTAGTTCGATTGATTAATCCAGTGTCACTTTGAGTCCCAGACCCTGCAGCTCGTGCAGGAGTACATTGAAGGATTCCGGTATTCCGGGCTCCGGCATGGGTTCTCCTTTGACGATGGCCTCGTAGGTCTTGGCCCTACCGACCACGTCATCGGATTTCACAGTGAGTAATTCTCTCAGGATGTTCGATGCACCGAATGCCTCGATGGCCCAAACCTCCATTTCTCCAAATCGCTGTCCACCGAATTGCGCCTTACCTCCCAAAGGTTGCTGGGTGATGAGGCTGTACGGTCCGATCGATCGGGCGTGCATCTTATCGTCGACCATATGACCCAGTTTGAGCATGTAGATGATGCCCACGGTCGCTGGCTGATCGAAACGCTCACCGGTTCCCCCATCGTAGAGATAGGTATGTCCGTAGCGGGGAACACCCGCCTCATCGGTGTAGCGATTGATGTCGTCAATGGATGCTCCGTCGAAGATCGGGGTCGCAAATTTGCGTCCGAGCTTCTTGCCGGCCCAGCCCAGAACGGTTTCGTAGATCTGACCGATATTCATTCGCGAAGGCACACCCAATGGATTCAGTACGATATCCACCGGAGTTCCATCTTCGAGGAACGGCATGTCCTCATCGCGAACGATCTTGGCCACAATGCCCTTGTTTCCGTGGCGTCCGGCCATCTTATCTCCCACCTTCAGCTTCCGCTTTTGTGCGACATATACCTTGGCCAGCTTGATGATGCCCGGAGGCAGTTCATCGCCCACAGTGATGGTGAACTTCTGTCTGCGGTAGACCCCAGTGAGATCGCTCACCTTGATCTTGTAGTTGTGCAGCAGATTTTCGATTAGTGCATTCTTCGCCTTGTCTGTGGTCCAGGTTCCCCCCGTGATACGGGTGAAGTCCTCGATGCCGTGGAGGATCTTCTGGGTGAACTTGGTACCCTTTGGAATGACCATCTCATTGAGGTCATTGGTGATGCCCTGTGAGGTCTTGCCTGCGATCAGAACGTTCAACTTCTCCATGAACAACTTGCGGAGGGCCGCCATGGCCTCCTGATGCTGCACCTCGAGCGCTTCCAGTTCCTCCTTGTCCATGGAGCGCTGGCGCTTGTCCTTGATACTACGGGCGAAGAGCTTCTTGTCAATGACCACTCCATACAAAGAGGGGCTTGCCTTGAGCGATGCGTCCTTGACGTCCCCTGCCTTGTCTCCGAAGATGGCACGCAGGAGTTTTTCTTCTGGTGTTGGATCGCTTTCGCCCTTGGGCGTGATCTTTCCGATCAGGATGTCGCCCGGCTTGATCTCCGCACCTACGCGGATGATGCCGTTCTCGTCCAGATCCTTGGTCGCTTCTTCACTGACGTTCGGGATGTCCGGAGTCAGTTCCTCCATACCCAGCTTGGTGTCGCGCACCTCAAGGGTGTACTCATCCACATGGATGGACGTGAAGATGTCTTCCCGTACCACGCGCTCGTTGATCACGATGGCATCCTCGAAGTTGTATCCCTTCCAGGGCATGAAAGCCACCTGAAGGTTCCGACCAATGGCCAGTTCTCCTTTCTCGGTTGCATAGCCTTCACACAACACATCACCGGCTGATACCCGCTGACCTTTGGTGACGATCGGACGCAGTGTAATGCTCGATCCCTGATTGGTCTTGCGGAACTTGACCATATCGTAGGTCTTGTATTCGTCCTCAAAACTCACCAGTTCTTCCTCATCGGTACGGTCGTACTTGATGACGATCTTCTGAGCGTCCACGTATTCGACCACACCCTCTCCTTCTGCATTGAAGAGCACGCGGCTGTCTCGGGCCACATTGCGCTCGAGTCCGGTACCCACAATAGGTGCATCCGGGATCATGAGCGGAACGGCCTGACGCATCATATTCGATCCCATCAAGGCACGGTTTGCGTCGTCGTGCTCGAGGAAAGGAATCAGCGAGGCAGAAATGGAAGCGATCTGGTTGGGGGCAACATCCATGTACTGGACGCTTGATGGCTCCACCAGCGGAAAATCGCCCTCATCACGGGCCTTTACACGCTCGTTCTGGAAATTCCCCTGATCGTCAATAGGCGCGTTGGCCTGAGCGATCACTTTGGCTTCCTCCTCCTCGGCGCTCAAGTAACTCGGTGCCTCGTTCACCTGAACGATACCGTCCTTCACAATTCGATAAGGCGTCTCAATGAAGCCCATCTTGTTCACCTTTGAGAAAACGCACATAGAGGAGATCAATCCGATGTTCGGACCTTCCGGTGTCTCGATCGGACACAATCTTCCGTAGTGCGTGTAGTGCACGTCACGCACCTCAAAGCCCGCCCTTTCTCTGGACAGACCGCCAGGTCCGAGTGCAGACATCCTTCTCTTGTGGGTGATCTCGGCCAGCGGATTGGTCTGATCCATGAACTGGCTGAGCTGATTCGTACCGAAGAACGAATTGATCACAGAAGAGAGCGTCTTCGCATTGATCAGGTCGATCGGAGTAAAGACTTCATTGTCACGCACATTCATGCGCTCCCTGATGGTCCGCGCCATACGCGAAAGACCCACTCCGAACTGATTGGCCAATTGCTCGCCAACGGTGCGCACCCTTCTGTTGCTCAAGTGGTCGATATCGTCCACTTCTGCCTTGGAGTTGATCAGTTCGATCAGGTATTTGATGATTCGAATGATGTCTTCCTTGGTCAGTACCTGTACATCGGCTTCGATCTCGAGCTCGAGTTTCTTGTTCAGACGGTAGCGACCGACTTCGCCGAGATTGTATCGGGTCTCGGAGAAGAAGAGCTTGTCAATGATGCCCCGTGCCGTCTCCTCATCGGGCGGCTCGGCATTTCTCAGCTGGCGATAAATGTGTTCCACCGCTTCTTTTTCCGAGTTCGTCGGATCTTTTTGAAGCGTGTTGTAGATAATGGAGTTGTCCGCATGCTCTGCGTCCTCGCGGTGCAGAAGAATGGTAGGAACGTCCGCATCCAGTATCTCCTGGATGTGGTCCTTTTCGAGCAGCGTGTCCCGATCGAGGATCACTTCATTCCGCTCGATGGATACCACTTCTCCTGTATCCTCGTCCACAAAGTCTTCCAGCCAGCTCTTCAGAACACGCGCTGCAAGTTTGCGGCCCATCACTTTCTTCAAAGCGGTTTTGGAAACTTTGATCTCCTCGGCCAGGTCAAAGATCTCCAGTATGTCCTTGTCTCTTTCGTATCCGATGGAACGAAGCAAGGTGGTGAGCGGGAGCTTCTTCTTCCGGTCGATGTAGGCGTACATCACATTGTTGATGTCCGTGGCAAATTCGATCCAGGAACCCTTGAAAGGAATGATCCGTGCGCTGTATAACTTGGTACCATTCGCGTGGTAGCTCTGTCCAAAGAACACTCCGGGCGAACGATGCAGCTGCGAGACCACCACGCGCTCTGCTCCGTTCACAATAAAGGTTCCTCTTGGGGTCATATAGGGGATCGTTCCCAAATACACGTCCTGTACGATCGTCTCAAAATCCTCGTGTTCAGGATCCGTGCAGTACAACTTCAGTCGCGCCTTCAAAGGCACGCTGAAGGTCAGTCCACGTTCGATGCATTCTTCCTCAGAATAGCGTGGAGGGTCCACGAAGTAGTCGAGGAATTCCAACACGAATTGATTGCGCGAATCCGTGATGGGAAAATTTTCTGAAAAAGTTCGGAACAGCCCTTCGTACTGGCGGTTCTCTGGTTTGGTTTCCAACTGAAAGAAATCCTGAAAGGATTGCAGCTGGATGTCCATGAAGTCGGGGTAATCGATCTGAGACTTGATCGATGCGAATGAAATTCGCGAGGAGAGGATGGTGGCCAAAGGAACTCTTTTTAGTATTTACCTATTTATGCGCAAAAAGGTTCAAGCCTGTGGAAGGCTATTTTCCACAGACCAGAACCATTGTCCGGGGGGAGATTGCTTACTTGATCTCCACCTCTGCACCGGCTTCCTCGAGGGAAGACTTGAGTGCATCGGCTTCGTCTTTGGCAATACCCTCCTTGAGGGGCTTGGGCGCCTCGTCCACGAGGGCCTTCGCTTCCTTCAGTCCGAGGCCGGTCAATTCCTTGACCAACTTGACCACGGCCAGCTTAGAGCCACCGGCAGACTTCAGGATCACATCAAACTCAGTCTGCTCCTCTGCACCGCCACCAGCGTCGCCGCCAGCAGGACCAGCAACTGCTACTGCAGCTGCAGCTGCAGGCTCGATGCCATGGGTTTCTTTGAGGTAATCAGCGAGTTCACTGACTTCTTTTACTGTAAGGTTCACCAGGGCATCCCCCAGTTCTTTGATATCAGCCATTTTTCAGGATTTACTTGGTTGTTTGATTTGTGGAAGCTTTGTGCGTACGATCTTATGAGGGACGTTCCTCGAGTGTTTTCAATAGTCCTGCCAGCGTATTGTTTCCAGACTGCAGCGCCGACATGACGTTCGAAACTGGAGATTGCAACAGGGTAATGACTTCACCGATGAGCTCATTCTTGGACTTGAGTTCGCTCAGGGCATCGAGCTGATCATCACCGATGAATACAGCCTCGTCCACCCAGGCACCCTTGAGTATGGGCTTGTCGGATTTCTTGCGAAAATCTTTGATGAGCTTGGCTGGCACGTTGCCCGTGTCCGAAACCATGATGCTCGTGTTTCCTTTGAGTGTCGGCAGAAGATCGCTGAAGTCGCGTTCTGTGCTCTCCATGGCCTTCTTGAGCAGGGTGTTCTTTACCACACTCAGTTTGACCTCACGGCTGGCACAAAGTCTTCTCAGCGCACTCGTTGTCTCTGCGTTCAAACCTGAGATGTCGGCGACATACAATGTGCCCACATCGCTCAGAAGCGATTTCAGGTTTTCGATCTCTTGTGATTTTTCTTCTCTGGTCATCTTCGTTCGATTAAGCGACTGACTTGGATTCGACCGGTATGCCTCTGCTCATGGTGGAAGACATGTAAATGCTCTTCACATAGGTTCCTTTGGCAGAAGTGGGCTTCAAACGCATCAGGGTGCGCATGAGTTCCTCCGCATTCTCTTTGATCTTCTCAGCAGAAAAGGAAACCTTTCCAATGGAAGCGTGAACGATACCGTACTTATCGACCTTGAAATCGATCTTACCGGCTTTCACCTCAGAGACGGCCTTGGCCACATCCATGGTCACGGTTCCGGTCTTTGGATTGGGCATCAGGCCACGTGGCCCAAGTACCCGGCCCAAGGGACCCAATTTTCCCATGACGGCCGGCATGGTGATGATCACATCGACATCGGTCCATCCGCCCTTGATCTTCTCAAGGTATTCGTCCAGACCCACGTAGTCTGCTCCGGCTTCTTTCGCCTCTGCCTCTTTGTCAGAGGGAACCAGTGCCAGAACACGAACCGCTTTTCCGGTTCCGTGTGGTAAGGTCACCACACCCCGCACCATTTGGTTGGCCTTTCGTGGATCCACTCCCAACCGAATGGCCATATCCACAGAAGCATCGAACTTCGTAGTGGATATTTTCTTTACCAGTTCAGAAGCCTCCTCAATGCTGTATTGCTTATTGCGTTCCAGCAGAGTGACCACTTCCTTTTGCTTTTTTGAAACTCTTGCCATGATATCCTACTTAAAAGGGTTTCTCTCCAGTTACAGTGATCCCCATGCTGCGAGCAGTTCCCGCTACCATGGACATGGCCGACTCAACTGTGAAGCAATTCAAATCAGGCATCTTGTCTTCCGCGATCGCGCGGACCTGATCCCAATTCACCTTGGCCACCTTTTGTCTGTTGGACTCGGGTGAACCCTTTTTGATCTTGGCTGCTTCCATCAATTGAACGGCTGCTGGAGGCGTCTTGATGACGAACTCAAAGCTCTTGTCCATGTAGACCGTGATGACCACGGGAAGGACTTTTCCGGCCTTATCCTGGGTCCGAGCATTGAACTGCTTACAGAACTCCATGATATTGACCCCTTTTGCACCCAAGGCTGGACCTACAGGTGGTGAGGGATTGGCCGCGCCACCTCTAACCTGAAGTTTGATAATAGCGCTTACTTCTTTTGCCATTTTCTCTTTATTTGTTTGCCTTGCCGTTCGAAGTGTTGGAAGCGGTCACTTCTTCAAGCAAAATCTTTATTCCTTTTCAACCTGCATGAAACTCAACTCCAGTGGTGTCCTTCTTCCGAAGATCTTCACCATGACTTCGAGTTTCCGCTTTTCCTCATTCACCTTTTCAATGGTTCCAGAGAAGCCATTGAATGGTCCATCGATCACCTTTACTCCTTCGCCCACATAGAATGGTATGCTGATCTGCTCAGCACTCTCCATCAATTCGTCGACCTTACCCAACATCCGGTTGACTTCGGCCTGCCGGATCGGTACCGGCTTACCGCCTTTTGTCTCACCAAGGAAGCCGATCACACCTGTGACACTCTTCACTGTATGCACCACCTCGCCGGTCAGGCTGGCCTCGAGCATGATGTAGCCTGGGTAATGCGTGCGCTCTTTGCTCACCTTTTTCCCATTCTTCACCTGGAAGACCTTTTCAGTGGGAACCAGTATTTGGCCCACCCGGTCCATCATACCAGCGTGTTCGATCTCGGATTCGATGTATCCTTTGATCTTGTTCTCCTGCCCGGAGATCGCCCGGACCACATACCACTTCATTGTATCTGTGCTCATATCTATGATCAAAAGATGTCGTAGATGAGCGACAGGGCCGTACTGATCACCTTGTCCATTCCGAAAATGACAAGCGCAATGAGGACAGAAGCCACGGCCACAACGATCGAACTGTTCCACAGCGCTTTCCAGCTGGGCCAGGTTGTTTTCTCAGTCAACTCGTTGTACGAATTGGCAAAGTATGTTCTCAGTTTTTCCATCTTCTGTTTGCACTCGTCTGCACGGGTGGAGAGATTCGAACTCCCATCAACGGTTTTGGAGACCGCTATTCTACCCTTGAACTACACCCGTATTCAGGGAAAGGTGCGAACAAACGTTCGCACCTTTGACCCCCGATTACTCTATCTTATTCTCAACTCTTTACTGAGATCTCTTATTCGATGATCTCAGTGATCTGTCCGGCACCCACCGTACGACCACCTTCACGGATGGCGAAACGAAGACTCTTGTTGAGAGCAACAGGTGCGATCAGATTCACAGTGATGGTCAGGTTGTCACCAGGCATCACCATTTCCACTCCGTCAGGGAGAACGATCTCTCCAGTCACATCCGTGGTACGGAGGTAGAACTGTGGACGGTATTTGTTGTGGAAAGGCGTGTGACGACCTCCTTCTTCCTTTTTCAGGATATAGACCTCTGCCTTGAACTTGGTGTGAGGAGTGATGGAACCTGGCTTGCAGATCACCATGCCTCTGCGGATGTCCGTCTTTTCGATGCCACGCAGGAGAATACCTACGTTGTCACCAGCCTGACCCTCATCGAGGATCTTGCGGAACATCTCTACTCCGGTCACCGTTGAGTCCAACTTCTCATCACCGAAACCGATGATATTCACAGCGTCTCCAGTGTGGGCAATACCTGTTTCGATACGACCAGTAGCCACTGTACCACGACCTGTGATCGAGAAGACATCTTCAATAGGCATGAGGAAGTCCTTGTCCACATCGCGCTCTGGAAGAGGAATGTGCTCATCGACGGCGTTCATGAGCTCCATGACCGTTTCTACCCACTTGTCTTCGAGGTTCAGTGCACCCAAGGCAGAACCTTGTACAACTGGCGCATTGTCACCGTCATATTCGTAGAATGAAAGGAGTTCACGGATCTCCATTTCAACCAGCTCAAGCAGTTCTTCGTCATCGACCATGTCCACCTTGTTCATGAAGACAACGATGGCTGGAACGCCCACCTGACGAGCGAGCAGGATGTGCTCACGAGTTTGTGGCATGGGTCCGTCTGTAGAAGCAACAACGAGAATGGCTCCATCCATCTGGGCAGCACCCGTAACCATGTTCTTTACATAGTCGGCGTGGCCTGGGCAGTCAACGTGTGCATAGTGACGATTTTCCGTCTCGTATTCGACGTGTGCCGTGTTGATGGTGATACCGCGCTCCTTTTCTTCAGGTGCGTTATCGATTGAATCAAAATCACGCTTCTCTCCAAAACCCTTATGGGCCAGAACAGTGGTGATCGCTGCGGTAAGTGTTGTCTTACCGTGGTCTACGTGACCGATTGTGCCGATGTTCAAGTGCGGCTTCGAACGGACAAAATTCTCCTTTGCCATGGTTTGATTGGTTTGTTTTCTGTTTTGTTTATCAGAGCCAATGACGGGATTTGAACCCGTGACCTTTTCCTTACCAAGGAAACGCTCTACCCCTGAGCTACACCGGCACGCACCATTCGGACCATCCGAATGGGAAAGAACGATTTGGATCCACTTAGAGCGGGCGACGAGACTCGAACCCGCGACCCTCAGCTTGGAAGGCTGATGCTCTACCAACTGAGCTACGCCCGCATTCTATGGGGATCCAATTTTATTCATGTGGGGAGAGCAGGATTCGAACCTGCGAAGGTGTATACCAACAGATTTACAGTCTGTCCTCGTTGGCCGCTTGAGTATCTCCCCAATATGTTCAAGTACTCTTCACATTTTTTGGAAGAGCCGGCAGAGGGATTCGAACCCCCGACCCGCTGATTACAAATCAGCTGCTCTGGCCAACTGAGCTATGCCGGCTGGTACAAAAAATGCAGTCCGCTCCGAAAAACGGACTGCAAATGTAAAAAAGATCACTATGCACTCAAACAGGGAGAAACAATAAAATTCAATGCCCTCTCAAACGCTCCTTTTTTCTGTTCAATAAGCGCCTAAGAGCCTCAGCACCAAGGTCCGTTGATTCCTCAAAAGAATCGCTCCTCTTCTTGACAACGAGTTCGTTTCCCGGAATCTTCAATTTGATCTCTGCCACCTTGTTGTCTTTTTCGGCGTAGTTCTCCAACTTAAGGTGAACCTCTCCATCGATGATCTGGTCGTGGAACAAGCTGAGTTTTTCCACTCTTTGTTGCACAAATTGCTGAAGTTCAGGACGTGCTGAGAAATTGATGCATTGAAGTCTTATGGTCATAATTCGTTATTTATTTACGGCTCTTGGGATGAGCCTGCTCGTATGCTTTCTTGACCTTTTCCAGGCTATTGTGGGTGTAGACCTGGGTCGCCGCAAGACTGGCGTGTCCCAATAGCTCCTTGAGTGAATTCAAGTCAGCTCCTTTGTCCAGCATGTGGGTGGCAAAACTGTGACGCAGAACATGCGGGCTGTTTTGGGAGCTAAAGGTCCCTTGAAGATAGTGATTCACCACCTTATAAACAAGACCAGGACTCATTCGCCCACCTCGTTTCCCGGTAAACACATGATCGGAGGAAGTTCCCAAAAAATCTGCGCTGATGGATTGAAATTCATTCAGCTCGCGGATCAGATGGGGCATTAGAGGTATTCGGCGCTCTTTGTTCCGTTTTCCGATCACGCGGATCTGCGATTCAGAATAAAACACATCCGACCACTTCAATCCGATGAGTTCTGCCCGCCGCATCCCTGTCTGATAGAACATTTCCAGAATGAGTCTGTCGCGGGTTCCCTCCCAGCCATCGGGAAAGCGTTCGGAAGCAAGGAGGTCGAGAAGCTCTTGCTCCTTGACGATCTTGGGCAAGGCGGCTTGTACTTTGGGCGGCTTCAATCCCAGGCTCGGATCGGTTCGCATCAGTCCCTTGCGCAGTGCGTACTGAAAGAAAGAGCGGACGGAAGCCAATTTTCGCGCCACTGAGGAAGGCTTCAACTCCTTCTCTTGAGTGAGAAAGACCAGCCATGAACGAAGATGCTCCCGGGTGAGATCGCCCAGCTCCGTTTCAAATTCATCCTGAAGGAAAGAGGTGAGCTCCCAGAGATCCCTGGAATACGCCTTTAATGTGAGAGGTGAGTAGGCTTTTTGGTATCTGAGGTGTTCCAGAAAATCTTCGACCATAAAAAAAATCTTTCCAAACAGAATTTAGAAAGATTCTTTCAAAAAGACCCGATTCGATCTGCGATCAATCCTCAGAGATGCTCTTTTGCTGAATATAAGCGGCCTTGATGACCTCTTTTCTCCGGCGCACGCTCGGTTTGATGAACTGCTGACGTCCACGCAACTGACGGAGCGTTCCCGTACGATCGAACTTTCGCTTGTAGCGCTTGAGCGCGCGATCGATGGCTTCACCTTCTTTAACCTGTACGACAAGCATAACTTCTTTTTAAATGGGCTGCGAAAATAGAGAAAAAATCAGTCTTTGAGAAGTTCTCTTGAAATGACGAGTTTTTGGATCTCAGATGTTCCCTCGCCAATGGTACACAACTTCACATCGCGGTAGAATTTTTCGACTGGAAAATCCTTGGTGAAACCATAACCACCAAATATCTGTACCGCCTCATTGCAAACTTTTACCGCCACTTCTGAGGCGTAGTATTTGGCCATGGCCCCTTCCCTTGTGACCTTTTGGCCATTGTTCTTTCGAAATGCCGCCTGGAAGGTCAGCAGTTCAGCCGCTTCGATCTCGGTAAGCATATCGGCCAGTTTGAAGGCAATGGCTTGAAAATGGGCAATGGGCTTTCCAAATTGTTCGCGCTCCTTGGCGTACTTCTTTGATGCGTCGTAGGCACCATAGGCCACCCCGAGCGACAGGGCGGCAATGGAGATCCGACCGCCATCGAGCACCTTCATGGCCTGAACAAAGCCCTCTCCCTCCGCTCCTATGAGATTTTCTTCCGGAATACGGCAATCATCGAATACCATTTCTGCTGTTTCCGAAGCGCGCATACCGAGTTTGTTCTCCTTTTTACCCGCCTGGAAACCCGGTGTTCCCCGTTCAACGATGAATGCCGAAATGCCATGACTGTCGAGAAGTTCGCCTGTACGCGCCAGAACTACGGCCACATCTCCGGAAATGCCATGTGTGATCCAGTTCTTGGCTCCGTTCAGGACCCATTCGTTGCCTTCCTTTTTGGCCGTCACTTTCATGCGCATCGCATCCGAACCCGTATTGGCCTCTGTCAGACCCCAGGCACCGATCCACTCTCCGCTTGCCAAAAGCGGCAAATACTTCTTTTTCTGTGCTTCGCTTCCATGCTGAAGAATGTGTCCAGTACACAGCGAATTGTGCGCGGCCATACTCAAGGCGACACTCGGATCCACACGCCCAAGCTCAGTGATGGCAGTCACGTATTCGTCATACCCCAGGCCGGATCCTCCGTATTCTTCAGGAACAAGAATGCCCATAAGGCCGAGTTCACCCAATTTCTTCATAGCCTCCACCGGGAAGGTCTGGGCTTCGTCCCATTCCATGATGTACGGGCAAATGTGCTGATCGCAGAAGTCGCGCACAGTCTGGGCGATCATTGTTTGGGTTTCATTCTGTGAAAAGTTCATCTCAGGTGGTGATTTGTGGGGTAACAAACAAGGATGCTCTTGGTTTCAGAGATCGAAGGACAAATATGGCCCAAGAAGTTCCAATTCCTCCAAAGAAAAAACGCGAAGACGTCGCACCTCATCCAAATTCCTCAGAGGTCGGACATTCTCTCTGAAGCGGGTCAGTTCATACGCCTGAGTGAAATTTATATACGGATGCAAAAGCAATGAATCGGCCGGCTCTTTATTCACAAAACACTTAGAGAGTTTTACTGCTTGGATGGAGAGATGAGACTCCAAAGAGTGGAGTTCCACTGAATCCAGACCGTAGGCGCCGTAGATCTGGGCAAGGGAATGAAAACCACCCAGGCGGTCCCGGAAAGCGATCAGACGATCCACCTTCCATCTGGGCCACTTCGAAACACGGGCCAGTTCCTCTGTATTCATGGAATTGACCTCCAATTTCTCCGAATGGGACGGATCATGACCATTGTGGGGGGCATCAAAACGCACCCATGGTTTGATCCGCGCTTTGAATGCTTCATCGAGAACATAGATCTTTTCCAGGTCAGCCCAGACCAAGGGGGCATCGATCTTGCCAAGGTAGCTCACTACAGAGTAAGCCTGGGCCTCCGAAAGCCCCCATTCCTTCCAGCGGTCCACACTCATGGTATCTGGCATGAATGCGTAGTGCACATCCGGCATTTTAAGCGGTTCATCTTCCCATTCCATATGCTGGAAGATCATGAATTCTTTGGCCCGCTCCCACCAACTCCTTTGCAGTCCGTAGATCTTTAGAACATCCTCCTCTTTGAAGAAGCGACCACCTTTTTCTGTGTAATGCACCCAGCGTCTGGCCACATCTCCCGGCAGGCCCAGAGACATCAGCTGAAGACTGTCAACCTTGTTTGGATCGAAGAAGAACATTTCCTGTTCAGCGGTGCCCTGAGCCTTTTTGATGCTGTCCACTTTCCAGCGTGCCTGCTGAATTTGCTCAGAGACCTGTTCTCGGGAATTTCCGAATTGGGTCTCACTGAAAAAGTAGGCCGCCGAAAGGGCCACAATAAAGGCGAGTACCCAAAGCCCGTTTCGCTCACTTCGATTGTGCCGGAACCCGTCCATCAGACGCTTTCTCCACATAAATGAAACCTACTCTGCACGATCTTCATTTTTGGTTGACTCCTCATCCACATGCCGTACAGGCGCCTTGAGGACCTTTAGAAAAAAGTAGATGGTGGCTGCTGCCACACTGCCCTGAACGAGGACCATCAGGAGAAGTGCCGAAGTACTCATGAGTGCATCATTTTTTTGCGTCGATTGGAAGCGAGCTTCACCATGAAGGCGATCCCAACAAATACGCCGATCAGAAGAAAACGCGACAGATCGATGAAGAGCATATTGGTTGGCTTTCCATTGGCGTACCACTGGACGCCTGAATTGATGTGGAATATCTGATTGATGATGGCATCATTGGCCCATGGCCAGCCGCTTCTTTGGATGATCTCACTTTCAGATCCATCCAGAAAACGACCCGAACCCTGTTCATCCAGCTCCGATATTCTCTTCCCCGATCCTTGCCAGCCTGCTGCGGCTCCACCCCATTGCAGGAGTTCATCTGAGTCGGTCCGCAACTTGAGCCACTGCCCCGAGCCCCGGTCGAAATAAAATTGTTCCGTGCTGCTGCCCGTCCAATGGGAGAATGCATCTCCCCAGTCGTCCAACTCTCCGTTCAACGGCTTGAAAAGTGAACTGCTGAAGATGATAAGGATGAACAGAGGCGTGACGTATTTGATGACGGGACGGTAAAAGCGAGGCACCCGGATATCTGCTCCGTCGGTGATCTCTTTCCATCCCTTGTCCATTCCAAATACCCAGGCGAACAAGATGACTTCTGCCAGCGCAAAAACGACCAGCGAAACCGTTCCCGTCCAGTAATCGTATTCGTCGAAGACTCCTTTTCCAAAAAAGAAAATGGTGGGCAGTGCAAGGAAAAAGATGATGACTCCAAGCAGCAGTGCCGCCTTCTTTCTTCCCCAGTTGAACTCATCCTTGACGAATCCCATCCAGGGCGTTCCCATGGCCAGAGAGGAAGTGATGCCCGCTATGAACAGCAGACCGAACCAAGCCACACCACCGAGCACAGCCACTACACTGCCAAATTGATCGAACAGGAAGGGCATGGTCTTGAAGGCCATCATGAAACCCGCATTCTCCTTCACCCAGTCGAGACCGAGGTAACCTACTGCGATCGGTATCACCACGCTTGCCCCAAGAACGATCTCAACGAATCCATTCATCCAGCCAGCGCTCATGGCGTTCAGTGCGATGTCGTCCTTTTGTTTGAGATAGGAAGAATAGCATTGGATGGTGCCCATTCCCACACTTAGCGTAAAGAATATCTGTCCTGCCGCCGCCAGCCATACCTTCGGATTGGTCAGCGAATCGAGCTGTGGCTCCCAGAGGAAATTCAGGCCGAGGTGTGAATCGCAGTCCAGGCAGCGACCTGTATCTCCCAGGCTGATCGCCATGACCGCCAGAAAAGCACCAAACAGAATAAGCAAGGGCATGGCCACTTTGGCCACTTTCTCCACACCGCCCGAAAGCCCCTTGGACAGCACATAGACATTCAGGGAGAGTGTGACGGTAAAGGCAATGAGCGCCCAGACCGGCACATTGATCGCGCTTCCCAGATCGACGTAGCGATCGAAAAAAGCACCCACTTCATCTATTGGCATGCCCAGAAAATCGCCTTTGAGCGATTTGATGGTGTAGGTCAGAGTCCAACTCTCGATATAGGTATAGTAGGCCATGACACCGAGATTGGTGAAGATGCCAAAGACGCCAAAGTATTTCCAAAGCCTTTTTTTGGTGATGTTGTCGAGTATGAATGGGGTTGAATGATCGCCGTATCGACCGCCGTATCGACCCATGGCCCATTCCACCCAAAGAAGCGGAATTCCCATCAAAAGAAAACTGACCAAATAGGGGATGATGAATGTACCGCCACCGTTCTGGACCGCCTGAACAGGAAATCTCAAGAAATTGCCCAGGCCGACAGCGTTGCCCGCCATGGCCAAAATGAGTCCTACTCTTGAACCCCAACCCTCTGTATTCTTACTCATTGATCTGGTCTGTTTCTTTCATTCAGCTGAGCATCCACCAAGCTCAGGCCCTCCTCTATGCTTCTCGGGCTGTAGCCCAACTCTTTCCTGGCCTTGTCTACGATGAATCCCGTCTTCGGAGGACGTCGGGCGGGTTGCCCAAGAGAAGCTGTACTGATCTCCGTCATGGGCGAGACATCAAGATCCCAAAAAGCGGCAATGCGCCGGACAAAGTCTGAGATGCTCAGCAATTCCTCACCGCTGATGTGAAAGACGCCCTGAGCCTTCTGCTTCCCGGCCAGGATGCAGGCCTGTGCCAGATCCTCTGCCAAAGTCGGTGTTCGGAACTGATCGTTCACCACGCGGATGGGCGTACCCGCCTCGAGCGAACTCTTTGCCCAAAGGACGATATTGCTCCTGCTCATTTCCTCTGCCAAGCCATAGACAAGGACCGTACGGAGAATGGACCAACTGCTCGACAACTCCCGGACCGCCTCTTCAGAACGCCTTTTTGAGTCTCCGTAAATACTCAATGGCGCGGGCTCCTCTTCTTCACTCAGCGGGCCATGGCTTCCGTCGAAAATAAAGTCTGTGGAAAGGTGAACGAGATGTGCACCAATGGCCTCGGAAGCACGGGCGATGTACTCCACTGCACGGACATTCATCAGCTCACAAAGCTCCTGTTGCTTTTCGCAGTCGTCCACCTGGGTCATGGCTGCCGTATGGATCACCACGTTTGGACGGTATTCCTCCAGGACCTTGCGCACCATTTCTTCATCGGTGATGTCCATGGACGCATAGCGATAGCCACGAGACAAGGAATTTCGATCGGGTCCGCGGCCAGTGGCCACCAGATCGGTGTCTGGATCGGAGGCGAGCTGTTTGGTCAGTTTTTGACCCAGCAATCCGTTGGAACCTGTGACCAGAACAGTCTGTTTCATTCACCTCTGTCTTGACAGAAGCCGAAGATAATCAAAGAGGGAAGACGTGGCAGTTGGTCAGAGATCCCACACGGAACTTCTACGCTGGTAAACGTAGTCCTTGATCTTCAGGACAAAGGCAATGGACATATAGATGATCAGCGGAGAGAACAAGGCAATGAATGTCGAATAGACGAAGAAGAGGCGAACGCGGTAGGCCGGTATGCCCATGCGCTCTGCCAGACGCGCACAGACTTCGAAACCCTGACGCTCCGTCACCACCCTCAGACGCTCTATCAACTTCAACATTTGGTCTTATCGTTCATTTGCTTCTCTCAGCACAGCTCAGATGAACTCAAATATAAAAGATTCACCAACAGTGTGTTGGAGATCAGCTTATCGAAATGAACTCACTGAGGGACAAATGGTTCAAGCCAGAAAAGCTCAACAAAGCAAAGAAGCTCCTTACATATTTCGCCGGTACTGTCCCCCCACCTCGAACATGGTCTGGGTCATTTGACCCAGAGAGCAGTATTTGGCTGCTTCCATCAGCACCTCAAATATGTTCTCGTTCTGAACGGCCGCCTTTTGGATCTTTTGCAGCTCAGCCGCCGCCTGTTTTTCATTGAAGCCGTGCAGCTCTTCCAACCGGCGGATCTGAAATTCCTTCTCTTCTTCAGTGGCGCGGATCACCTCGCCGGGAACCACTGTTGGGGATCCCTTTTTATTGAGGAAGGTGTTCACGCCCACGATCGGAAATTCTCCGGTGTGCTTCAAGGTTTCGTAGTACAGGCTCTCTTCCTGGATCTTTCCGCGCTGATACATGGTCTCCATGGAACCAAGCACGCCACCTCGTTCTGTGATACGGTCGAATTCGTCGAGCACGGATTCTTCCACCAGATCGGTCAGTTCCTCAATGATGAAAGACCCTTGCAGCGGATTTTCGTTTTTCGCCAGTCCGAGCTCCTTGTTGATGATCAGTTGTATGGCCATTGCCCTGCGGACGCTCTCCTCGGTGGGTGTGGTGATGGCCTCATCGTAGGCGTTGGTGTGCAGGCTGTTGCAATTGTCGTATAAAGCGTAGAGCGCCTGCAAAGTGGTCCGTATATCGTTGAAGTCGATCTCCTGTGCATGGAGCGACCGGCCCGAGGTCTGGATGTGGTACTTCAGCATCTGGCTTCGTACATCCGCACCATAACGCTCCTTCATCGCCTTCGCCCATATCCGACGCGCCACCCGTCCGATGACCGCATACTCCGGATCGATCCCATTGCTGAAGAAAAAACTCAGGTTGGGAGCGAACTTATTGATGTCCATGCCCCGGCTCAGGTAGTACTCCACATAGGTGAAGCCATTGGCCAGCGTGAATGCCAACTGTGTGATCGGATTGGCTCCGGCCTCAGCGATGTGGTAGCCCGAAATGGATACCGAATAGAAGTTGCGCACCTTCTGATCGATGAAGTACTGCTGCACATCTCCCATGAGCCGCAGGGCGAATTCGGTGCTGAAAATGCAGGTGTTCTGCGCCTGATCCTCCTTGAGGATATCGGCCTGCACCGTTCCGCGAACTGCCTGCAGGGTTTCCGATCTGATCTTCTCGTACACCTCCTTCGGCAGGACCTGATCGCCGCTGCTGCCGAGCAGCATCAGGCCGAGCCCGTCGTTCCCTTCGGGCAATTCACCCCTGTATTCAGGGACGTCCATGCCCTTGGCCTTGTAGGCTTTTTCGATCTTGCTGCGCACCTCTTTTTCAAGGCCATTGGCCTTGATGTACTTCTCGCATTGCTGGTCGATCGCAGCATTCAGAAAGAAGGAAAGCAACATGGGCGCCGGACCGTTGATGGTCATGCTGACCGATGTGCTCGGTGCACAGAGATCGAAACCCGAATAGAGTTTTTTGGCATCATCCAGACAGCAAATACTCACACCGGCATTCCCGATCTTTCCATAGATGTCCGGACGCCAGCCCGGATCGTTCCCGTACAGGGTCACAGAGTCAAAAGCCGTGCTCAGCCGGGCCGCCGGCATATCCAAACTGACGTAGTGAAAGCGTTTATTGGTTCGTTCCGGACCGCCCTCCCCAGCGAACATGCGCGTAGGGTCTTCGCCCGTGCGTTTGAACGGATAGATACCTGCGGTGAATGGGAAGAATCCCGGAGTATTCTCGCGCATTGTCCAGCGCACCTTGTCGCCCCAGCTTTTGAACTTGGGCAGAGCCACTTTTGGAATAGGTGTCTGACTCAGACTTCGGGTGTGGTTTGGAACGCTGATCTCCTTTCCCCTGACCTGATAGACATAGAATTCTTCTGAATAGCGTGCCTCTTCTTTTCTCCAGCCCTGAAGCATCGCCCACAGATGCGGATCCAGGTCTTTGTGCAGCTCATTGAATTTTTCGATCAATGCAGCCACGGTCGCATCTTCAGAGGTAGTCTGCGCTTCCTCTAAGAGGTCGGGACCACCAAAGGTCAGAACCGACTGCTGAAGGCCATAGAGCTTATCGGCCACCTCCGCTTGCTGAGCGGTTCGTTCGTCATATCTCCGGCTCTGCTCGCTGATCTCGCTCAGATATCGGGTCCGACTCGGAGGGATGATGTAGATCTTCTCGCTCATCTCCGTGGGCATGGCCCGCTCGGAAGGGAAATCTGCCGAGGTCTTCTGTGTCAAAGCGTCCATGATGGACCGGTAAAGCCCGTTGGTCCCTGGATCGTTGAATTGCGATGCAATGGTGCCGTGAACCGGCATCTGTTCCAGATCCTGATCCCAAAGTCCATGGTTGCGCTGATACTGCTTGCGCACATCCCTGAGCGCATCCAAGGCCCCTCTCTTGTCGAATTTATTGAGCGCGATGACATCCGCAAAATCCAGCATATCGATCTTCTCCAGCTGGGTGGCTGCTCCGTATTCAGGCGTCATGACATAGAGCGAAAGATCACTGTGGTCGAGGATCTCTGTATCGCTTTGACCAATGCCGGAAGTTTCCAGAACGATCAGATCGAAGCCGGCGGCCTTGAGGACCTGCACTGCTTCCTTTACATATTTCGAAAGGGCCAGATTGCTTTGACGGGTGGCCAGTGAACGCATGTAGACATTTCCGTGCCGGATGCTGTTCATTCGGATGCGGTCGCCCAGAAGTGCACCGCCTGTTTTTTTCTTGGAAGGATCAACGCTGATCAGGCCGATGTGCCGATCGGGAAAATCCATCAGGAACCGCCGGACGAGCTCATCCACCATAGATGACTTGCCGGCCCCTCCTGTTCCTGTGATACCGAGCACCGGTATCCGGGTCTTCTGTGCACGCTCGTTGATCTCGCTGCGCAGATCTTCATGGACATCGGAATAATTCTCAAAGGCCGTGATCACGCGCGCCACCGAACCATAGTGCTCCGTGTCGAGCGTCTCCATTTCCTTCTGAAGGGTTTCGCCCAGTGGGAAGTCACTTTTTTCGACCAGGTCGTTGATCATGCCCTGCAGCCCCATGGCCCGGCCGTCGTCCGGACTGTAGATACGGGTTACCCCGTAGGCCATCAATTCCTCGATCTCCTCCGGCAGAATGACGCCGCCACCACCGCCGAATATTTTGATGTGCTCAGCCCCTTTTTCCTTGAGCAGATCGACCATGAACTTGAAGTACTCGTTGTGCCCGCCCTGGTAGGAAGTCATGGCAATGGCCTGTGCATCTTCCTGTATGGCGGTATGGACCACTTCTTCTACACTGCGGTCGTGTCCGAGATGGATCACTTCACAGCCCGTCGCCTGAATGATGCGCCGCATGATGTTGATGGCTGCATCGTGGCCATCGAACAATGAGGCGGCCGTGACGATGCGGACCTTGTTCTTGGGCGTGTATATCGGTGGGTTTTGCATGGGGGTGCAAATTTGGCAAAGAGTGCCTAAAAATACAGCCGGGCAGCTATTCAGCAGTAAAAATGGCCAAGGCCGCAGCAGTGGGCGATGGGAATGCCGCCTGAAAGCCCGTTTTCTAATCCAAAAAAGACTGGACCGATGCGGCTGTGTCTATGATCGTCTCTTCGATGGAGCGCGGGGTCCATCCCAGCAGCTGTATGGTCTCTTCTATGGAAGCGCTATAGGTTTTGCCCACAAAAGGGAGCATGCCTTTGATGTCCGCTACGAACAAGCCCATGAATTTCATGAGGCCTATGGGCGCCTCTTTGGTACTCACTTTCTTGTATCCGTTGGACTTGAGGATCTGAGCCAATTCTATGAACTCATAGGGGCGTTCTGTAGCCACGATCAGACGCTTGCCGCTTGTCTGATCGTTCTTTAAAGCCTGCACATGGATCTGTGCCACATCGCGAACATCAGACATATTGATCGCCGCCTTGGGAAGCATGGGCATCCTGCCTGTGATCAAGTCTTTGGTCATGGACAAGGACGCACCGGACATTTCACCTGTGTAGGTCGGACCGAAGATGGGTCCAGGGTGAATGGTGGTCAGCTGCATCGCATTTTCTTCCTCCAGACCCTTGATGTATGCCCAAGCACGCTTCTCAGCCAGCACCTTGCTCTTCAGATAGGCCGATGCTTGTCGGGATCCTGGGTTGGTCCATGTCGTGGGATCGATGGCCAGGGAGCGATCCGCATCTCCAAGCATCGCTACCAAGGAAGAGGTGATCACCACTTTTTTGACTCCAGCCTTTTGCGCAGCCTTCAGGGCGCGCATGGTTCCTTCAACTGCAGGCCGGATGTACTCGTTCGGATCTTTTGGTTCTCTGGTCTGATAGGGCGATGCCACATGCAACATATAGCTACAGTCCTTCATGGCTTCCGCCCAGCCTTCATCCTCAAGAAGATCGAGCACGCAGAAAGTCAATGCCTCCGTGGGGACCCCTGCTTCTTCAAACGCCTTCCTGATCGCATCTCCTTTGCTGCTGCTGCGCAGCGAACC
>JAYOTP010000006.1:14595-38870 GCA_038150465.1 Flavobacteriia bacterium | reverse complement strand
CTCCATGCGGCTTGGATTCCGGATTGAAATACACGGCTTCCATACCCACTCGTCTGGCCCCTAGGACATCCGCCTCCAGGCTGTCTCCGATCATCAATGATTCCTTCCTTTTCGCTCCTGTTTCCTTCAAGGCATGTAAAAAAACACGTGCATCTGGTTTTTGAACGCCCACAGCTTCAGAACTGAATACACTACCGAAGTATGGCGCCAGACCCGATCGTTCCATCTTGATGTTCTGTATCTCTGAAAACCCATTGGTAATGATGTGCAAGGAGTAGCGGTTGCTGAGGACGCGGATGGTTTCCATGGCACCAGGCAGAAGTTGCGTTTGATAGGGCGATCTTTCGATATAGGCCTGCTCGATCTCCGATGCGCACCGATCATCTCCATCCCCAAAGCGTTTCAATGTATTGTGGAATCGGCTGGAGCGCAGTTCATCCTTCTTTATCTCCCCTTTGCGGTAACGCGCCCAAAGCAGGTCATTTTCTTCCTTGTACGCAGTGTAAAAAGCATCGAAGTCGGGTACGCCCAATCGATCCAACTGCTTTTCCTCGAACAGTTCCACCAAGGTGATCCGGCTGTTCTTTTCAAAATCCCAAAGGGTATGGTCGAGATCGAAGAAGAGATGCGTATAGCTCATTTTCTGAATTTGCGCAGGAAGGGAATGCGGCTTTTTATGATGCGTTGATAAGGCCTCGAGACCGCACCAAAGCCCGCATTGAACTCCGCCAGACCTTTGATGTTGGATCCTTCAAAATCGAAGAACATATCCTTGTTGGAATACAGAATGAAGAGTTCGTCCAGCAAAAAGCTCATGGCGCCTCTCTCCTTTCCGTACTCATTTACGGCCGTGAACAAGGAAACCAACCTGTTCCGATACTGCACGATGAATACACCGGCACAAGCCGTGTTGGTCTCATCGTGAAGCGTCCACACAAAGCCTCTCCTTTTGTGAATGAGCTGGTACATCAACAACCGCATACGGTCGTAATGCCACTGAGTCCAGCTGCTGAGTTCTGCTCCCTTATTGGCCTTGAAAACATCGAGCAGGACATCTGGACTGTCGTACTCAAAGATCTTCATCCGTTCTTTTCGCGCCTTTTTGATGTTGCGTCGGGTGCGCTGGTTGTAGCGTTCGTAGATCGATTCGTAGCTGCCCGCCAAGTCGAGGACCTGGTTGTTCTGCTCCTGAAATTCCATGCCGCGAACATTGGCAGCAATATTCTGCTCATTCAGAAAATAGTCCACCCAAAGGAAGCGCGACGGAATGCTTCGGAGCACATCCGCGAGCATATCCTGCTCAGCATCTTTGCCAAAAAGACCCAACTGCTGCACCCCATAAGGACGAAACACATAAGGGATGCCCCATCGTCTGTTGTGTGGAAGGGGGAAAACAGCCTGGTAATCGTCCACCACAAGCGCATCCCATTCACGGGCGGTGAGGTCGAGATACCAATGCAGGCCATAAGGCAGACAGGAGGGATCGCCATTGATGCAACGGTCCCACTTGAGGGTATCCACCTCATGATGCCGTACGTAATGGATCATCGGGCAAAGTGCATCAGTTCCTCATAAGCCGACCGCCACTTTTCAGATCCCGGCCACAGATCTCCCAGATTCCTCTGATGCATCACTGAGACGAATGTTCCCTTCAGGCGTTTGGCCTGCTCTGCATACATCTTCATTTCTGTGAGGGCCTGTCCCGCAGATTTTTTCAGATGATCCTGATAGACCGAATCCATAAAGGCAAAGGGGAAGATCTTCAGATCTGTCTCCTCCTCCATTTCAAGGTCATAGAAGAAGAAGGGAACGCAGCAACTCGCCCGCCAGCCGGTCTGGGTCGAATAGCCCATGGAGTACTCCTGCTTGATCCCTGCCGCACGCAACTGCCGATAGGTCGCAGGCAACCGGAAGCGGAGAAAGTGCTGCCGACTCTTGTTCAGTTTCTGCTTGGTCAGCGCCTCAAGCCCGGCCTTCTCATCGTGCAGAACATCGGATTCTTTAGATGCTCTGTAGGAAGGATGCGCACCAAGCGAGGCAAAATCAGAAATATGCCGAACAGAGCGCTGCAGCACCTGAGAATGAGGCGAAATATTGCGGTCGTTCGGACCCCATTCACTGAAAAGGACAAAGTACAGAAGCTCAATACCAAGATCCTCAGCAAAGGCCATATCGCGGTCGTAGGTGTCCAGCGGATCGGTTGCACCCCGAAAGAGGGTGGCCCATCGCTTGGCAAATTGTTCCGACCGACCGGAAGCCAGTTCCTGACATGCGCCATAGAATAGCCGCAAGGGATCCTTCCCTCGAAAGGCAAAGCTGTTGTCCACATCGATGGTACTGAGCAGTCGATAGGGTCCGCGCCGATCTTCCAGCTCAGGATCGATGCGCTTCCACTGAGCGAGGATCCGCTCCCACCACTCATTGACCAATGGTCTGCTGAGAAAGCCTTCCTGAAAGGCCACGGACTGTTCTGCGGGAAAACGGTCGTGCTCATCCGCCACGAACGGCAGGTATTCCTCATACCGACTCAGGCAGTAGAAAGTAGCCGAGAACGCATCGAAGGGAACATCTGAAACACTGGAAGCAGAAAAGAATACCGGAAGGCCTTCCCAGTCCGACAACCGAAGGTTTTGCTCGAACAGTTCGGTCTCGCTGAGCAGGCCGTGCACGCCCATTCGGACATCGCAAGGGACATCTTCTTTGCTGTAGTTGATCCTGAATGTGGCGTCTGAATCGGCAAATGCCTGCGCTTCGGTATGAAGCTCCCATGTCCAGTTCAGCAATTCGCCGAAGACAAAGCGCAAGGTGTACTGCAGTCTTGGCGTGCGTTTATCTGCACATACCGCCACATCAACCGCCATACAAGCCTCCGTTGAGATTGAGTACCTGACCGGTCATATAATCCGCATCAGGGCCCATCAGATATTCGATGAGTGCGCCCAATTGCTCCACCTCGCCAAAGCGATTCGCGGGAATGGCGCGCAGCAGATCCTCCTTCATTTCTCCGCTCAATTCTTCGATCATGCCTTTGCTCATATACCCCAAAGCGACGGTATTCACTGTGATCCCCTTTGGAGCCAGCTCGCGGGCCATGGATGCAGACAGACCAAAGAGCCCCGCCTTGGATGCCGCATATGCGGCCGTGCCCACCGCACCGGTCTGTGCAACGATCGATGAGATGTTCACAATGCGTCCGAAACCCTTTTTCCGCATGGCCGGAAGCAACTCTTTTGACATGAGAAAGGGCGCGGTCAAATTCACAGATAACACCCGGTCCCATTCAGATGGATCGAGTTTCCAGCTAATGGCTGCAGATGAAACACCTGCGTTATTGACCAACACATCCACCGAGCCGTGAACGGCTATGGCCTTTTCACAAAGCGTCTGCACCGCCTCGAGCTCCCCGAGATCGGCCTGAAACAAATGCGGTGGGTGCGAGAAGTCCAGCCCGTCAACAAGGGACTGCAGATCTTGTATTCCACGGTGTGCATGGAGCAGCAGACGGACTTCTTTTTTTGCAAAGAAGCGCGTCAATTGCTGGCCCACACCACCGGAGGCACCGGTAATGAGCATGACGGGTGCTGTACTCACGATGGTCTGCCTTTCGGATGGTACATGGTCACTCCGCGTTCTTCAAAAGCCTGCACCATGGTTTGGAACATTTGGGATGCATCCAAAAGTAAACATTCGGCCTCTCCAAGGCGATGCCGGGTCAAGACTCCTTTTTCCTCAAAAAGCGGAATCAGCTCATCGCATTTTCGCCTTCGGCTCCACTCTGGATCGTGCACCCTTGTCTTCATTTCATTTGTGATCCCTTTTAGGTCTGTCACGCGAAAAGCAAACTGCTCTTGAGTGTAGACGGGGTATGGAAACGCCACCTCATCTTCCAAAGTATGCAGATGCGTTCCAGCGTTGTCCAGGGTGACTCCGAGGTAGAGGATCTTTCCTGAAAATTCCATCATCCGACGAAAAGGAGAATCCGCGGCATAGGGAGCGGCAGCCGAAGAATGACCGGATACAAGCCATTCTGCCTTCGGGCCCACAGCAAGAACAGCTTCGGTGGGATGCGTGCTTCGAAGCACGCCTGGGCATTTGCGCATGTGTTCGGACAGAGCGCCCATCGCAGACGGGATCTCGCGCAGATCGACGGCTCTTTGCTGCCGAGCAAAATCCAGTTGAAGTTTCCTGACCGGAGACGAGGGCATCAACAGATGTCCATTGGGTCCAAGAGCACTCCTGAGGGCTTGGTACAGAACTTCGGGTCCGCCTTCCACATAGCCAATGGAACTCAGGCGACAATGCACCATGAGCGTATCTCCTTGGCCGATCCCCATTTTGCGCAAGCCATCCTCCAGATCCTGCTGATTCAGAATGCTGCCCTGTTCCTTCTGCCTGGCCAGCTCACGACGCCTTTTCTTCTTCTTCTCTTTTCGGATCCGATCCAGCACGAATCCAGGAAGGACTTTTCGTATTTGACCGATCAGATCAGCCATGGCCTGCCAAAGATGTTGCCTTGTCTTCCATCAGCAGCGCCTCCAAAAAATACTTGCTCGCCCAATTGGGGCAACCGAATGCCTCGTACCTGCCCCAGAGGGGCTGTGATCCGAACAATGCGCCCTCGCATTCCATTTGGCTTCCCCGGATCTGCATGCGCATCAACGAGCGATTCATTTGGCTGAATGCGCTTTTGAGTTCGGGCGTTCCTCTGAGCGCGTACAATCGATTCCAGGCTATGCTCATTTGGGCCCCACCTGTGGTGATGAAAGATTCCGAACCCCGCCAATGGGCATCATATCGGCCGCGGAGTCCATTATCTTCAAGAAAAGCCGCCAGCAGCACCAGGGCCGCGCGCTCCCCTGCCGATATGAATTCATCATCGCCCAGGAGGATACCGGTTTCTATCAATCCATCGATGGTGTAGGCCAGGGTGTGCAGAATCGGACGGTCATTGTGCTCTATGGTGTTGTCCGCATCGTGAAACCAGGCATTTTTCTCCTGCTTCTCGCGGATCACCCATTGGCATTGCCGCCTTGCCGCCTGGGCATAGGCTTCTTTTCCAGTGCGCTGATAGAGTTCCGCCAAAGGCGCGGCCACGTAGGTGTCGTAGACCCGGACCATTCCCCTGTAGACCGATGTTTTCCACGACCCGTCTTCGTCTTGCATATCCAGCAACCAATCTCCCGCGCGCTGCGCCGAATGCAGCCAGCGATCGTCCGAAAAGTAGGTGTGTGCAGCCAGCATGCCACGGATCACCTGTCCTGTGTTGAAGACCACAGGCGGTCTCTTTTGATCGACGTAGCCCCCTGCCCATCCTCCATGGGTGTGCTGAATGGTCTCGAGCCACTCAAGTGCCTTTCTTGCGGCCTCTTCCGATTCCTGCTGACGACCGAGGCGCTTGCCGGCATCGAGCAAGACTGGAAGGATGTACCCCGTCGTCTCCGGATAAGAGGATGTCCATCCTGAGTCAAGATACCAGGAGGCAAATCCACCATCCGGCCTTTGAGCGGACAACAACCAGTTGAAGGCCCCTTGCACAGCCTCATCGAGCTTGTCTTCAGTCGAAGTGTACGATCCGCCCAGGAGCGCGCGTCCATCCGATCGACAGGCCAGTAAGGTGAAGTTGCGCAGGTAGCGCATTCCAGATGCCCACACTACAGCAGATCTGATTTGATGGCTTCCACGACCACAGGCGCGGCTGGCTTTTGGAACTCGTCTGGGATGTGGCCAGGAGACCGGGCAGGATCCATTGCCGAGCGCATTTCATCAAGTTCTGTATCCACCACAAAGGCACAGCCAGCATCCACCCATTCGGTCCATTCGGTCTCGGTGCGAAGGACCAGGACCTTTTTGCCCAGCAATGATGCTTCTTTGGTCAGTCCGCCCGAATCCGTCATGACGCATTCAGAATCGTGCATCAGACTGATGACCTCGCCATAGCTCACAGGAGGCACCACAATGAATTCAGTCGAATTCATCAGCTCAGCCACTTCATTGTTTTCTTCTATGACATGCATCAAACGCGGATGAGTAGGCATCAACGCACGCATTCCGTGTTCCTTGCACAGCTGTCGAATATTCGACAGCAAGGGGATCAGCCGGTCCATCCGGTCGGTATTGAAATTCCTGTGGATGGTCAGCAGGGCGAACTTCCCGCCCCCAGTCAATTTCTTGACAAAGTCATGATCGATCTGTTGGCCAAAATGCTTGATGTTGTCGAATTGCACATCGCCGCACATGATCACTTTGCGCCATGCAGTGTGGAGAAGCCCCTCTTTTTTGAGGTTCAGCACAGATGTCGGTGTGGGACAAAAGAGCCACTTGGCCAATCGGTCTGTCTTCACGCGATTGTACTCCTCTGGCATGCTCCGATTGTAGGACCTCAGCCCCGCCTCGACATGTGCGATCGGGACGCCGCAATGGCTTGCGGCAAGTGCCCCAGAGAGGGTCGTATTGGTATCTCCATAAACGATCAGGGCGTCCGGAGCGAGCTTCTCCAGCAGAATGGAAAATTTGGTCGTGAGGTATTCGATCTGCTCCTGCCCGCTGAAATTTCCACCGTTCAGATGATGATGCGGGTTGGGAAGAGCCAACTCTTTGAAGAACTGCTCAGACATTTCTTCGTCGTAATGCTGACCAGAATGCACATAGATCTCTTCAATTTCCGGATCGCTTTGGATCACCCGTGATATACCCGCCGACTTGATGAATTGTGGGCGCGCACCCACGAGATTGACGATTTTCAACATGAATGGATGGTGCGTTTAGAATACAACTCCTTCGTCTGCGAAACTAAAGTATCCCTTATCGGTGAAGATCAGGTGATCGAGCAGACGAATATCCATCCATTCGGACGCTTCTTTCAACTTTCGGGTGAGGCGAATATCCGGCTCACTGGGTTTGAGGTTGCCGCTGGGATGATTGTGTCCTGCGATCATGGCCGTGGCACGCAGATCGAGAGCCCACTTCAATATGAGCCGCACATCGGCCACGGTACCGGAAAGCCCGCCACTGCTGATGCGCTTTTTTGCGATCAGCCGGCTCCCTGAATTCAGGTACATGACCCAGAACTCCTCATGGGTCAGATCTTCAAGTTCGCCTTTGAGTTGCTCGTGTGCCGAAGATGCAGAACGGATCGTTGGCCTTTCCTTAAGCACTTCTGTATTTCTTCTGCGGCCGAGCTCGAAGGCAGCAAGCAGTGCAAATGCACCTGCTTCTCCTATCCCGGATGTTCCTTTGAATTCCTCAATGCTCTTTTGACCCAGGCATTTGAGATCATCATCGACATTGGCCAACAGATCCCGGGCAATGTCCAAAGCACTTCGGCCCTTATGTCCTTTACCGATGAGCAGCGCCAGTAATTCAGCGTCCGTGAGGGCGGAGCGTCCAAAATCATGGAGCTTCTGCTGGAGCAATGGTCGATCGGACATGGTGACTGTAGGTATCGGAGGGATCATCTGCCGAAGAAACTCCTGATACTTCCGAGAAAGTGTGCATTTCCCGATGGAAAGGAAGCGAAGAGCGTATCCTTTAACGCTGCTGCATTTCGAGCAGCGCCCGAAAACGGCCAGAAGGACGTTGTATCAATTCATCCGGCGGGCCGGATTCCACCAACCGACCATCTTCCAAAACAATGATCCGGTCGGCATGCCGAACGGTGCTTAGCCTGTGGGCGATGGTCAGGGAAGTGCGTCCGCTCATCAGCTCCTCCAGCGCTTTTTGAACTTCGGCCTCCGAATGGCTGTCCAATGCCGAAGTCGCCTCATCCAGGATGAGGATCGAAGGATCCTTCAGAAAGGCACGTGCAATGGCCACTCGCTGCCGCTGACCGCCACTGAGTTGCACGCCCCTTTCCCCTACGACCGTATCGAAGCCATCGGGAAACTCCTCAATGAATCCGAGGGCAAATGCTTTCTCCGCAGCTGCCTTGACCTCCTCCAAAGAAGCGTCTGTCCGGCCGTAACGGATGTTCTCGGCGATGCTGCCGCCAAAGAGCAGTACGTCTTGTGGGACGATGGCCAAGTGCTTGCGGTATTCACTTAGATCATACGCGCCGATCTCCTTTCCATCCACGAGGATCCGCCCGCTGTCCACGGGGTAGAAACCCAGCAAGAGATTGGTCAGCGTGGTCTTCCCCGATCCGCTGGAGCCCACAAGAGCGACCGTCTCACCGGCCTCCACATCCAGATCGATGCCTTTGAGCACCTCCATTTCCTTGCGCCCCGGATAAGAGAAATGTACCCCCTCAAACTGCAAAGCTCCCTCCAGAGGGCGTTTCGGCCGATCATTGAATTCAATGCGCAATGACTCTTCTTCCTCTTCGAAAAGATCGAGCAACTCCTCGGTCGAACCTATGGCCTTCTGGATCTTGGCGTAGACGTCTGCCATTCCTCCAATGCTCCCGCCAATGAAACTGCTGTACAATACGAAGCTGAAGAGCTCACCGGAATTGATCGCCCCCTGACCGATCAGCAGGCTGCCCTTCCAGATAACCGCCACCACGGCACCAAAAAGACCAAGGATGATGAAACTTGAAAAAGCCGCGCGGTAGTGTCCTCCCTTGATCGCCGTGTGCGCCACTTCATTGGTCTTCTCCCGGTAGCGGGTCCACTCGTAGTGTTCGTTGGCAAACGCCTTCACCGTGGCCATCCCCTGAAGGGTCTCCTCGACAATGGTATTTGAATCGGCCACTTCCGCCTGCACTCTTTTCGAATACTTCCGGATGAAACGCCCAAAGAGAACAGCGGCGATAACGATGACTGGCAAGATGGCCAGCATGAAGAGGGTGAGTTGAACAGAAGTATACATCAGCAAGGTGATGCCTCCTACAATGATGATGAGCTGGCGGATGAATTCTGCCAGGGTGATGGTGAAGGTTTCCTGCAACTGGGTGATGTCCGAGGAAATGCGTGAATTCAATTCCCCCACTCGGCGCCCGCCGTAGAAGGCCATCGGCAGCCGCAGGAGCTTGTCGTAGGTTGCCTGACGAAGTGCCGCCAGTGCCTTTTCAGCCACCCGAACGAAAAGGACCACGCGGAAGTAACTCGAAAATGCCTGAAACAGGAGCAAGCCGAAGAGAAGCAGCGCGATCTCCTGCACCTTGTCCAAAAAGTTCTCAGAGGATGGCGCATTCACCAACTCACCCAAGAACTTCGGAAAGGCCAAACTGGCTCCGCTGGACATGAACAGAAAAAGCATACCTAGAGCGAAGGTCCCCCGATAGGGACGGATGTAGCGATAAAGACTGAGCCCTCTTTTCAGGCTCTTCCAATCCGGTCGAATGCGCTCTGAGCCCTTCCTGTTCTGGCCCATCTAGCTCTTTTTGTTCTTGTCTTGGAAGTCAAGGGATTGGACGCCCAGATTTTTGAGGACCCTCTTGGCATTGATCTTCACGCTTTCCTTGATCTGCGTGAGCATCCTTTTGCCCAGGGCGTCGTCTGGCCGTGAAACAAAGCGGGAATCGCTGTAGCGGAACCCCTCTCCGATCGGCGTATAGAAATAGGTGTAGAAGCTTTTGCGTGTTTCTCCTTCCGGCAGATGGATCTTGGAATATCCGTGTGGTGAATTCTCGTCCGTATAGAAGATCACTGCCCGGTTGAAATCGCAGGGCACCTTGACCTCGCAGCGGCTCATATCCTTGTCCCATAGTTCGAGGTCACCGCCGTACTCTTCCTTCCATTCCCGGTTCAGATAGATCAGCAGATTGATCCTTCGCCACAGGCCTTTATCCGGATTCATGTTCACATCGATGTGCACATCCACATAGCTTCCGTCCTTGCCCTGGTGAACGCCTGACCCCAAAGAATCATCTGTGGTGTGCAGGCCCTCGATACCGGTCACATCGGTCATCCACTGAGCAAAATCCTGACTGGATATCACTTCCCGCAGCTTGCTGAAAGAAGGATGCCAACGTTCAAAATGGTAGTCTTCGGATTTGTCCTCGTTCAAACTTTTTCTCTTGACATTGAGCGAATCAATGGCGGGAAAATGTTCATAGAGCTCATTGGCCAGGGCCGAATCCAAAAAATTCGGCAACACCAAATGGCGACAAGGTTGAGCATTGTCGAAACTGCTTCGAAGCTCGGCCACCTCCTTCTCACCCGTGTACGACGAGCTGATGACTTGGTCCAATGGATTCATCCGTTCGGTTTGGGACAAAATTAAGGCCTCAGCCCCTGCTTGTGTTCACTGTGCCCTGTTTCATTTTTGACGGGACATCCCCTGAGGCAATGCAGGCATTCCAAATTGCCGCAGATCCTCATGCAGAGCCAGAACTGCTTCCGCCAAACGATCGAGCTCTTGTTCCAATCCGCCCAGTGCATCCACAACGATCCCCAGCTGCTCTTTCTGCATCTGCGTCGGATCCGAACTGCTGCTGTATGAATTCCACAAGACCGAATTCAAACGAGACCTCAGGCCCGGTGCCACCGCCTTTTCCAAAGACGCGACCTTCCTTTCTCCGTAAAGGGCCGTGTTCAGCTTTTGGATGTCTGCACGCAGCGCTTGTGCGGTGGCCAACCGATCTGATGGCACCCCTGGAATGATGCGGCTGGCATCGTGCAGGCGATCGGCCTCTCCACTGAGTTCTTCCAGACCCTTTCTGAGCTGTTCCATTCGGGCAGCTACCCGGTCTGCTTCACGCTGGAAGGCAACGAGCTGCTCAGAGGAAGTGGCCGGCAAGGTGAGCTGATCCAGTTCGGTAATGGAAAAACTTCGTCCCGTTCCGATGGACCTCTGTACCGTGTTGTGAACCAAATGGAACTCCACCCAGTAGGCGCCGGCTGGGAGGCGGGATGCCGAACGAAGGCCCAATGATTCTCCTCCCCTGAAGCTTCCGGACTGCGGATAGCGGCAGTCCCAATGAACCCGGCGAATGCCCTTTGAAGCCGACATCGTTTCCCTGTAGATCTCATCACCGCCTTCCTTATCCCTAATGACCATCAACACATAAGGTGACTTCTCCAGCTCTTCTGAAGCGAATTGCGCTCCACTTGGATCGGGAATGGGCGCATCGGCTTCCTTGAGTTCCTTTTCCTTTTCCTCGCGCATCGCCTTGAGGGTCTTGGGCACCTCGGGCAGGTAAAATGTGAAGACCACACCCGGTTCTGGATTTGGCGTCCGGAAAAATCCCGCGCCCTGAAATCCGCCACCCGAATATCCCAAAGGAGTGGCTTCTTCGAAAACAAGTCCCTCCTTTACCGCAAACACATGACCCTCCTGCTCATTGAGCGTACTTAGTTCCCTGAGGGGAGAATAATCATCAAGGACATAGAATCCCCGGCCAAAAGTGGCGATCACCAAGTCGTTTTCGCGCTTTTGGATCTCCATATCCTTGACCGCATTGGTGGGCAGCGAGGCAGTCATTTTGTTCCAATTCGCCCCACCGTCCCAGCTGGTGAAAAAACCAAACTCGGTGCCGGCAAAAAGCAGGTCCGGATGTACATGATCTTCTGCGAAGGAATAGACCGTACCGCGGACTGGCAGGTCGGCAGCAATGGACGACCATGTCTTTCCACCGTCTTCAGAGCGGAGCAGATAGGGCTTGAAGTCTCCGTTCTTGTGGTTGTTGAAGGCAGCATATAAACGACCTTTCTCGTGCTGGCTCGGCCAGATCCCTTGTACGTAAGTCTCTTCCGGAACACCCTCGAAACGATCTGTCGTGGTCCATTGGTTCGAATCGGGCGTCTTGATACGAAGCAGTCCGTCGTCGGTCCCTGCATACAGAAGGCCTTCGACCAAAGGTGATTCATTGAATGCCACGATGTTGCCGTACATAGAGGTGCTCTGGTGACGGGCGACCGCATCGCTCGACCAATAGCGGTCCATGATCTTGAAAGTATTCCGATCCGCTCCTCTGGACAGATCTTCGCTGATGCGCGTCCAACTCTGCCCACGGTCATCGCTCCTGAAAACGACATTGGCACAGAAGTAAAGCCGCTCTGCCTTGTGCGGACTGATCAGCAATGGAGCGTCCCAATTCCAGCGCCAGGGCGTATCGTCCTTTCCCTCGACAGGTTTGATGCTGACCGACTCACCGGAGGCCGCATCGTGGCGGACCAGCCAGCCGTACTGGGCCTGGGCATAAACGATATTCGGATTCTGAGGATCCACTTGGGTTTCAAAACCGTCGCCTGTGTTGGTCACCGTCCAGTCGGAATTCAGGATCCCGTGCTGAGAGGTGGTACGGGACGGCCCTTTCAGAGAGAAGTTGTCCTGCGTCCCTCCGTAGATATTGTAGAAGGGCTTGGCATTGTCCGTGCTGACGCGATAGAACTGCGTGATCGGCAAGTTGGCCGAATACAGCCAGGAGCGCATGCCGTCATAGGTTTGGTAGAAGCCTCCGTCGCAACCCATGCGCATATGGTTTGGATCCGATGGATCGATCCAGAGGCAATGGTTGTCCACATGCTTGAACTTTTCGGATACCCGATCAAAGTTCGCTCCACCGTCCTTGCTGACGTGGCAGTAGGTATCCATTGAATAGACCACATCCTTATCCGCAGGATGCGCAATGAGTTCGGTATAGTAGTTCCCCGCTGTATTGTGTCCGCTCTTCTTGGACCATGAAGCACCGCGGTCGTCGCTGACGTAGGTTCCGTGACCCTCGATCATCAGGTACATCCTGTCCGGGTCGGCAGGGCTGATGGCCAAACTCAATCGGCCTTTGTCTCCGCTGGGCAATCCGCTCTTGACTTCTTCCCAGTGCTCCCCATCATCTGTCGACCGATACAGACCGCTGCTCGGCCCACCACTCAGATAGGTGAATACTCGTCGCCTTCTCTGATGTGCAGTGGCGAACATGAGCCCTTTCACTTCCGGATGGATGTGCACCTCGTTGAATCCCGTGTTTTCGTCGACCTCAGCCACCAAACGCCATTGTTTCCCGCCGTCTGTGCTTTTGTAAATGCCTCTTTCTCCTCCTTTGTTCCAAAGCGGCCCGTAAGCGGCCACATAAACGGTTTGTGGATCTTCCGGATGAAAGCGGATCATGCCGATGTGTTCGCTCGATCCCAGCCCCATATTTTCCCAGGACTTACCGCCATCGCAGCTCTTGTATACTCCGTCGCCGTAGGCCACACTTCTCTGGTTGTTGTTCTCGCCGGTGCCCACCCAGATCTCGTGGCGGTTGTGCGGATTGATGGCCACACATCCCGTAGAAAAACTCTTCTCCCCGTCGAAGATGGGCGTCCAGCTCGTCGCGTTGTTCGTGGACTTCCAGACACCAGAAGAGGCCGTGGCCAAATAAATGATGTTGCTGTTCTCAGGGTCCACAGCCATATCTGCGATCCTGCCTGAGGTGAGTGCAGGACCCACGCTTCTCCATTTCATCGATGAAAGGCTCAAACCTTCATCCTGGGCACGAAGCGACTCGGAATGCAGAGAAAAGGCAATGATCAACAGTAATGAAGACAGGTATCTCATGGGGCTTTGTGATTTGGTTTTTCGCCCTTGAAAGTCTGCACAGCAGACCAACAAAAGCAGCAGCAAGTTACATTAGGATGGACACAAGAATGGAGGCTGTTCTGACCGGTCGGACAAGGTGGGTTTTGGCAAAGTCATGGGCACTTAGAAACTCAAGAAGATACCCATGACCAACATGCTGCTTTGATCGGAAAGGGTCGCAGGTTCTGTGAATTCTGAACTGTACAATGAATACGGCCGATCACTGAGCTGCCGCCTCCATGCGATGTCACATCGCCACTTTGAAAAGGTGAAACCCGTTCCAAAGCCAAAAGCACGCTGCGCCTCCAAGCCCCGTGCATCCGTTGAATATGGGGAGTTGCCCCAAAGGTGGAACCCCCTTAAATAAACAGGGCCTGCTCTGAATTCAGAAGCCAAAGTGAGCGTGTGTTGCCAACCCAGCTGATCGGTCGCCTGCTTATCGATGTTCTCCAGGTCGAAGTCGCGTGAATGGAAGCGCTGCCAGTTCATCTGCGCGCTGCGGTATTCGACCGAAATGAATCCGCTCTTTCCAATGACGAAAGCCGACGAACACATGAAGCGCTGCGGTGTGGTCAGACGGTAGAGGATCTCATCGTTGTAGTATTCCTGCGAACGTGCAGAAGTTCCATCTCTGAAGTTGGCGGAAAGTTGGGTCTCAAAATTTGAATTCATGGCGTAGACCGTTGGGCTGATCCAGGAGGCACCCACCCGCCACCAGTAGTTGAAACGGTATTGGAATCCAAGATGCAGATTGAGCCCGACGGCGGAGAGTCCATAACGATCGTAGAGCAGCAGATCGTTCACAGGGCTGTTTGCATCGAATTCTGATTCGGTGTAGTTGCTTTCTTCCGTCATTTCCAAAAAGGGGATGCCGATCCCCGCACCGTAGAACAGCCGATGGCCGCGATTGGCGGCCAAACTGAAGAGCAATTCATCATGTCCTCCACTCTGCCGCACCTCCCGCTCCTGCGTCAGATCCAGCCCTGTGGCGGAAGAGGAATAGGTGAAGTTGATCGGATCGATCACATCGGTCAGATAGGCTTCCCAGGCCATTCCTTCATACAGCCATCCCTGATCGATGAGTTGATCGCTAGGAATGCCATTGGAATTATATATCCACTGATCGATGATGGAGGAAATCGGATTGCTGCCTGCCACTTTGAATCGACGTCCGAAATCGGCAAGCCGCTTGAAGCTCAGGCCAGCGAAATAGCGAACATCCTCGGAACCAAGCTCCTCAAGTTCGCCGACCAATCCCGCCTGAGCGATAAAAAGGGAAGCGCTGCGCTCACGCACATCCTCCCCGTAATACGCGGAAGTGAATTCTCTGCTTCCAACACCAAGGTCGAGCTCGAGTCGGCCCCTGCGAAAAACCGCGAGACCGGCCGGGTTGTCATGAACGGAACTGAAATCGTTTCCCAAAGCGCCCATCGCGCCGCCCAAAGCCGTGTAGCGCGGACTTCCGATCAGATCCCGCTCACCGAACCAAAGGGCTTCTTCAAAACTTTGCGCTTCAGCGGCAAGGCCAACAATAACGAACAGCAGAATGGAAAGATGCCTCATCGGCGTCTGCTGCTGCCCGATCGCGAAGGTGAATTACTCCTGCTTCTGGAAGACCCTGAGGAAGGTCGGGAACGCCCGGATCCCGTGGAATGTCCGGACCGATCGGATGGTGTATAGTTGTTCTCTTCCTGTACGCGTCGACCGGGCCTGCTGTTCTCTTTCGATGGGTTGGAACGCTCTCCGCCGCCCAGCGGTTCGAGAAGACGAACACCCTTCCATCCCTTGGAAGAATTCTGCCCTTCCCTGCCGGATCGGCCGGAGGATGGAATGCGAACGGCAGGCCTTCCTCTGAAATGCTCATCGCGTTCAAGCTGACTTCCCTGTCTGGAAGATCTTTGGCTGTCGCTGGCTGAGTTGCGGCCATTGGACTCTTCAAAACTCCGCTCATCCATTGCCCTTCGTATGCGGAGTCGCTCGGACTGCTCTCTGTCGGGATAGGAAGCGGCATATCCCGTGCTGCGCGACGGGGACGATCCCACAGGCGTCTCTGAAGACCTCAGACGAACGTACTCACGATAAACCTGCTGTTTTCCACTTCGGTCGGCCAGAGGATCCGAGGCTGAACGCGTTCGGTCCGGCCGAACACCCCGAACGGCAACACCACTTCGGTAGAACCCGCCACCACCGAAGGGATCGTACCAAGGCCCGGAATAGTATGGGTTATATCCATAGTATGGATGGGAATAAGGAAAAGCACCGTAGCCGTAGAAGGGAACCCCAAAGCCCATTCCATAGCCCATGGAGCCGCCCCAGCCTGAGTAACCACTATTCCAAAACAGAGAAGGGCTGCCCCAGCCGTACATATCAAAGGGCGAGTAGCCTGAAAAACCGAAAGGATCGCACATCCCGAATGAACCGAAGCTGTTCCAGGGAGTACCCGATGAACCCATCCCAAAAAGGTCATTGGCATCTTGTGGGTCGTAGTAGTCAAAACCCTCTTCCTCCTGATCGATCGGGTCGCTTTCTTCTTCGGCATACAGATCGATCCATTCGACATCGGGATCGTAATAAATGCCATCGTCCATCAGGTTGGCCGACCGGCCCGCACGTTGAAGATTGCAGGAAATTTGAGTAAGTACAAAGGAGAATAGAACTATTCGGAAGAGGAAGGAGTGGACTTTCATAGGCAGGCGAGCAATCCCTTTCATTAGTTTTGTTTCACAAAGATTTACAAAAAACATTCCACGATCTCAAAATGGCCAAAGTCCTAGCGAAAAGAGAAGAAGATTATGCGCAGTGGTACAACGATCTGGTCGTCAAGGCCGATCTTGCTGAGAACTCCGGTGTCCGGGGCTGCATGGTCATCAAGCCCTATGGGTATGCGATATGGGAAACCATGCAATCCGACCTGGACCGAAGGTTCAAAGAGACCGGACATCAGAATGCCTACTTCCCCATTTTCATTCCGAAAAGCTACTTCAGCAAAGAAGCCGATCACGTAGAGGGCTTTGCCAAAGAATGCGCCGTGGTGACCCACTACCGCCTGAAGAATGCAGAGGATGGTTCGGGAGTGGTGGTCGATGAGGATGCTCGTTTGGAGGAAGAATTGATCGTTCGTCCCACTTCGGAGACCATCATCTGGGACACCTACAGGAATTGGGTCCAGAGCTACCGGGATCTGCCCATTCTGCTCAATCAGTGGGCGAATGTGGTTCGCTGGGAGATGCGCACCCGCCTGTTCTTACGCACCGCAGAATTCCTCTGGCAGGAAGGACACACGGCCCATGCCACACAGGCCGAAGCCGTTCAGGAAGCAGAGACCATGCTTCGTGTTTACGCAGAATTCGTGGAAGAAATTCTGGCCATCCCCGTGATCCGGGGAATAAAGACCGAAAGCGAACGATTCGCCGGGGCCCTCGAAACCTACTGTATAGAGGCACTTATGCAGGATGGAAAAGCCCTGCAGGCCGGCACCTCGCATTTTCTGGGACAGAACTTTGCCAAGGCCTTCGATGTCAAATTCCAGGACAAAGAAGGAAAGGTCGATCATGTCTGGGCCACCTCATGGGGCGTATCCACCCGACTGATTGGCGCACTGATCATGAGTCATTCGGACAACAATGGACTGGTATTGCCTCCTCGTTTGGCACCGACCCAACTGGTGATCGTTCCCATTTACAGAGGACAGGAGGAACTGGACGCCTTGCGACCTGTGGCCGAAAAGCTGATGAATGAACTCCGTGATCATGGAGTCCGGGTTCGTTTCGATGATCGGGACACCCACAAGCCCGGATGGAAATTCAATCAATACGAACTGCAGGGTGTTCCCCTGCGCATCGCATTGGGAAAAAGGGATCTTGAGAACGGAACAGTGGAACTGGCGCGACGGGATACTTTGGAGAAATCGTCCATCCCGCTGGAGGAAGTGGCTGGAACTGTCAACGAATTACTCGGGCAGATCCAACAAGCTCTGTTTGAAAAGGCACTCCGCTTCCAGAAGGCGAATACACACCGAGTGGACAGCTGGGAAGAATTTGTGGAACGGATCGAAGAAGGCGGATTCCTTTCTGCCCATTGGGACGGAACCGCAGAGACCGAAGAACGGATCAAGAAAGAAACCAAAGCGACCATCCGCTGCATCCCCCTGAATGCCGAAGAAGAGAATGGGAAATGCGTTTACAGTGGAAACCCATCGAAAAAGCGGGTTTTGTTCGCAAGAGCATATTGAGTGGAATGAACGAACAGGAACGCATATTGGAGTTGCTTCGCGAGCGATCGGGCACCAAGCAGGCAGTTTGGAGGAATGCCCAGAGGGCTTTTGGGGAATTGCGTTCCGTAGCCGCAGAAGAGGCAGAAGATCTGAAAGAGGCCCTTGGAATCGAAGCCCAAGAGGTTTCCGTGAACTTCACCGAAAAAGGAGATCTTGAATTCCGGCTGCAGTTCTCCGGGGATGTCCTGATCTTTCTCTTGCAGACCAATGCCTATGCGCTCGAAGATCAGCACGAGCTGATGAAGACGGACTATCTGAAGAGTCAACCTCTGAACGGCTATTTCGGGCTTATCCACATCTATAATTTCCTGTCGGATTCCATTAAATACGGCCGGCTCAATGATTACGGGCAGCTGATCGGACGGCTGTATATCAATAAGGAGGATCGTTTTTTCACCGAGGGACAACGGCAGTTGGGTTTCCTCTTCAGAGACCTGGCCGATCAGACCATAGATAAAGAGGCCATGCGCAAGATCATTCGGACCTGCATCCTTCACGCAATCGATCTGGACCTGACGCCTCCACCACTCAAATCGATCGAAGACATCAATGTGCATCAACTCGAGCACATCAGCCAGGAACTGCGCGTCAGAAAGACAAGTGGACTTGGATTCAAGACCAGTGCAGTAAAGGGCCGGAACCGGTTGTAAGAATCCATTTTTACGCTACCTTTGCGCTCCCTTAGAAATGCGGTGCATTCCGTTCTACAGGGAATTGGGGAAAGTCCCCAGAGTTCTTTGGCCCATTCGTCTATCGGCTAGGACGCCAGATTTTCATTCTGGAAAGAGGGGTTCGATTCCCCTATGGGCTACCAGTTAAACCTACGGCTATGGCAAATCATAAGTCAGCATTGAAGAGAGTTCGCAGCAGCGAAAAAAGACGCGAACACAACAAGTATTACCACAAGACGATGCGCAATGCGCTTCGCGATGTTCGCAGCACCGAAAAGAAAAAGGATGCGGAGAAGCAAGTCCCTGCTCTCTTTGCGATGATCGATAAGTTGGCCAAGCGCAACATCATCCACAAGAACAAAGCGAACAACCTGAAATCAGGAGTGGCTCGTCATCTGAACGGCTTGAGCTGATGATGGCCGACTAGCATTTGAATTGGAAAGCCCCTGCTCAGGGGCTTTTTTTATGGCTACTGGGTAGGGACCAGAAATACTTCCTCACCCGGTCGGCACATCCAATATTGCTCGCGGGCGAATCGCTCCAGTTGCCAGGGATCGCTTTGAAGCTGTTCGAGCTTATCCTTGTCTTCAGTAAGAGCCAGCTGGTAGAAGTCAATACCATTCTCCAACTTTTCGATCTCCTGATCGAGTTCCATGTGCAGCAGCAGGGAATTCGCGTCGAATATCAGCATCCACACAGCGAACCCGATCGTCACCATCAGGTAGCGATTCCGCGTGCGAAAGAGCCTCTTGATCCGTTCGACATTCATATGGGTGAATTTAGAATAGTGAAAGGGACATCACGCCCCTCCCACCTCGCTAATTATGAACACGGCAGCCGTGGCTTTTCTCCTTCGTACATTCGATGGAACGAATTTTCCTGATGTCCGATCGCTCATCTGTTTTCCCCCGCACCGATGCCGCTGACTGGTGGCAGATCATCCGCAAGGAACTCAAAGGCCGTCCAGAAGAGACACTGTTCACCGAATGGTGGGAAGGATTCCAAACCCCGCCTTTTCATTCGGCGGAGGAACCGAGACCCGTGGACCCTTTGTTCGGGGCATATCCATGGCACGCCAGCTGTGCGGTCGGCCCGGATGATCTGCCCGTTTCGGCCCTGGAAGTATTGAATAACGGTGCGGACGGTTTACGCATCCAATTCCGACCAGATGCGGACCTGACCCGATCCTTGAAAGGGATCCAACTCGAATTTCTCCGCATCGAACTTCTGCCCGGGGAATTATCGGGGACTTGGATCGAGAGCTGGAAGGACATCCTTGCATCGGCAGACAAAAAGAGCCTGAATACCGCTCTTGGTTTTAGCCTCTGGCAGGGCCTTTCTTCAAAGGGATCCGGGGCAAAGAGTTTTCAAAAACAGCTCACTGAATTCAGGGCAATTGGGGCAGCGCAGCTCTTTCGTCACCCCATACTGATCGATTGCAGCCTCTATGCAGAAGCGGGCGCCCGCATGGACACCCAACTTGGAATAGCGCTCTCCATGGCGCATGAAGTTCTGGAAGAAGACCCTTCACTTTCTCCGGAACATTTGCATTTCCGATTCTCTCTGGGGCGAAATTTTCTTCTGGAAACAGCCAAGCTGCGTGCATTCCGCGAATTGTGGTCGTTCTACCTCGACAGTCTTGGCCGAAGCCGAACCGAAGTTTTTGTCAATGCACGAAACAGTCTAAGACCTCTTTCTGCCTCCGATCCTCATGGAAATCTGTTGCGGCTGACCACGATGGCCGCCAGCGGACTCCTGGGCGGGGCTCAGAATATGGAGCTTACAGACCACACGCTCAGTGGGCCAAAGAATGGAGAAGCACATCTGCCGGTCAACATCTTGCACCTTTTGCGATTTGAAGGGCGCTTGGATCGATTGGAAGATCCGCTGGCCGGGAGCCATTCGATCGAAGCCCTCACCGAACGACTGGCCGAGACAGGATGGTCTGCTTTTCAAGAGATCCAAAGACGAGGCAGTGCCTCCCAAGTACTCTGTGATCCATGGTTTGCACAGAGGGTAGCAGAAGAAGCCGAAGCAGAACAGAAGGCGCATGACCAGGGACAATATCCAGTGATCGGGTCGAGCCTGCATCCATTTGGTTCGGGCGACATGAAAATGGAGCCATCCTCCTCATTGTGGCCGCTGCGCAGACTGGCTGAAGGAGCAGAAAAAGAAAGATCGAAATGAGGAAGAGCATGGACTTCAGCGGCATTTCCTTCAAAAGCGCACGAAAGAAGGATCCCGAAAGGCAAAGGGTGCACTGTGCCGGACGCCCGCCCTTCCTACGCGGCCCCTACGGAAGTATGTACAGCATTCGGCCCTGGACGATCCGCCAATATGCAGGCTACTCTACGGCAGAGGAATCCAATGCCTTTTACAAGAAAAACCTCGCTGCCGGCCAAAAGGGCCTGTCCGTAGCCTTTGATCTGGCCACCCACAGAGGCTATGATTCGGATCACCCGCGCGTGACCGGAGATGTCGGGAAGGCCGGAGTGGCCATTGATAGTGTGGAGGACATGAAGGTTCTGTTCGATGGCATTCCGCTGGATGAGATGTCTGTTTCCATGACCATGAATGGAGCCGTTCTGCCGATCATGGCCTTCTATATCGTTGCTGCCGAAGAACAAGGCATTCGCCCGGATCAACTCTCAGGCACCATACAGAACGATATCCTCAAGGAGTTCATGGTCCGCAATACCTACATCTATCCGCCGCGTCCGAGCATGCGGATCATTGCAGACATCTTCCGCTATTGCAGCGCCCATATGCCGCGGTTCAATTCCATCAGCATCAGTGGCTACCATATGCATGAGGCAGGAGCCAGCCCTGAGATCGAACTGGCTTATACGCTGGCCGATGGACTCGAATACCTGCGCACAGGCGTGGAGGCCGGATTGTCTGTCGATGATTTTGCACCCCGACTGAGCTTTTTCTGGGCCATTGGCATGGACCATCTGTCCGAAGTGGCCAAGATGAGGGCAGGACGACAGCTGTGGGCAGAGATGGTCCAAAAGTTCCAGCCGAAGAACGAAAAGAGCATGAACCTGAGGACGCACTGCCAGACGAGTGGCTGGAGCCTCACTGAACAGGACCCGTTCAACAACGTTGGGCGCACCTGTCTGGAAGCACTTTCCGCTGTACTTGGCGGAACGCAAAGTCTGCATACGAATGCCCTGGACGAAGCCCTCGCCCTGCCTACTGATTTTTCCGCACGCATAGCAAGGAACACGCAATTGTATCTGCAAAAGGAAACGGGGATCACGCAAATGATCGATCCCTACGGAGGCAGCCGAGCGGTGGAAGAAAGAACAGATGAACTGATCTCAGCGGCGCGTGAACTCATTGCAGAGGTGGAAGAGGTGGGCGGAATGACAGCTGCTATTGAGAGTGGCCTGCCCAAGCTGAAGATCGAAGAAGCGGCCGCTCAAAAACAAGCACGCATCGACAGCGGTCAGGACCTGATCATTGGTGTGAATGCCTTCCGACGAGAAGAGGAGACCGAGATCGATATCCGCGAGGTGGACAACAGCGAGGTCCGCAAGCAACAACTCCTCGGCCTTGAGCGCCTGAGGTCGAAGCGGGACGAAGAAAAGGTCCAGTTCCATCTGAACGCATTGCGTCATTTGGCCGAGACGGGAACAGGCAATCTGCTCGAAGAGGCAGTGAACGCAGCCCGGGCACGGGCAAGCCTGGGAGAGATCAGCGCAGCGCTTGAACAGAAATTTGGTCGCTACAAAGCGGAGATCCGTTCGGTATCCGGAGTATATGCACGAGAGATGAAAGAAGATAAGCAGTATGCGGAGGCACGATCGCGGGTCGACGATTTCTTGAAGAATAATGGCAGACGGCCCCGCATCATGGTGGCCAAAATGGGCCAGGACGGACACGATCGAGGAGCCAAAGTGGTGGCCAGCAGCTTTGCCGACCTCGGCTTTGATGTGGACGTAGGTCCGCTCTTCCAAACCCCTGCAGAAGCAGCCCTGCAATCGGTCGAGAACGATGTGCACTTTGTCGGTGTCAGCTCACTCGCGGCTGGGCACAAGACCCTGGTGCCCGACCTGATCGAAGAACTCAGGAAACTCGGTCGGCCGGACATCCAAGTGGTCGTGGGCGGAGTGATCCCGCCAAAGGACTACGATTTTCTTTACTCGGCAGGTGTATGTTCCATTTTTGGTCCGGGCACGCCCATCGCCAAAGCCGCAATGGAGATCCTGAACGATGAAAGGATCGGCCGTGGCTGATTTCCCTTCGACTGCTGAACTCGTGGAAGGCATACAAAATGCCGACCGCGCCCGAATGGGCCAGGCCATCAGTTTGGTGGAAAGCGAATTGCCACTGCACAGGAAGCAGGCGGAAGAACTGCTGGAAGAACTTGGACCGGCCGCTGGCAAGAGCTGGCGTATAGGCATTACCGGTGTACCCGGTGCGGGAAAAAGCAGCTTTCTCGAACAGCTCGGCCTGCATATTACGCGCGAACGAGAAGAAAAAGTAGCTGTTTTGGCGATCGACCCAAGCAGCCCGATCAGTGGCGGGAGCATACTGGGTGACAAGACCCGCATGAACGATCTGGCACGCGACCCAAGGGCTTTCATTCGGCCGAGCCCGTCTGGCGGCACTTTCGGCGGCGTTGCCCGAAGAAGTCAGGAGATCATCCGGATCTGTGAAGCTGCCGGATTTCAGTATTGTTTCATTGAAACCGTTGGTGTTGGCCAAAGTGAAGACCTGGTGAAAAAACTGAGTGATGTGATGATCCTGCTCATGATCACCGGGGCGGGAGATCAATTGCAGGGGATCAAACGCGGCATCATGGAAGTTGCTGACCTCGTGCTGGTCAATAAAGCAGATGGCAGCAATATCGTCCCGGCCAAAAAGACCCTTGCGGAGTTGCGGCAGTCCGCCGCCATGCTTCCTCTTCCAGCGCACGGACGTCCTGTGGTCTCCGACACCTGTACTTCACTGGACCAAAGGGATATGCCACGTATCTGGACCCATCTGATGGACCACTTCAACTCTGTGGTGGCCAGTGGTTGGTTGAAGGAGAATCGCGACACACAAGACCGGTACTGGGTGCGTGCACAACTGAATGAATGGGTGCAGGACGAACTCGACCATTGGCTGGAGAACGACACAGAGGCATCTGCACTGCTCAGCAGCCAGTCGTCCAAATTGCCATTTGGTCGTTCAGCTGAATTGTTCCGCAGATATCAAAGGCTGCGCGGAACGAACGATTGATTCGCCCGGGTCATTATCGAAAGAGATATAGATGCACCATCAAACCTCTGCGCCTTCTTTGGCACCCGCCAATGGGAGGCGAACGGTGAAGACGGTCTCTTCTGCATCCGAAGTCAGTGAGATCTCGCCTTTGTGCTCGGCCACCAGATTGGACACGATGCTCAGACCGAGTCCGGTTCCATGGCGCTTTTGTTTTGTGGTGTAGAATTTCTTGAAGATCCGGCCCTTGATATTCTCAGGGATCTCCGGTCCATTGTTTCGAATGTGGACATCGACCATCCCCTTTTCGACCGGAACCGCCTCAATGACCATCTTCTTTCCTTCCGGCCGTTGAAATCCTTCTTCATTCAACGCATCCAGGCCGTTTTTGATAAGATTGGACCAAAGCTGAAAAAGCTTGACCTCCACACCGAATACTTTGATGTCTGGATCCACCTTGATCTCGTACGAATCTATGGCACGTATCCGGTGACGGAAGAGTCCTTCGATCACCTCGAATCCATTGCGCAGTGAAATTTCATTCCGCTCCTGCTCCAGGTCTTCGCTGACAAATCGGCTGAGGTTTCGGATCACCTCCGTTCCCTTGTCTACAGAGTCTTCGATGCCCTGTAAGAAGATCTTGATGCCCATCAACTCATTGACGGCCATGATAAAGACCT
>JAYOTP010000006.1:0-14495 GCA_038150465.1 Flavobacteriia bacterium | reverse complement strand
AATCGCTGGAAATTTCTGTAGAGGTTCAGATACATGCTCAAGAAGGCCTCCAATTCCTGCTTTGATGCGTCTCCACCCTCAAAAAGCAGGTAATTCACCCGATCACTTGCATCGAGGTAAGGGTAGGCTGCCAGATCCCATCCCTGCACTTTCCCCTCACCTCCTTCAGGCTTATCCTTTGAAGCTTCAATAAGAAAGTGATACAGATGTCCGTCAGTGGGCTTTTCGGCCATCTTTTCCCAGAAAGGCAGTTGCTCTACATCCCTGGCCAATACACCTTCGCAATATTCCACAGCTACACCCCCTTTCACTTTCAAAAGGGCTGCTGCGAAAGAAAATCCAAATGCCTGATTGATGAGCCGGAAAGCAGCCAAAACCTTGTCGTCAGATGTGAATTGTGCATCACTGCTCAAAAAGATGTTGGAAATATCCAGCAGCACCAGATTGCTGAAATTTTTCCGTTCAAGTCGCTTGGTGGCTGCGCGGATTTTTTCTTCCAGCCGATCTGTGAACTGCTCATTTTCCTCCTTAAGAGAAACTAGATTGTCCCTCAGGATCAGCAATGAATTCTCCAACTGACCGATCTCATCGGTTCTCTTTGTCTCCTTTATGGGCACTTGGTAGTCCTGTTCACTCAGGGCCTTGGCCACCTGCACCGCGCGCAAGACCGGTCGGGAGAGAAACAAACTGGCCAGGACAAGCAAGACCAGAGTGGTCAGGAAGGCCACTGCACTCAGGTACAGCACAGGACGACTCAATTCCTTGATCACAGTGGCGTCCACTTCCTTGGAAGAAGCAAGGATCAATTCCCCACTCAAGAAAGATGTATGCACCTTGGCATGGCTTCGGTTGAAGTCATCGGGATTGGCCAACACCTCATTTCGCAGCTCGGGCGGCTGACATACAAATACGGAATCGTTCTCTACGATGGCGATGTATGCAAATTCCCCGCTTTCCTGTATCTCGGTCAAATAGTTTTGGAGCAACAGAAAATCGTCCTGCTCCAACGCATTCCGCACCAATGAAGCTGCGATCTTGGAATTGGCATCAAAATTTTCTTTGGTATTGGCCTGAAGAAGCTCTTTCTGGTAGCTGTACAGATTCAGGACCACAGGTATCGCCACTGTGACCGACAGCACGATCAGGACCAGCCAAAAGCGAAAGGATATCGTTTGATGCAGCTTGATACGCTCCATCTGAGATCAGTCTACGAGTTCCAGAGACAAGTCTGTTCGTCCATTGAATGAGACCAAAACCCCTACAGCACCCGGATGGGCCTGCACATACTTTAAAATATCTTCATTTGAATCTTTGTACACCGGTGGAGCTGCCCGTCCCTGAAAAACCTGTGCAAGCCAATAGCGCTTGACCTGACTGACCGTTTTTCCATATACGGTGCTGGCCACTTTTTCTGCACCGGGATGATCGGAAGAGGGCAAGACCAATACCACCTGTTTCTGGTTGGGCCAGCGCAAATTATTGCCGCGCAGGTAAGCAGCCATTTGCGTGTAGGTAAAGGTTTCCGTACCGAGCTCGCTGCCGATGACCGTCAAGTCGGACCAATCCCTGGCCGGAGGCTCTGAAGCTCCGAGCAGGACCGCAAGCAGCGGCAGCAGAAACCATCTGAGTTTAGAGCACATAAGCCAACTGGAATTTCACCTCATACTTCCGAATACCCGGCGCCACATCATCAATGCCATCAAATCGGCCATACCGCTCGAGCTGGAATTTCAGATTGACCTGTGCATCGATCTCCCATCGCATTCCAAGCGCATATTTCAACCCTTGGCATCGCTTCGCATACATTTCATTTGCGGACATACGGATGAAATCGAACATAGCGTAAGGCACGAATCTATCGTTAAGGCGATAGCCGAGATAAGTGTAGTTCGTAAAGTTGTTGGCCTTGCCCAGTGTGTCTGTATTCGTCTGGATGTAGGCGAACTCGTTGAGGAATTCCCATTTATTCCCGAAATAGGCAATGGAGCTGTGAAGCTGACTCATTCGAACCTCACCCGTAAAGTCGTGGTTGTGAGTGGCATGTGAATCCCCGGCATGAAAATGTCCACCTATGGAGTTATTGGGAAGAACGTCGTGATTGAAACCCAACATGATGCGCATGCCATCTACAGGCCGAATGTGTACGGAAGCATTGTAGGAGAAATTAAAGCCTTCTGTATGCCGCACATCGCTTGAGGCACCGGAATTGGCTACCTGCAGGTCGTAGCCAAAATTCAGCTTACCCAAATTCTGGCCTTGAGCTCTTAGACCCATTGAATGCACAGGCAGAAAAAACTTGAAATTCATAGGCCGATCGATGGTCGGAAAGAACAGACGTCCGTGGTGGTACACATCGTTCCAGTAATTGATGGCTGTGTGCATCTTTCCGAAGAGGATGCTATGGTTGCCTTTGTAGTTGTACTTCAAACGGGCACGCTCAATACTTGCCTGGAATCCTGTTGAAGATGTACCGGAGCCGGTGACGGTGACCTCACCTAGAAAGGACAACCGATCGTTGATGTTTCCTGTAACGAACAGATCGTGTTCGCCGATGACAATGGTTCCCACTGAATTCTCTTCGGGAGCATTGAATTCCAGTCGGGACCATTCGTAGTCAAAATGGCCGTATGCATTGATTTGTATCGAACGCTGGGCAGAAAGGGTCCCGGCTGCGGATAGCGCCAGACAGACGAGTGAAAGTTGAGCAGCTTTCATGATCAGTCAAATTTAAGGTTCAAGGGTAAACAGTTATTCAGTGTGGCCAAAAATTCATCTCTGGACCAGGGTTTGCTGATATAGTAGTCCATCAGGCCTTCTTCTTCCAACTCTGAGACAAGCAAGACATTGGAGTTTCCGGAGAGCATGATGATCTTGGACTGGGGGTAGTTGCGCTTCATCTTTCGCACGAATTCATCGCCACGCATGCCGGGCATTTGGAAGTCCACGATAAAAACCGAAGGCTGGATTCCATGAGCGGCATTTTCCTCGATGACTTCTGCTGCCTCCACAGGATCGTTGTATGCCTCTACATGGTATTCAGAGTTCGGCAGTTTTGAATTCAATAGAAAGAGCAGGGCCTTGGTGATCCAGACCTCATCATCCACGCAATAAATACCAGCTGCCTGATTCATAGACGAACTTTTCTGGGAATAGGTAAGGCCTTACGCGCTTTTGGCCTCAAGGTTGTAAAATTATTCCTGCAATTTATCCATTTAACAGAAATGCATTCATTTTGTTATAGAACATCCCACTCGGCCTACTTCAAATTTTGATCGAGCAGGTAGACCATTGAAGCCATGGCGGCACATCCGAATTCCAACTCCCTCTTGTTGACCGTTTCAAAAACATCGGTCTCGGCGTGATGATAGTCGAAATAGCGCTGGCTGACCAAATTGAGTCCGAGCTGGAGCATCTCCGGATAGGCTTCATACAAGGGGCCAATGTCCACCCCGCCGTATCCCTTCTCAAATCGCCAGAGCCGAAACTCACTCAGGGGTTCTGCAATGCCCCGCACCCATTTTAGCTGACGGTCCGATCCCCGCACATCGAATCCTACCGGCATGAAACCGCCGCGATCGCTTTCCACAGCCGCTATGTGTTTCTCTTTCTTACGCACCGCCTCGGCCGCATAGGCCTTTCCACCAAAGTTTCCATTCTCCTCATTCATGAAGAGAACACAGCGCAGCGTGTGCCGCGGTTGGTAATTGAGTGATTTGAGCAGGCGCATGGCCTCCAAACTGTGAATCACACCTGCCCCATCGTCGTGTGCTCCTTCCCCGAGGTCCCAGCTGTCCAAATGACCGCCCCAAGTGATGATCTCATCCTTTTCGCCCCGAAGCTCCCCGATCACATTATAGGTGGTCACCTCCTCACGAAAGCCGCAATCCATTTCAAACTTGAAGACGACCGGAGTGGGTTGATCCACCATGTACAGGAGCGTGTTGGCATCCTTACTGCTCAAGGCGGCAGCTGGAATGCGTGCCCCTTCTGTATTCATCACTCCTGTGTGCGGATGTTCATCTTCTTCCTGGGCAAGGGATCGAATGAGTACAGCAACGGCTCCCTTTTTTGTGGCCTCGGCTGCGCCGTCCCAACGAATGCTGACACAGCCGCTGTAGGCATTGAAGGTGTAAAGTTCCTTGGGATCGAAAGCCTGACTGAAGAATACGATCTTCCCTTCTATTTCTTCTTCTGACGCCTTGTTCATTGCCTCAGGATTGTCAAAAGCCACCACCTCCGCCTCCAGCAAGCCGTTCGTGCCGACAGATCCGCCGAGTGCGGCCAGTTTTACCTTGATCATGATCCCGTCAGACGTGGTGATCCAGCCTGCCTCAGCCGTTCCACGCTCCCAATGTGGCGCTGTGAATTCTTGCAAATAGACAGAATCGAATTGATAGTCCTGCATCAATTGCCTTCCCCACTCCACAGCCATTTCGGCCTGAGCTGAACCGGTTATCCTGTGCCCGATCTCCTTGCACAAGAACCGGAGATCCTCATAGGCTCTGCCGCCCTCCAGCGCCTGATCGTACAGCGTTCGAATGAAGTCTGATTCTTTCGACCCCTGACCCCAACAGGGAACAAGAACCATTGAGAACAGGAAGTACAGCATGTGTTTCATGGGTGGTCGCATTTTTAGAATGGATAGCCGATACCGATGTTGTAGGTACATTCATTCCAGCTCAGTGGCCTTGGCGCCCACTGACCTCTTTCACCTTCGGGATCGTATGGGTAGCGCAGGGGCCAGCCAACGTCGAGTCGAACGACAAAGAAACCGACATCATAGCGCAGTCCCGACCCCAGTCCAATGGCCATTTGGTCCATGAAGCTCGAGAAAGCGAACTGGGTTTCTTTCAGGTCCTTGAAGGCAGCATATACCGGCAGATCGGGTTGAATGATCCAGACATTGCCAAAATCGAGGAAAAGGGCACTCTTCAGCGCGCGCAAAATGGGAAAGCGGTATTCGATGTTTCCCATGATCTTCAGAGGCGCGATGTTCACATTCCCCGCACTGTTCCGATAGCCGCCCGGACCCAGTCTATAGGCAGGCCACGCCCTGTTGTCGTTGGTTCCTCCTCCAAAGAAGGATTTGTCAAAAGGCAGGATGTACCGGCCATTCCCCATTGCATACAGAAGGCCGAAATACATCCGGCTCACTATGCTCTGTCCTTCGGGCAGTTTCCAGAAATAGGCAAAATCCGCATCAAATCTCAGATATTGGGTGGCCCGCACACCGAATACCGTAGATGCATCTGTCCCGGCTGCATTAGGCTGATCGAGCAACTGGGACACCCCGCTGCCTACCGCTTCGAAATTTCCAATGAACGAGCGAAAATTGCCTTTTGGCCGGGTGACCTGTTCATTGAAGCTGAAGGTGTATTTGGAGCCGATGGAAACCACACTTTCGAAGCCATTCTTGAACTGCAGATCGTTGTAGAAATTGGGGTCGATCTTCTGCACATTGGTGTAGCGCCAATCTGCCAGCGTGATCATGTGGTGTTTGGCCGCACTCTCGTACCAGGAATAGGCCAGGCGGGTATTGAACAAGATCCGTGTGTACTCTGCGCGTTCCTGCCAAAGTGTTTCGAAGGCCACTGAGGACGAGGGTCGCATGCGTTTGGGTACGAGTCCGTAGGAATTGAAGGGAACAAGAAATTTAGGCAGCTCCAGACCGATCTCTGCACCGAGCTCACGCGTATTGAAGAAGTCATCGCTGTAGCGGGAATTGTATTGGGCTTCAATGGCCCCACGCAGGGAGATATTGAGCAACTCGCCCCTGCCCGTGAGGTTCCTCTTGATCAGTCCGACGCCTCCACCGATCCCAAAATTTCCGGCCGTATTGGTTCCTTTGAGTTCTGTTGTGAAAGTGTTGAGCGGCATAGGACTCAATCGGAGTTGCGCCACCAGATCGGTCATGCTGCTGTCGCGTGGGTCGGGTTTGAACGAAATATCGATGGACTGAAAGACCTTGAGTCCGACCAGATGTCGGTAGGACTCCCGAACCCTGTCTGCGCGATAGATGTCTCCAGGGCGAAAATGCGTCGCATCGATGGGAACGCGCTCTTTCATGGCCGGCTCTGAGGTTCTGTAGAGGAATTCGTAGTGGTCAAAGACGGTGGAGTCTACAAAAGCTTCCCCCTCTTTCTCCAGGCTGTACTGATCATCGAAGAGCACACGACTGATGGTCCAAGGGTGATGAGGCAAGGTGAACACACTGTCTCTGATCTCAAAGACCCGGTCATCGATGCGCATGTGCAGATGGACCTTCTTCTCGGACTTATTGGTGTCCGCCTCAAAACGGATGCGCTCTTTTGGGAAGGCGAAATAGCCCACATTGCGCAGGTGCGCCACAATGCGCTCCCGCTCCTTATCCAAAAGTTCGGCATCGTACGCGGCACCCGTATGAATAAGCCCTTCATTCTCTATGCGCAGGACCTCATCTTCCACCATTGCGGTGCGGACATCCCTCGAAAGACTGTCGATCCGATACCGCGGGCCGGGGTAGAGATCGTAGCGAACCACCGCTCGTTGCTTGCCTTTTTGAGGAATGATCTCATAGGCGGTCATGTTCTCGAAATAGCCCTTGTTGAACATATAGATGCCCATCTGACGGGCGGTCTTCTCCACAAGAGCGGAATCGAGTATGACCGGAGATTCGCCGATGTTCGTCCAAAGGCTGCTGAGTCCTCTTTCTGCATCCGGCCGACCCAGATTGTAGATGTGGAGATAGAGCCTTGGACCAAAGCCAAGCACCCTGCGGTTGGGCTTTTGCTTGAGGATGGCATTCAGGCCGTCCAGATCATCCGTGCGCAGTTGAACGCGCACCTGATTGTCCATCAGAAGGAATTCATTCTCCGGTACCCAGCGCGTCAGCGTGCAGGAAGAAGCGAGTGCAAAAATGGACAGCACGAGGATCGCCGTGCCCAGATGGAAGTAAGAGCGTCTCATTTGCTGTACTTTGCGAAGATAATTAGTTGAATGCGCTCCCTTTCCAAGGCTGCAGAGAAAAAGATCAAGCAACTCCGACAGAAGAAATTTCGGGACCAAACGGCCTGTTTTCTAGCGGAAGGCGACAAACTCATTCGGCAGCTCAGCAACTCTCACTGCCGGCTGAAACAGCTGTACTGGACAACAGACGACCTTGGGCTGGGCGGGGAACAGATCGATCCAGAGGACCTGAAACGGATCTCGGCCCAGGAACATCCGGCCAATAGCCTGGCCATTTTTCAGAAGAACGAGGAGGCCGAAAGAAAGTCATCAGATGCCGCTTTGGAACTCTACCTCGAAGAGGTTCAAGACCCCGGAAACCTCGGGACCATACTGCGGACGGCCAATTGGTTCGGGCATCAGCAGATCTGGATGAGTGCAAACAGTGCCGACCCCTATTCTCCAAAGGCCGTGCAGTCCTCCATGGGAGCGATCGGCGATCTTCATCTGCACAGATGTTCGCTTGAAGAATGTCTGGCGAAATGGCACGAAGACGATCGCTGGGTGGTCGCGGCGGATATGAACGGCTCTGATTATCGCACGCTCAAGAGAGAAAAGGTCGGCCTCATCATCGGGAACGAAGGAAGAGGGCTCAGCAAAACAGCCCGAGCCTCTGCAGATGAACTCATTCATGTGCCCCGCGGCGGTTCTTCCGAGATGGAAAGTCTGAACGCTGCCGTATCTGCAGCTATTTTGATGGCGAAACTCGCCTAACCCACCATCATGCTTGCTTCGGGATAGGCGTAATCTGTTTTCTCCTTCCTCTGACCTACGGTGAATGCCAGCGTAAGCGTACCTACGCGACCTACGAACATGCACCCCATGATGATCCAACGACCGGCTTCGCTCAAAGATGAGGTGACACCGGTGCTCAAGCCCACCGTACAAAAGGCAGAAGTGGATTCAAAAAGCAGGGCAGCCAGACCGAAAGAGCTGTCCGTGATGCAGAGCAAAAGGGTGGCCGTAAAAATGGTGCCCAGTGAAAAGGCAAATACCAGAAAGGCCTTGTGGAGCAATGCAAAAGGCAGTGTGGAGCGGAACAATTCCAATTTGGTCCGTCCCCGAAGCGAAGAGATGACCGCCAGCAGCAGCAGGGAAAAAGTAGTCGTCTTGATACCGCCTCCAGTAGAACCCGGACTGGCCCCAATGAACATCAGCAGGAGGAAGAACATCAAGGTCGGCAGGCCCAAAGCACCGATGTCCAGCGTATTGAATCCTGCTGTGCGCGTCGTAATGCTCTGAAAGAAGGCATGCTGGACTTTGGCAAGTGCTTCCTTTCCCTGCAGCGCACCGTCCCATTCACTCCATAGAAAAAAGAAAGCGCCCAAAAAGATCAGGACAAGAGTGGTGTACAAGGCGACCCGGGTGCCGAGCTGCAAACTCTGCCGAAGGCCTGTCTTTCCGCTTCGCCATCGCTTCAGGTTGAAAAGATCCGTCATGACCGGGAATCCCAAAGCCCCCATGACAATGAGCACGGCCACGATCATATGGAGTCCGGGAAGGGCATTCAATGGCGCTGTGGCCAAACCGTCGGAGTACAAGGAGAATCCGGCATTGTTAAAGGCAGAGACCGAATGAAAAAGCGAAGCGAACAGTCGATCGCCTCGGTCCTCGAAGGGCAGATCGCCCCAGCTGAAATAAAGCAAAAGGGTGCCGATCCCCTCGATCAGTAGACTGAAACTGAAAATGCGCGGAAATAGATTTTCGGTCTGGTCGAGGTTCTCGATATTGAAATTCTGCTGCAAAATGGTCTGCTGGCGAATGCCCAGCTTGTTGCGGTTGAACAGGGCAAAAAAGGAGGCGAAAGTGATGATGTTCAGCCCCCCGAGCTGCATGAGCAAGAGAATCACCACATGCCCTTCGTGGCTGAAGAAACTACCGGTCGGTTGCACGGTCAGGCCAGTCACACAACTCGCGCTGATGGCTGTGAAAAGTGCATCCTGAAAAGAAGCCGATCGTCCACTGGCAGACATTTCGGGAAGCATGAGCAAAGCCGTTCCAATGGCGATCAACAGAACAAATGAGGAGATCAGTAACTCCGGTGCCCCCCATCCGATATTGGAGAGCAATGAACTGGCTTTTCCCAGTTCAATGACCACCATCACCAGCAGATAGGCCTGTAAGAACCAGAGCAGGAAGAGGTCGAGACTTGTCAGATCGAGCCACTCGCCAAAGCGCGTGATCAAAGGGAAACCGAACAGGGACCGGCTCAGCCCATTGAGCGCGATCAGACCAATGAGCAGCCCTTCCAGCCAGTTGTTTCTGAGGTGGTCCAGAGGATGCAGTTCGACAAGCAGGCGCAGCACATATTTGAAAACGAAAAAGCCCAGACTGGCCCGAACGATCAGGGTGACCCATTCACTACTGACCGCGTCCACTTCAAATCCATGATAGTAGATCATGGCCATCACGGCCGTTAGCGAAACCAGAAAACTCAGGATGCGCAGACCGCCAATGATGCTGTTGCGAAAAGGATACAAGCGCAGGTAAACCGCTTCCCGAAGCTTCCAAAGAGTGCTGTTGAACGATTCAGGCATCATGCGCCTCGCCATTTAAAAGTTCGTTCACCGTATTGGCCACCTGAGCCGTATCTATCCGTCCAAGGCAAGCAAGATCGCCCCGATGACAGGGCGTTTGACCAAAAACCGAGCACGGACGGCAGGGCAGTTCTTCCACATCGACCTGCACATAGCGGTGGTTTTCCCCAAGAGGTGCAAATCCCATATCGGGATGGGTGGCGCCCCAAATGGAAACCGTTGGAATACCCGACAAAGCGGCCAGGTGCATATTCGCACTGTCCATGGAGACCATCACCTCCAGATCACTTATTCGTTCGAGGTCATCTTTCAGTCCCTTGCTGCTGTCCGGGATCACCTCAACACCATCCAGGCCCTGAGCGATCCGGTGCAATGCTTTCTTCTCGTCGGGTCCACCAAAGAGCCAGACCTTTCTTCCCTGGTCCACCCATTTCCTGACCAATTCTTTGCTGCCAGATTCCGACCAGGATTTTTGTGGCGAAGAAGCCAGCGGAGCAAATCCGATGGGGCTACGCCCCGATCTTTCTGACCGGGCCGAGGAATTCAGCCACGGGCCTTGCAGCGGTGCGGTTGTCAATCCTGCGGACAGAAAGACCTTGAGGTAGCCTTCAACAACCGTTGTCAGTGGCGTTCGAACCTTGTTGCGTTTTCGGGTGCGTTCTGCCCTTAGCTTTCGTTGTTTGGCAAAATGCCAGGATGGGATACCACTCCAGCGGAACAATATCCGCAAGACCTGACTCCGCAGCACGGAATGCAGATCGATCAGCAGATCCGGGCGATGCAGGGCGAGAAGTTCTTTCCGAAAACGAAGCAGTCCGCTCAACCCCTTGTGTTTTCCTTTTGGCTCGAGAAAGAACAATTCGGTGCGCGGAAGCTGAGCAAAAAGAGGAGCGAACGGCTTTCGTGTGGCCACGACGCATTCCAAGTCCGGGACGGCATTCAAGACGCTCTTCAGCGCGGGCACGGTCAGTGCGACATCGCCCAGAGAAGAGAACCGAAGGACCAGGATCTTCATCCTTCCTGCCCTGACTTGTACAATACAGGATTCAGACTGGGGTCGTTGTACATCTTCATCTGCCGATAGACCTTCATGATGCGCTGTCCGGAATAGATATCCTCCAGCAACTGAGCAATGGAACGGGTGAGATCCTCCTGCTGAACCATGAGTACGGCAAGCTTCTGCCGGCACTTCTCCCTGTGGGCCGCATCGGCATCTTCGCGATCGGCCTCTTCCTTCATGTGGAAGATCTTCAAAGCGAGTATGGACAAACGGTCCATGGCCCAGGCTGGACTTTCTGTATTGAGACGGGCATCCAAGCTGGGCTTCACTTCCTGAAACCTTTCGAGATACCGATCATCCAGCTGCTCCACCATATCTGTACGCGCCTGATTGCTCGCATCGATCCTTCGCTTGAAGGAAAGTGCTTCATCAGGGTCGATATCCGTCCTCCGTATCTCGTCTTCCAGATGCCATTGGACGGTATCGATCCAGCACTTGGAATAGATCAGCCCCTGAAAACCATCCGGCCCCTTGGGCTCATCAGCATCTATGTCGTTGGTCTTGTGGTAGTCGGCAATGCAGCGACGAAAGGTCTCGTTGCATGCTTCCACTTCATTCAAGAATGCTTCGAATTTCATCCGGTCAAAACTTTTTTGATGCGATCCATGGCCTGCGTGAGATGCTCTTCGGAGGCTGCATAGGAGATGCGCAGGGAATTCGGACTGCCAAAGGCGCCGCCCGGTACCAAGCCGACATGCGCTTCTTCCAGTAGCAGCATGCACAGGTCGCTGGCATCCTTGATCTCTCTGCCCGCAACACGTTGGCCGAACCAGGCACGAACATCTGGGAATAAGTAGAAAGCACCTCCCGGAATGTGGTTGACCCAGCCCGGGATGTCCTTGCATTTTTCGAGTACGAGATCCCTTCTCTTTCTGAAGGAATCCTTCATGTAGGCTACCTCGGATGGATCTGCCTTCAAGGCTGTAATGGCCGCCCGCTGGGCAATGCAATTGGGCGCCGAGGTGACCTGACCTTGCAACTTCTCACATGCCAGGGTCACTTCTTTGGCCGCAGCCATATAGCCCAAACGCCAACCTGTCATGGCAAATCCCTTGCTCAAACCATTCACAGTGATCACCCGCTCCTTGATCGCGTCGATCCGCCCCAGGCTGAAGTGCGTGCCTTCGAAGCGAATGAGTTCATAGATCTCGTCCGAGACCACATACAGATCGGGGTGTTTTTCAATGACAGCGGCGATCTCACGCAATTCGGATTCATCGTATACCGCCCCACTGGGATTGCATGGATTGCTGAATATGAGCAGACGGGAACGTTCTGAAATGCAGTCTTCCAGCTGTTGGGCCGTGAATTTATAGCCCTGCTCCACAGTGGTCTGGATATATCTGGGGATTCCTTCGGCCATCCTGACCATTTCCCGATAACTCACCCAATAGGGTACCGGCAGGATCACTTCATCTCCTGGATCGACCAGCGCCATGGCGATGTTCCATATGCTTTGTTTGGCTCCGGTCGAACAAACGATCTGGGAAGGATCGAAGGACAATTGATTGTCCCGCAGCAGTTTCTCGGCAATGGCCTCTTTGAGCTCTGCATAACCACCTATGGGCGTGTAGCTCGAGTAATTCTGTTCTATGGCTTGTACAGCCGCATCTTTTATGAAATCTGGCGTGGAGAAGTCCGGTTCCCCCAGACTGAGGCTGATGACCTCAACCCCTTGAGCCGCCATTTCCCTGCTTTTTCGGGCCATAGCGATGGTGGCTGATTCCTCCATGGCCTGAATGCGTGCAGCGATGTCCGACATATGCGTTTGGATAGAGCCCCAAAGCTATTCAAAAGCATGAAGAGCGATGAAGCATCCAATTGCGATATTTACACTCCGTCAACAGGCGATCTATGGAAAACTTGCTGGAGATCTTGAAGTACGCCCTGCCCTCGGTCCTGGTGATCCTGATCACCTATGTGATGCTGAGCAACTTCATGAACAATGAAGAAAAGAGGCGCAGCTTTCTACTGCGAAGAGAGACCCGGAAAACGAGTATGTCCCACAAGCTCAACGCCTACGAAAGACTCTCGTTGTTTCTGGAGCGCATCACGCCCAGCAGCCTGCTCTTGCGCGTACCGGCGCAAAATCTTGTGGTGAAGGAATACCACCGTCTTTTGCTCCAAAGCATCCGCAGCGAATTTGAACACAATCTGTCGCAGCAGATCTACGTGTCCGATCCTGTTTGGCAACAAGTGGTGCTCGCGAAAAACGCCACCATCGGCATCATCAACAAATTGGTACAGGAGTGCCCGCCCGATGCCCCAGCCTCTGATCTGAGCACAAAGGTTCTCAACCACACCATGGAGATGGACCGCTTTCCCACCCAACAAGCGCTGACCATTCTGAAAGCAGAATTGCGCAAAGAACTTTAAGTAATGAGCGAAGAGAACAATGAGCAACTGGTGCGGATCTTCCGCAAACCCACGGGACCCATCCGGGTAGAAGGGCCTGTGGACCTTACCGATGCAGAGGGAAACAATATCCCGCACCCACCGGCCTTCTCCCTTTGTGGATGTGGCCTTTCGCAGCGGATGCCCTTTTGTGATTCAAGCCACAAGAACGAAGCGCAAAAAGCCTGAAAAAAAGACCGCAGCCGCCATCTTCTTCTCTATTTTTGCCGCTTAATTTTTCATGCAGATGCGTACCATTCAGTTTCGTGAGGCCGTCGCCGAGGCGATGAGTGAAGAAATGAGGAGAGATCCCAACGTCATCCTCATGGGCGAAGAAGTGGCCGAATACAACGGAGCCTACAAGGCGTCCAAAGGCATGTTGGATGAATTCGGTCCCGAACGCGTATTGGATACGCCCATTTCAGAATTGGGTTTTGCTGGCATCGGTGTGGGAGCCGCAATGAATGGCCTTCGTCCGATCGTCGAGTTCATGACCTTCAATTTTTCCATGGTGGCCATCGACCAGATCGTGAACAATGCAGCCAAGATGTATCAGATGAGCGGCGGGCAATTCAATGTGCCCATGGTCTTCCGCGGACCTACAGCCTCCGCTGGTCAACTTGCAGCCACCCACTCACAGGCCTTTGAGAGCTGGTATGCCAACTGCCCCGGATTGAAAGTGGTGGTCCTCGCTGATCCGTATGATGCAAAAGGCCTGCTTAAATCGGCCATCCGCGACGACGATCCGGTATTGATCATGGAGTCTGAGCAGATGTACGGCGACAAAGGCGAAGTGCCCGAAGAAGAGTATCTGCTGCCCATTGGGAAAGCAGCTGTGAAGCGCGAGGGAACAGATGTGACCCTTGTATCCTTTGGCAAGATCCTCAAGACGGCGTTTGCCGCCGCCGACGAGCTTGAGAAGGACGGGGTCTCATGCGAGGTCATCGATCTGAGGAGTGTGCGCCCGATCGACTACGATACGATCATTGAGTCTGTTAAAAAGACCAACCGCATGGTGGTCGTTGAAGAGGCCTGGCCTTTAGGAGCCATTGCCTCGGAACTCACTTATATGGTGCAGAAGAAGGCTTTCGATTATTTGGATTCTCCGGTGGTCCGGGTCAATACGGCGGATACGCCCATGGGCTACTCACCTGTTTTCGTTGAAGAATTCCTTCCCAATCCAAAGCGGGTGATCGATGCCGTAAAGAGCGTCACCTATATTGGCTAAGGGTTCAAGAGCGTATTGTTCAATCAATAGAATCGCCTTACTTTAGCCCTCCGCTAAAAACGAGCGGTTAAAATATTCATCGCGGGGTGGAGCAGTTGGTAGCTCGTCGGGCTCATAACCCGAAGGTCGCAGGTTCGAGTCCTGTCCCCGCTACTAGCCAAAAGCCTGGGCAAACGCCCGGGCTTTTTTTATGGAGCGAAGGAAAGCTCGCTTTCTCTTCAAGCGACAGAAAAAAGAACGTGTTGCGAAGCCAACACAGGATTTTGGCTTGATGCTCCCTACTCATGGTCCG
>JAYOTP010000005.1:91801-100479 GCA_038150465.1 Flavobacteriia bacterium | reverse complement strand
GATCCAGATCCGAAGCAACGGAGAAGTGATCACCGAACGAGTGGTCAAACAGTAATTCTCTGCTTCTTTACTGAACTTTAACAAGCCCCGCATATGCGGGGCTTTTTTTTATTCTTCACGAAAGCATTTTGCTCATCCCTTCCTGCCTCAGAAATAGTTTTCATAAAATTGTGAATAACTCGTCTTGTTGAACGAATTCACAACAAAGAATTAACATGGAAATGCATCGGAATTCAATCAATTTTTTGATTTTCACGCTTCCTTAACTCCAAAAAAATGCCCACATGATGCACGTGTACAATCGAATGCTCCATTTATTCAGCGCTCTGCTGATCTCCTTCGGGGTCTCGGCCCAGTCCGACCTTGTAATAACAGGTGTAATGGATGGCCCGCTTTCCGGCGGAACACCGAAAGTCCTTGAACTGTATGTAATGAGTGATGTGGCGGATGCCAGCACCTATTCCGTTTACCGGTACAGCAACGGAGGAACTTCTGCCTATTCGGTATACACCTTCCCAGCCATCGCATTGACCGCTGGTCAACACTACACGATCGCGTCAGATTCAGCGAACTACTACGCCTTCTTTGGGAGCAATGCCGATGGTTTCGGGTCGCTCTATATCAATGGAGACGACATTGTGGAACTCCGCATGGGCTCAGATACAGTGGATGTATTCGGTCAGTATGGTGTGGACGGAACCGGACAATGCTGGGATCATCTGGACGGATGGGCCTACCGGAACAACGGTGTCTCGCCAACTGCTTCATTCGACTGCAACGAATGGACTTTTTCTGGAACCAACGCACTGGACGGACAAACCACCAATGCAGGGGCGCCAACTCCCTTCCCTTCAGCCACGTATACCGGCACTTCAGCGCCCAGCTTTACGACCTACACAGTGACGAATGTCGGCGCTGTATTCACCCCTGAATCTCTGGCCATTGAATTGGGAGACTCTGTGCACTGGTCTATCTCGGGCAACCACAATGTGAATGGTTCACAGGGCACCTACCCCAATAATCCCGAATCCTTTTACAGCGGGCCTGCTCCCATCACCTCTTTTGGACACCGCTTCACTATATCAGGAGCATACGATTATCAGTGCGATCCGCACATTGGAATCGGACAGATCGGATACATTGAGGTGCAGGGGCCACTGAATCCAGTCAGCAACCTGTCCATGGCATCGAATGGTGAGGACGAAGTGAATGTTTCCTGGACGCAGCCTGCAGGTGCGCATGGAGTCGACTGGGATGGCGTAGCAGTCTTCATGTCCGAAAGTCCGTTCAGCAGTTTCTTTACCAATAACGCACAGGAATTATCCAACTACACGGGCAACTTCAGCTACACTGGGGGCACGTCGGTTTCTGCAGACGGAACGAACAGTGGATATTGCATCTATAACAGCACAAATAATTCAGGTGGAAATATCGATATCGACGGGCTCAATGCCGGAACCACTTATTATGTAGTGGCATATGCCTACCGCACAGTAGCTGCTTCAGATGACGATGTCAGCACAGAAGAGGCCGCCAGCGTGACCACGGACAGCCCGGTCATCAACTCGGATCTGATCATCACAGGCATCATGGACGGACCCCTTTCCGGCGGGACACCGAAGGCTTTGGAGATCTACGCCATGAACGACGTAGCGGACATTTCCTCTTACACTGTTCAGTTCGCAGGCAATGGTGGCGCTACCTACAATGTGGCTGCCCAACTTCCGGCCATCGGATTGAACGCTGGAGACTTCTATTATGTAACCACCGACTCCGCACAATTCTATGCCTACCTGGGCTTCTCTGCCGATCAGAAAGGCGGCGCCTATCCGAACGGCTTGTACATCAACGGAGACGATCACGTAGCCCTTTTCAAGGGATCCTACCCTGTGGATTATTATGGAGTCTATCAAGTGGACGGAACAGGTGAGTGCTGGGACCACCTCGACGGATGGGCCTACCGGAACAACAACAGCAGCCCCACCACCGCTTTCGACTGCGCCGAATGGACCTTCTCCGGAACCAATGCATTGGACGGCACCTCTACCAATGCAACCGCTCCGAATCCTTGGCCTGTTGGCACCTACGGTACCGTAGCCGTAGTCGATCTGGAAGTGACTGAGATCATGTCCAGCTCTGCACACAGCAATGCCAACTCAGATGGCGACTGGTTCGAGATCCGAAACAACGGAAGCACTTCGGTGAACCTCAATGGATACTCCTGGGACAACAGCAGCCAAACAGCTGGGACGCACACTTTCGGCAATTATGTTCTGGCCGCTGGTCAAAGCCTGATCGTGCTCGACGAGGATTCCTCGAGCATCCAGAAATGGAGCAATGACTGGGGACAGACAGCCAACAGCATCCGCGTGATCGCAAGAGACATGATCGGTCTGACCGGATTCGACGACTTGAGCAAAGCCGGCGACGGTGTCTATCTCTACGATGCGAATGGTGCTCTTATCGAATCTGCTGTCTTCACTGTCGGCAACACTGGAAACAGTGTGGAATTCAGTAATGGAACGCCAACCCAGTCTGTAGCAGGTGTCAATGGCGCCTACACCTCAACTGATGGAGACGTAGGTTCTCCAGGCGATATGACACCGGTCTACGTCACCGTGCCCACCTACAGCATTTCTCAAGTGCGCAGCGTGGATGCGAATGGAGTGGCCGATTCGCTCAATACGTATTGTAAACTGAGCGGTACCGTTACGTCCATTGACTTCGATGGCAACAGCGGCTACAGCTTCTACATGACAGACGGAACTCAGGGCATCAATGTGTACCGCAGCTCCGACCTGAGCAACTACACCAGCCCTGCGATGGGAGACAACATTGAAGTCACGGGAACGATTGCCCAGTTCAGAGGGCTGCTCGAGATCATTCCGGACAGCTTGACCCTCGTTTCCCAGAACAATACAGTGCCTGCTCCGATGATCGTCACCACTCTGGACGAAAGCACGGAAAGCGAGCTGATCACATTTGAGAATGTCACCTTGGTCGATACGGCCGACTGGCCAACAAGCGCCACATCGCGCAATATCGATTTTGTCACCAGCGGGGGCGACACACTGACCATGCGGATCGATTACGATGCGGCCATCTTTGGAAACACTCCTCTGGGCAGCTTTGACCTCACGGGAATTGGCGCCCAGTATGACGCCTCAAGCCCATACCTGGAGGGTTATCAGATCTTCCCAAGAAGCAATGCCGACATCTACACCGGCCCGGTCATTCCATCCTACACGATTGCCCAGGTGCGTGGAGTCGATTCACTGGGTGTACCCGATTCAACCGGCACCTATTGCAAACTCACGGGCACGGTGACCTCCATTGATTTCGATGGCAACAGCGGATACAACTTCTATATCTCAGATGGCACACGCGGCATCTATGTCTACAGATCGAGCGATCTGAGCAACTACACCTCGCCTGCCATGGGGGATATGATACGGGTAACTGGGTACATTGGCGCATACCGCGGACTGACGCAGATCGTTCCGGACAGCCTTGCGCTCATCTCGCAGAACAATGCACTGCCAACTCCTATGTTGGTGACCACTTTGGATGAAAGCACCGAAGGCGAATTGATCACTCTTGAGGACGTCACCCTGGTGGATCCTGCAGATTGGCCTAGCAGCAGAACGTCCCGCAATATTGATTTCTATACGGCAGCAGGAGATACGCTGACCATGCGGATCGACTACGATGCCAACATCTACGGCAATACACCGACAGCTTCGTTCGATATCATCGGATTGGGAGGACAATACGATGCGTCCAGCCCGTACTTTGATGGCTACCAGATCTTCCCAAGGAGCAGTGCGGACATTGTCCAGTCAACTCCTGCACCGGGTATTCCTACCTACGCCATCGCCCAGGTGCGCGGCGTGGATTCGCTCGGTGTTCCCGACTCAACTGGAACCTATTGTAAGCTCAACGGAACAGTGACTTCCATTGACTTTGATGGAAACAGCGGATACAGCTTCTCTATTTCTGATGGCACGCGCGGTATCTATGTGTACAGGTCGAGCGATCTGAGCAACTATACCTCACCCATGATGGGTGACCAGTTGCGCGTGGTCGGTTCGATCGGTGCGTACAGAGGCCTCAGTCAGATCGCTGTGGACAGCATCACATTGATCTCGCAGAACAACAACCTGCCTTCGCCGATCCTTGTCAATACCTTGGATGAAAGCACTGAAGGAGAATTGATCCTGTTGGAGAACGTAACTCTGGTGGATACGGCCGACTGGCCCTCCCAGCGTACTTCAAGAAATATCGATATCTACACGACCAATGGGGATACCCTGACCATGCGCATCGACTATGATGCCGACATCTATGGGAATACCCCCGCTGGCAGCTTCGATCTCGTTGGTGTGGGCGGACAATACGACGCATCGAGCCCGTACTTTGACGGATACCAGATCCTTCCACGTGGCTGGAGCGACATCACCATGAACAACCCGGGTACGGGAGGAACGGCATTCCAGCAGTACTGTTACCAAGTGGATTCGATCTACACCATCGGTCAGGCCAAAAAGGGTCGCTTCCGTGCAACATTTGGTCAATTGGCTACCGGTGAAAAATACCGTTTCAGATGGGTACAGGCCGACGCCAACTACAATATTGACTCGACTCAGATCCGCTCCAAGGAATTCAACAATCCTAACAAGGGTTATATGAATTTCAGCGTTGCACCGTGGTTCAACAGCAAAGTCCTGGTTTGGCTGGAAGTCGATACCCTTGATGGGCAGGGAGAAGTCTGGGCGAATCCACTGGCCTGTACAGCCGATCGAAATGGCGCCACCGTACTGCCCATCCCTCTTGGAGGTGGTGGCGGAGTTATTCTTGGCTCGGTCATCGATGGCGATATGGAAGAGGTTTCTGTGCCATGTAAGCCACAGACACTCACCTTGGTCGAGCAGGCTGCGGCCACTTGTCCCACGGACAGCGCACTTCTTCGCGCAGGCTATGCAGGTGGAACCGGCAATCCCTCTTATCTGTGGAGCACAGGCGATACCACAAAGAGGATCTATGTGGCCCAGGGAGCAACCGTTTCCGTAACAGTGACCGATGAAGTTGGCTGTTCTGTGAGCGACAGCATCACGGCATCAATATTGGCCTATGCTGCAGAAGCTCCTTCTGGCGTCTCTGTCTCGAACAGTGGTCCTTCTGTACGCATCGTCAGCTGGAGCGCTTCAACAATGGGCGCTGGACAGACCCTGATCGGTTACAGGGTTCAATATCGCGTACGCGGAACCTCATCATGGACGAATGCGCCTTTGACAGCTAATACCACAGACACCATTGACTTTACAGGTGCAGGTCCGTCTGGAACAAGCGAAAACTATGAGTTCTCGGTGGTTGCCCGTTTCACAGACACGGATGCAACGAACAAGACCTCAGCCCGTGCATGCTTCGTTTCTAAAGGTGTCACCTACAAGGGTGGTAACGGCTCGTCTGCTCTTATGCCAGGTGGATCAATTGCGATCACCGTTTATCCAAACCCGGCCAAGGATGTGGTCTATGTGAACGCACCCATCGGCTCGACCTTGGAACTAATGGACATTAGCGGAAGGATCATGGCCACACAGATCAGTGAGGGTATTGAAACTTCCTTCGGTCTCTCCGATATGGCCGACGGTATCTACGTGGTCCAGATCAAGAGCAATGGAGAAGTGACCACCGAAAGACTGGTCAAACAATAAACTTTGAACCCATCTGAAGTTCTTTCAAGCCCCGCTGGTAGCGGGGCTTTTTTCATTTCTTATTATTTCAAGGATTTAGAAAACAGTGCATTATATCTATAAGAAATGAAAAATTTTCTTTCATATGTCCGAAAATTCTGTAACTTTTAACCTCGATTTAACCAACTTTAAGAGAAAATGAAGCCCAATTCAATCAGAATCCCCGTGCTCAGCCTGTTGTTGATGCTGCCTTTGGCAAGCTTGGTCGCGCAACTTGGGCCAGGAGACATTCTTTTCACTGGATACAATGCAGATGGCGACGACGGCATCGCATTCGTTTGCATGACGGATGTCGCAGCACAGGATACCATAAGATTCACGGACGAAGAGTGGGACGGCTCTTCCTTCGGCAACGGAGAAGGAGATCTTTACTGGTACCATACGGCAACCACACCTAAGGGAACCGTTGTTACCATCGATGAGGTTTCCAAGGCGTCGCCCATAGCCAGTATTGGCACAGCTGGAGTGGTGAACAACAACAAGACTTTTCTTGCAGCAAGTAATGAAGAGCTCTATGCTTATACTGGAGCACTTCGGCAGCCTGCGGCGTTTTTATCTGCGCTGGCCAATGATGGTTTCTCTGCCCGCGGTGTGCTCACTGGAACGGGCCTGGTAGAAGGGAGTACAGCCTTCGATATCGGAGGTGATGAAGACATCGCGGCCTATGTGGGTCCGAGGACAGGAATGGATGCGGCTGCTACTGCCGCCTCCTTGATGGATCCCAGCCAATGGATCACCCAAGACGGTGGAGGCAACCAGCACTTGGACGGAACAGCGCCCGATGTTCCATTTGATGCAACGCCGTTCAGCATCAACACTTTCAGCAGTGTTACCCATACGGTGACCAATGCTGGAAACAGCTTCGTTCCAGAAACCCTATACATCCAGGAAGGAGACTCTGTTTATTGGAGCATTTCTGGAAACCACAATGTCAACGGATCACTGGCCACCTTCCCCAACAATCCGGAAGGATTCTACAGCGGACCTGCTCCACAAACCTCCTTTGGCCACCTGTTTCAAACGGCAGGTGCCTACAGTTATCAGTGTGATCCGCATGCTGGCATTGGAATGACAGGCTATATAGAGGTTCAGGGCGCCTTGAATCCGGTCAGCAATTTGGCGCTTATAGCCAATAATGCAAGCTCGATGAACATCACCTGGAGGAAGCCATCCGGAGTCAGTGGGGTCGATTGGGACGGTGTGGCTGTCTTTATGTCGGAAAGTCCATTCTCTTCCTTTTTCACTCACAATGCACAGGAGTTTTCCAATTACAACGGAAATGTGCTCTATGGTTCCGGTACAATGATCTCGACCGACGGATCCAATAATGGATACTGTGTTTATAACAGCACGGCCAATGCGGATGGAAATATAGACGTTGACAGTCTGAATCCAGGGACGCGCTATTACATTGCCGCTTATGCATACCGTACGGTCGCATCAGCCAATGACGATGTGAGTTCGGAAGAAGTCTCAGACGCACGAACCAACACACTGGGTTCATCTCTTCAGAAGTTTTGTCCGAAGCTTGATTCTGTAAAAGAACTCGATCACGGAAAGGGAAAGTACCAGGCGTATCTCGGTCCGTTGGTCCACGGCGACAAATACAGGGTACGATGGACCAAGGTGATCAGCAATAATCCTCTGCGGATCGATTCTTCTCAGATACGAAGCAGGGAATTCCGCAAAGCGCCTCAGGGCTACAAGAATTTCAACATCAACCCATGGTACAACAGTACCGTTCTGATCTGGCTCGAAGTAGATACACTGGATGGACCTGGTTCGGTTTGGGCCAACCCGTTGGCATGTAACCTGGATATGGCCGGAAACGGATTTGTCCTCTTCAACACTGGCGGCGGGGGTGGAAGCGGAACGCTGACAGGATCAGTGATCGACGGGAATATCTCATCATTTACTGTTGCATGTAACTCACAGGTGCTCACTGTTGTCGAGCAGACACCCGCCACCTGCCCCGATGATTCGGTTCTCTTGCGGGCGGGCTATGCAGGTGGAACTGGCACACCCACCTATCTCTGGAGCAATGGCACGACGACCAAACGGGCTTTTGCTGCTCAGGGGGAAACCCTTTCTGTAACGGTCACAGACCAAAGCGGCTGTACAATGACGGATTCACTGACCGCGTCCACCCTGGCCAATACTTCAGCTACCCCGGCCAATGTGGGGACCACGCGGAGTGGAACAGTTGTGACCGTGACCTGGGATCCATCTAATTTCCAGACAGGACAAAGCCTTATTGGTTACCGGGTCCAGTATCGACTTCGTAATACAGTGACTTGGACATCGACCTCATTGACCACCAATACAACGGCTTCCGTGGACTTCGCCGGTGGCACTCCAGGTAACTACCAGTTCAGCGTGATCGCTCGATACAATGACAATGGCACGCCCACCACTTCGGCCAGAGCTTGTTTTGCTCTCAGAGGAGTTCCTTTCACAAAAAATGGAACTGCTGCTTCTGCGAATGCAGTTCTCCCGACCCATATTTATCCCAACCCGGCGAAAGACCATCTTTTCGTTGCTGCTGAAGACGGATCGCTGGTTCAAATGACAGACGTGAGCGGCCGGATCATTGCTCAAAAGGAGGCGATGGGCACTGAAGTGCGTTTCGAACTCTCCGATCTGAGTGCCGGTGCGTACATGGTGCACATCCACGGGGCAGATGGAATACAACAGCACAAAGTCATCAAGAATTGATGGTGCACACATCAAAAAAGAAAAGCCCCGCCTTGTAGCGGGGCTCTTTTTTTGATCCTTAAGAATTTTAGGTCAACTCTTCTTCCGCCTTTTCTCCGTGCCAAAGATGTTCTTCATCGGCTTCTTCTTTTGTTCGTCGGTGTAGCCGTAACCATATCCGTAGCCGTAACCATATCCGTAGCCATAACCGTAACCATATCCGTAGCCGTA
>JAYOTP010000005.1:82394-91701 GCA_038150465.1 Flavobacteriia bacterium | reverse complement strand
TAGCCATAACCCGCAAGGGCGTTGTAATCGTTGAAGATCAATGCCAAATTCTTGACCGCACCTGAATCGTATTTGTCGTTGATCATGTGCAGGAGGCTCTTGTCCGTATAGTTCTGACGAACCACGTACAAGACCAAGTCAGAGTACTTCATGATCTGAGTAGAATCGGCTACCAGTCCAATAGGCGGAGTATCCATAATGACATAGTCATACCTGTTTCGAAGCTCGTCTATGAGTTCAACAAAGCGCCTGGTCAAGATCAGCTCGGACGGATTCGGAGGAATGGGTCCTGCTGAAAGGATGGAGAGATTTTCAATGTCCGTAGGCTGAATGACCTCATCCACAGAATTCAAATTGGCCAAATAGTTGGAGAGGCCTACAGTGTTGGAAAGGTTGAAGTCATTGTAGATCCTGGGCTTACGCAGATCGACCCCCATAAGGATGGTCTTCTTGCCCATAATGGACAAGGCAATAGAGAGATTCATCGAACAGAAGGTCTTTCCCTCTCCTCCAATGCTTGAGGTAATAAGGATGACCCGCGAATGACTCTCCTCTTCATCCTCTCTGGGTAGCGTAAAACTCAAATTGGATCGAATCGCACGAAATGCCTCAGAGATAGATGCCTTGGGATGTGATTTGACCACAAGCTGATTGTCGTGCTGGTTGTGGGAAATGGTTCCGATCACTGGAATATCTGTAATGGACTCCAGGTCCCGGCGTTCGACGATCTTGGTATTGAAGTATTCTCGACCCAGGATGAATACCGTGGGCGCCAACAAGCTCAGGAGAACGGCCAATCCAAAGTTGATGACTTCATTGGGAGATATGGGGTTGGGGTCCGTATAAGCCCTGTCCAGTATGCGGTTGCGGGGAACATTCGCGGCAAGAGTGATCTGCGTTTCCGCCTGCTTCTCCAGAAAAAGCATATAGAGGTTCTCATTGAGTTGATGCTCGCGTTGTATGTTGATGAGGTTCCGTTCCGTCGTTGGAAATCCTGTCAGCTTCTCTTCCATCGAACGCATCTGTCCCCTGATCTCCACAAGATTCAAACTGGTCTGTTTGATGGCCGCTCGAACATTGGCCTCCAAGAGTTGCTCCATGGCAACGATCTCCGCCTCAATGGATCGGATCTGAGGGTTTCGATTCTTCAAAGAGGATGACATCTGTTGCCGGGTGGCATAAAGCGAATTCAGTTCGTTGATCAAATTCACAACTGATGCATCGGCTATGCCCACCACGGGCGGAGGAAGCATGGCACTTTTTGCCTCGCCATCCTTCTTTTTGGCATCAAAAAAGTCGAGCAGATACTCGAAATAGCGCTTCTTTCCAACCTCTTCCGATTCTTCGAGCTGAACGTCGCTCAAACGATTGAAAATGGTTTGGCCTTCCACACCCAAGTTGACGGTCTTCTTTGCGACACGGAATTCTTCCAGGAGATTCTCCACCTTGAAGAGACTATCTTCAATATTGGCCAGCTCTTGGTTCAAGAATTCCAGGGTGCTTTTCGATATCCTGTTCTCTACTTCAAGATCGTATTGCAAGAATGCTTTTCCGTACTCATTGAGAAAGATCCGGTCCTTTTCGGGCACCGATCCAGAGAGGGCCACATCGATCCCGCTGGAACCCTCGGCCGAAACACCGATGACCAGTCCGTTCATGTAATTGGTGACCATCCCTGAAGGATTCTTGAAGATGAATCGGAAACGGTCCCCGGTTTTGGCGATCTTACCCGTCTTGGTATTGGGCACCAGACGAAAGTCGTAGAACTCACTTTTTATGTTCTCTCCGAACGCATAAACACCGTCGATATCCGTCATTCTGGCTCGATCGAAATCATTGAGATTGACCACCTTTTTCGAAGCGTATTCAATGAACTCCCACTCCTCATCCAGTACGTCAATCTTAAAGGAATCATTGGGCAGATAAGTGACATTGAACATGATACCGATCGGCTGCAGATGCTCCGGTTCGTACTCAACGATGAACGGCTGTCGGCCAAACAATTCGTTCACTCGGATCTTACCCTCACCGAAATAACTCACATATTCATTGAAGTTATCCAAGGTCTTTTCCATGAGGTAGCGAGACTTCAATACGAGGATCTCGTTCTCCACATGCATTTTGTTGTCGCTGTATCCCAGCGCTGACATGACCCCCTCAAGACCTCCTCCGGCCTCCACATCTTCCTCATTGATCAAAAGACTGATAGACGTCTTATAGATCTGATTGCTGTATCGGTTGACCAAAAAAGCCAAAGAGAAGGCCAGGGCAAAAGCCACGAAATAAAGGGGCCAGTAGCTCAGGATCTTGAAGAAGTAGAGCTTCAGATCGACCTGCTGATCTCCCCGTTCTATTTTCCTGCTCACTCCTTGGGCAGATCCACCACCAATTCTTTCAACTTCAGCCATTATTCAAACTTTCCATTTGTTGGACGCTCTCTTCGGCTTGCGCGAAAGCAGCACACGCTTACCCTGATCGTCGCGTCGCAAATATACTCAAGTCAATGGCTGAAAAAGGACCTTATATCTTTGGCAACCTACAACTTGAGGCCAGGAAATTGTCGTTCTCTTTTCTCATCATCTCGGGCCCTACTGCTTCCGGTAAGACAGATTGGGCAATGCAGTTGCATCGAGCCACCTCATGGCCCATCATCTCATTCGACTCCCGACAGTTCTACCGGGAAATGTGTATCGGAACCGCACGGCCCACCGAGGAAGAATGCAGGCAGGCACCGCATCGTTTCATTGCAGACCGCAGCATCTCAGAACCCTTGACTGCCGGCGGTTTCGCCGCGGAAGCGCGCGCCTACATCGAATCTTCCGGAAAAGACCACTTTCTCTTGGTCGGGGGAAGCGGCCTTTACCTAAAGGCCTTGCTTTACGGCTTCGACACCTTCCCTGAAGTAGATGACAAACTGCGAACTCATATCCAGAAAGGTTTTGACAATGGCGGCATCCAATGGTTGGGGTCAGAGATCCAACGCTTGGATCCGGCCAAATGGGAACAAACGGACCGCAGGAACCCTCAGCGAATGATGCGCATACTCGGGATCCTGATGGCCGGAGGCGTTCCCTTCGATCATTGGAAGAAAAGCGAGCCGATGCCGCATTTCCGTTGTCTGAACATTGCCCCAGAATGGGAGAGATCGACGCTCTACAGAAGGATCGATGAGCGAGTGGACCGCATGATGGCCAAAGGACTTGAGGGAGAAGTACGGTCGCTGTTGCCTCATCGCAAAGAACAAGTGCTTAAAAGTGTGGGCTACTCAGAACTCTTCGACCACTTCGACGGAATCATCAGCCGGGACGAGGCGGTCGAACAGATCAAAAGGAACAGCAGGAGATACGCCAAAAGACAATGCACTTGGTGGAATCATCAACCGCCACCGGTCCAGTGGATACCTGCTCAGCGAAATATTTTGGATATTGAAGAAGTCCGCTGCTTCATCGAGCAGAAACAAAACAAACAAGCTCTGGAATGATCGGCTGGATCATGGCACTTCGCAACAGGCTCTTTGATTCAGGGCTCATCACACAGCACGAGCTGAGAGATCGAGTTGTGGCCATTGGCAACCTTTCGGTGGGCGGAACCGGAAAGACGCCACACACGCTGTTCATTGGAAAACTCCTGTCAAAAAAAGCGGCTGTTGCCGTATTGAGCCGTGGCTATGGAAGAAAGAGCTCTGGGTTTCGGCGGGTGGATCCTCAGGACAGCGCAGAGGCGGTTGGCGATGAACCTTTGATGATCAAACGCAGGAAGCCTGAATGGACAGTCGCTGTTTGTGAATCCCGGGTGGAAGGCGCTCATAAACTCGGTGCGTTGCAAAAGCCCGAGGTCCTGCTGCTGGACGATGCCTTTCAGCACCGACAGATAGACCGAGACCTCAACATCCTGCTCACACGCTTCGACGCTCCCTTCACAGAAGACCGACCAATGCCCATGGGCAGGCTGCGTGAGCCACAAAAAGGCGCACAGCGTGCGGATTTATGTATCGTGACGCATTGCACGGAAGATTGTACGAAGGAGGCCCGGGGCGAGTTGAAAAAGCGCATCGCTCATTTTACCAAGGCGCCGGTATTCTTTAGCCGGATGCGAAGCAATGGACTGGAAAACGCAAACGGGCAGGTGAAGGTAAAGGGGGGTAAAGCCCTCCTGCTGGCGGGCATCGCAAAACCCGCTTCCTTTTCCAAGCATATGAAAGGCCTGTATCCTGAGATCGAATTTGAAGATCTCTTCTTCAGTGACCACCATCGATTCTCCAAAAAAGACATCCGATCCATTATCGAGGCAGCCAAACGAAACGGCTCGAGGATCATCACCACGGAAAAAGACCACGCGCGCCTGCCGAAAGAGCTGTTCGAACACCCCTCATTGGCCATCTGTTATGAATCGATCGAGGTGGAATTACTTGAAGAACAAGCGCTTTTCGAGAAGATCCTCAATGACAAACTGCGGTTCAGCCAAGCCGTATAAAACCGACCTTTGCCTTCTATGGAACATGTGCACTACGAATCGGTCATCGGGCTGGAGGTTCACCTGCAGCTGAAGACCCGATCCAAGGCGTATTCAGCGGATCCAGCCATCTATGGCGAAAGGGCCAACACACAGATCAGCCCGGTAAGTCTCGGGCATCCTGGCACTCTGCCCCGCATGAATCAACAGGTGATCGAATATGCCATACTGCTTGGCCTTGCCTGCAGATCGAAGATCCGTCGCTGGAACGAATTTGCGCGGAAGAATTACTTCTATGCGGATCTGCCCAAGGGGTATCAGATCACGCAGGACAAAACACCCATCTGCACAGGCGGACACATCCGAATAGAAACAGAAGATGGCGTCAAGGAGATCGGCATCACACGGATCCACATGGAAGAAGATGCGGGCAAGAGCCTGCACGACCTCGATCCGTTCTACAGCCTGATCGACCTGAACCGGGCAGGAGTCCCCCTGTTGGAGATCGTCTCAGAACCCGATTTCCGCAACGGAGAAGAAGCCTATGCCTACCTGACCTCCATCCGCCGTCTGGCGCGCTATCTGGATATTTCGGATGGCAATATGGAAGAAGGTTCCCTGAGGTGCGATGTGAACGTTTCGATCCGTCCGAAGGGACAAGAGGCCTTTGGAACCAAGGTCGAAGTCAAGAATCTGAATTCATTCCGGAATGTGCAAAAAGCCATCGATTTCGAGGTGAAAAGACAGGCTGAAGTTTTGGGAACTGGCCAAAGTGTAGCTCAGGAGACCCGGAATTTCGACGCTGTAAAAAATGCGACCATTCCCCTTAGAAGCAAGGAGGAAGCCCATGATTACCGCTACTTCCCCGAACCGGATCTGCAGCCTGTTCTCGTGGAAGAGGAGCAGATCGAGGAGGTGCGCTCACGAATGCCCCGACTGCCCTGGGAACGAGTGTCTTCATACACAAAAGAACATGGCCTGAGCGCATACGATGCTGGAGTGCTTACGGAGGACAAACAGATGTCCGACTTCTTCGAAAAGGTACTCGCTGAGTTCAACAAGCCCAAGACAGTCGCCAACCTGCTCAATACCCAGGTGCGTTCCTTCCTGAATCAAAAAGGCATCGGACTGGACGCCTACCTGCCCGGCCCAGATGCACTGGCCCGATTGCTCCGATTGGTGGAGGACGGAAAGGTGAGCCACTCTGCAGCCATGCAGCGCATTCTTCCACTGATGGAAGAGGGCGATGAACGAAGTCCAGAAGAGATCGCAACGGCTGAAGACCTTCTACAGGAAAGCGATGACCAAAATCTGTTGACCTGGGTAGAAGAGGCCCTCGCCGCCTATCCCGACAAGGTAGAGGAATACAGAAATGGCAAGAAAGGGGTCCTGGGTCTTTTCATGGGGGAAGTGATGCGACGCTCCCAGGGAAAAGCAGATCCCAAGCGCACCAACCAACTCATCAGAGAAAAACTCGAACAATGAACCCAAGAATCCTATTCTTCAGTCTATTGGCCGCTTTGCTCACACAGGCATGTGGTGGTCCTATGGGCCAAGCCTCGATACAAGGAACGATCGCCGGAGCAGAAAAGATACTCGTGGCCCGGGTGGGAACGGATCGATTGGAATACCTCGATACACTGACCACCTCAAATGGAAGCTTTGAATACACACCCGCTTCCTCTGAGGAAGTAGAGATCTATATGATCGAGGGGATGGACGCCTTTCGCCTGAGCCTGTTGCTTTCTCCAGGAGAACAGATTGATGTACTGGGAGACGCCAGCCAACCGAGCTACACCTTTCAGGTCAGCGGCTCTGCCGATTCAGAACGACTCATGAGTGTCAATCAAAAAATGGGGTCACTGATCGAACTCATGGATTCTTTGGATGCAGTGAACAGTGAGCAAATGCAGTCTGAAGCGTACCCAAAGATCAGAAGATCACTGGACAGCACTATGTCTGGCGCAATGGATCGGACGGCATCTGAACTCGCTCTTATGATCGAGCAGGAGCCCGATGCCTTGTCCAATCTGTTCATCTTCCCCCTGACCATGGGACGAATGCAGCTCCTTCCGCCAGATACATACTTTGCACAATACGAGGACTGTCAAGAGGCACTCAATAAAAGATATCCAGGCAATGTGCATGCCCAGCGATTCAGCCAGCGCGTGCAGAGCATCAAGAGTCAGATCGAGGCCCAGGAGGCCTTCAGGAAAGCTGAAGAAAATGCGGCTGTGGGGCAGATCGTTCCAGATCTCCGCCTGCCCGACCCGAGCGGAAAGGAACGAGCGCTATCGGATCTTCGTGGACAGGTGGTACTCGTGGACTTTTGGGCATCATGGTGCCGACCCTGCCGAGCGGAAAGTCCTGAACTGGTCCGGATGTATTCCGCATACAACGAAATGGGATTCGAGATCTTCTCCGTTTCCCTGGACGGAACCGAACGCCAACCCAATGCCAAAGAAGCATGGATCAATGCGATCGCAGATGACGGACTGTATTGGCCCAACCATGTGAGCGACCTGCAGGGCTGGAACGCTTCTTCTACGCGTCTCTACGGTTTTCAAAGTATTCCCTTTACACTGCTTCTCGATCGGGATGGAAGGATCCTGGAGCGCGGCTTGCGTGGAGCACCACTCGAAGCTGCCATTCAGAATGCGCTTAAATAAAAAAAGCCATCCGATCGGATGGCTTTTTGTTTCGATGCGTTCGATCAATTCTTGATCAGACGTCCATTCTTTTTGAATCCCGGAGCAGCTGCCTCGATAAGGTAGACACCAGGTGCAAGGGTCTCGGTATTGAGCGCCAATACATTCGTGCCTTGCTGTACATCAAATGACTGTTCTAGTACAGACCGACCATTGAGATCCCTGACAACGACAGAAGCCGTTGCGCGGGCGGTACATTCAACTTGTACGGAGACCATACCGGCTGAAGGGTTGGGCCAAAACTTCAGAACATCCTCGATGGACTCCGTCTGGGTGAGATTTCCATTGTCCGTTGCTCCGAGTGCATTCATCTGCATGAGCGATGTACTGCGGACAAAACCACGGCCGTGCGTGGCCAGATCGATATATCCGCTGTAGAGGGTGTCACCCTCCCAAGAGCTGCGCTTGTCATAACCTTGCTTGACCATGAAGACCGGAACGTTGGCAAAACCATCGTCTTCGGCAGTCCAGCTGGGCGCTGCCTGATCGATGTTCGAAGTACTCCAAACACCGTACTCCGTTCCAAGGATGACCTCTGATCCATTGAAGAAGTTGAAGACACCATCGTACACAGGCATCTTCGGCAGATCTCCCTGCTTGCTTGCGAAAATGGGCGATACCGAAGTAGCATTGCTTGAGTAGTACAAATAGGTGTTGTTGCCATAGTTACCCAGAGTGACCAGTACGCGGTCATTGTCGTTTGGATCGATGGAGATGCCCGTGATCGTCCTGCCAGAGTAACTGGTCACCAGATCGATGGACGTCACGCGGTCCGTATTTCCGTTATCGACATCTGCTGATTCCCTGCTGCGTGCCTGATTCAGATTGCTGATCCTGTACAACTGCCCGGAAGTCGTACCCACCCAGAGGATGTCGCCGTCGTCACTGACGGTCATCACGGTCACGGAATTTCCATTTCCTACATCCAGGATGTGCCACCAGTTCACTCTTGGCGTTGCGAAGTCAAATACCTCACGCGTCATCCACACACCGCCATAGTTGTTGCCTCCGAAGGCAGTTCGACCACGCAATCCCATGAAGAACGCACCTTGGATCGGATCCTGAACCATGACCGAATCACCAGTGGACATGTTCATGGGCACTGTGTAGGTAAAGGGCTTATTGAAAACAGAACTCTGAATGATCACCTCATCCCCGGCATCATAGGTCACATCGCAGTAGGCATTCACTTCCAGCGAGTAGTACTGATTGAAGCGCGCCTTAAAGGCACCCGTGGCCGGATCGAACCATCCTGAACCGTCTCCGCTGAGCACACCGTTGGCGTCGCTTGTCAGCTCCTGAGGGCCATGCACCACACGGAACGAAGAAGTAATGAACTCAGCAGCCGGCTGAGGCACCTCGATCGTTCCTTCAGATGCCGTATCGCTGAGCAGGGCAAAACCAAGTGGCTTGATGGCCCGCTCCGCCTTCCACTGCACACTGTCTGCACTGTTCACATCTTCTGCAGATTCCCACAGCTCAAAGGGTGCAATGAATTCAGCAAAGGATGAGGAAAGGGAGCCAGAAATGAATTGCGGATCCATTCGTGGGAAGTCATAAAAGGACTCAAAGGATTCCCCGCCGTTTTCGCTGCGACCCATGATGCCATACTGCATCTCCTTGAAGAGCACCTTCGGCACCAGCTTCGATGCAGCGACATATCCTCCATCGCCATCGAGATTGGCGAATACATCGGTCGCTACTTCATAAGTGATTCCCGGAGTGCGCACCCCGTAGTTGCCGTTGTTCAATTCAGGAAGGACAGCGATGGTTCCGTTGTCTTGCGAGCCTCCGAGGAACCGTCCATCCGCTGAGGCTGTAATGCTGTACAGCTGCAGGGTATTGTAATTGGTATTGACTGGTGTCCATGTGAAGCCATTATTGGCCGAGCGGAAAATGCCGCCGTCATTCACCACATATACGATGTTCGGATTGGTGGGATGCCAAACAGCATCGTGATTGTCCGCATGAACATAGAAGGGATTGTTCGGCGAGTCGAAACGAGAACCTCGGGCCTGCCAGCCCTCACTCGCACTCCACGACCACAGATCGACACCTCCCATCAGGAAACGCTCCGGATCGGAAGGATCCACCGCCATAAGCAGGTCATAATTGCCCTGATCGTTGAATGGGTTGAAGCTGTTGCT
>JAYOTP010000005.1:66279-82294 GCA_038150465.1 Flavobacteriia bacterium | reverse complement strand
GCGACTGTGAAGTCTGTGATGCCATTCAGCCATTCCGAAGGCGAAAGACCCGGAGAGTTTTCAACTGGATTCACCCACGTCTGACCGCCATCGTCCGTGCGGCGCATTCCTCTGTTGGTGGCCACATATACACGGTCCGGCGTACTGGGATCGGCATAGATGAAAGACATGGCGGCATATTCAGCCGAGCGTGAATTGGCAGTTGGAACCGTGGCCTGCAGCACGCTGAATGTATTTCCACCATCCGTGCTCTTGAAAATACCGCCGCCCAGCATACCGCCTCCGCCTCGACCAAAGGCACCATAGTGAAGACCTTCACCAGTGCATACATAGTAGTCGCCATTGACGGTCTTGGTGATGCCCGTGATGGCTTGATTGGAAGCGTCGCCATTGACCAGCTGCCAGGAACTCCCGGCTGTAGTGCTGCGGAACAATCCACCCGACACAGAACCTGTGAAGATGGTGCTCGGATTATCTGGATCGATGAACAGGGTTCGCGTTCGGCCACCGATGTTCATTGGCCCCATCTCCTGCCACTGCAGATTGAGGGCAGATGTTTTGTAACTACTGCGTTTTTGCTCGATCGATGCGCGCGCAGCCAATACATCCCGAGGATCGATTTCGCCGGTTGTCTGATTCGCACGAAGTGCATGCAGCCATGCGGCAGCACCTTTTGCTTCGTCTTTGACTTCCTGCTTTTGTGCCCGGGGCGTGTAGACAGTCTCGTCTTGTCCACTGTTGTTCCAGAATATCAGGCCACCGATAGCAATGGCTGCAAGACCAGAAAGGGTCTTCATTCTCTGTGTTCTCATAGCTCTGTGAATAGAGATTTTTCCAATAACAAGTATACAACCTCTTAAACGATCCTTGGCCGTCGAAAGTTTGCCTAGAAGAGGTGTTTTTCTGCGTGGTAGGAGGACCGAACGAGTGGGCCGCTCTCCACATACTTGAACCCCATGGCCAGTCCTTCTTCCTTGAGTCGCTCGAACTGTTCCGGAGCGATGAATTCAGCCACGGGTAAATGCTTTCTGGTGGGCTGCAGATATTGGCCAAGGGTCAGGATATCCACCTTTGCTTCCCGCAAGTCCCTCATGGCCTCGAGCACTTCATTCTCTGTCTCACCCAAACCGAGCATGATGCCTGTTTTCGTTCTCTTTTGCCCCTGCTCCTTCATGTAAGCGAGCAGCTCCAGGCTTCTTTCGTAGCGGGCTTGAATACGCACTTTTCGGGTCAGTCGCTTGACCGTTTCCATATTGTGGGAAATGATCTCCGGGGCCACCGCAAGCAAACGGTCGATGTTCTTTTTCTCGCCTTTGAAATCGGGAATGAGCGTCTCCATCGTCGTGGTCGGACTGATCCTTCGAACCGCATTGACCGTTTCGGCCCAGATAATGGAACCCCCATCCGCGAGGTCGTCCCTGTCGACACTGGTCAGAACGCAGTGTTTGACCTTCATCAGCTTGACCGAGCGCGCCACGCGCTCCGGCTCTTCCCAATCCACAGCATCCGGCCTACCGGTCTGTACAGCGCAAAAGCCACAACTGCGGGTGCAGACATTCCCCAGGATCATGAAGGTCGCCGTACCCGCGCCCCAGCACTCTCCCATATTTGGGCAGCTCCCGCTCTCACAGATCGTGTGCAGTTTATAGTTGTCCACGAGCTTGCGCACCGAACGGAAGTTTTCTCCCGTTGGCAGTTTCACTCTCAGCCATTTGGGCTTTCTTTCTTCCTTCTTGACAGCCGTTGGATTCAATTCCATTTTTTTCCAAAATTGAATGTGCAGTAGAACTGCAGAAAAGCCCTCTGGTTTTGCAATCCCTCCGCATTTTGACCGGGGATATGAAAAATGGGCAACACATCAGAATAAACATCGAGGATGGCTCCAAGTTCGAGGGTCGTGACGCGCCGATCCAAAATATTGAAATCGAATACTGCGCCCGTTTTGAGATACACACCCGGTCGCAAACTCATCTCGCCAAATCCCTCAAAAAAACTCGAGCGGCCATAGATGTCATTGAAGTCGTGCACCGCCGGATCGTAACGCTCTGTCGACAAGGTGAAACTCCCATTTCCAACCTCTTTGTAGATCTCCAGATAAACAGGCTTGAGCAGCCCCAGACTTGCACCTGATGACCAAAAGAGGTCAAATGCCACCGTGCCCTGATCGGTCTTGTCGAGCAGGGTGTAGCTGCGGACATAACCCGCACGCAGCGCATACAGACTGTTCAGTTTCCAATAGACGAATCCCCGTGCACTGTTGTCGAAAGGATTGTAAATATTGACTTCTTTCTCGTGCCGAATATTGACCATATCGAGTTCCCATCCCTGCCGGTTGTATCCATCCAGGTAATACTGTCTGCGAAAGTTGACGCCATAACCCCGCGTGTGCAGCATCACACCAAAGCTGTAGTCGTTGGTGTAGACCGTGCGTTTGAAATCGGCTTCTGTATCGAGCTGAGCAAAAAGGGAGGCGGGCAGCAGGCACAAGACCAAAACGACCCGTTTACAGAGATGTGCGCCGGAAGAAAAGAATGGCTGCTGCATCAAGGGAGAAAACGCATCAAGGGTTTTCAAGCATCCTGTGCGCACTCTCCAGTCTCAACTGCAGAGTAGGCAGGACATTTTTCGGCCGATCCGCAAGAGACCATGCCCAACAAGAGCAACGCACTGAAGATCGACAGGAGAAAATATTTTTTCATTTTAGTCCTTATAGAGATGGTCAAAGTTAATGAAAAGCCCAAGTGGCTCTTCAAGACCAACGAACCGATTGTCCAATCTATTGGCCCATGGCGGAATTAAAGATGGAACAAGGCTGGAAGATCCGGCTGGAAAAGCTCTTCCGGGAGAAGCCGCTGGCCGACATCCGGGCTGCACTTCTTGAAGAAAAAAAGAAGTACCCGGTCTATCCACCCGGGCCCAAAATATTCGCGGCTTTCGACCACACACCCTGGGATTCCGTCCGGGTCGTCATCCTTGGGCAAGACCCCTACCACGGTCCTGGTCAGGCCAATGGATTGTGCTTCAGTGTAGAACCCGATCTGCAACCGCTCCCACCCTCCTTGAAGAACATCTACAAAGAACTCGAGGCCGATCTGGGCATATCGCCCTGTCTGCATGGCGACCTCCGTGGATGGGCACAACAAGGTGTGCTGCTGCTGAACAATGTGCTCACGGTTCGTGGCGGAAGTCCGCAGAGCCACCAGCATCTGGGCTGGTCCGTACTGACCGATGAAGCCGTACGCCTGCTCTCTGAAGAAAAAGAGCATCTGGTGTTCATGCTCTGGGGAAGTTCTGCACGGGCAAAGGCCAAGGATGTGGATCGCACAAAGCACCTGATCCTTGAATCCAGCCACCCCTCGCCCCTCTCCAACTACCGTGGATTCTCCGGCTGTCGCCACTTTTCAAAAACCAATGAGTACCTCACCTCACATGGGATCGAAGCCATTGATTGGGATCCTCGCGCTGCTGCTCTGGATTGATGGTCTGAGTGCTCAGACCTTCAAGATCCAATTGGATCCAACAGAAGAAGGATGCAGCGAATGGACCGGGATCTTCAAGGATGCCGATACCTGGAAAGAGCAGGCGCAGGGTCTTCGCAACTGCCTGCTTCAATATGGCTATTGGGGATACTTTGTAGACAGCCTGATCACGGATAGCAGCCACGTACTGGCATTCAGCTCGGGCGAGAAATGGCAAGTGGATCGGACACAGGCCGATAACGGCAACGAGCCCGTTCAAACGGTAACGGAAGAACTATATCTATGGGCCGACGCCGGTCATCCCTTCGTACGCATCGCATCGGATTCGCTGTGGATGGATGGGCGGACTGTTTTCAAGCGGGAACAGCTGGAAGCCGGACCCCTTTTGCGCCTGGACAGCCTGCTCATGGACCCGGATCTTCGCATTCCTCAAGGTTTCCTGCGCCACCATTTTGGACTGAAAAAAGGCGATCTGTTTCGACAATCCACTGTGGACGACCTTGAAGCACGCGGGGAACAATTGGAATTCATGGAATTCAGCCGAAAGCCAGCTCTTCTCTTTTCAGAACAGGGTGCATGGATCTTTCTCTACCCCAGTCGCAGAAAGGCCAACCGATTCGATCTGCTGGTCGGATACAACAACGAACAGGGAGACGAGGGTGCATTTTCCGGACAGGCCGATATCCGTCTTGTGAACAGTTTCAACACTGGAGAATGGATCGGACTCAAGTGGATGGCCCCTCCCGACGGTGCCCAGCAACTCAGCATGGAACTCGGGCTTCCTTATTTGGCTCGTTCGCGCTTTTGGCTTGAATCCTACATGGAACTTTACAGAAGGGACAGCAGCTTCTTCAATGTGGACGCCGCCGTCAAGCTGCGCTACGCCTATCAGGCCCACTCAGGCATTTCTCTCGTGTACCGTGGTCAGCGTTCGCGGGTGGGTGGATCGGAAGATCTATCGGCTGAGCGCTCGGATGTTCAGAAAGATCTGCTGGGACTGATGCTTGAGAACGATCGGCGGAATGATCTTTTTTCTCCATCAAAAGGAAGCCTGCTTCGTGTGGAAGGAAGCACAGGCCGTCGCACTGCTGCCAATACACAGAACACTCAGTACCAGATCGCCATGGAATGGGAAAGCTATATCGAAATGGCTGCGAACCACATCTTCCGCCCTCGGATCCAACTCGCGGGTATGAGCGAAGACGGAGGACTGTATCAAAATGAGCTCTTCCGCCTCGGTGGACGATCCTCACTTCGTGGTTTTCAGGAGCAATCCCTTTTTGCTGCCCGCTATGCCGTAGGAACGATCGAATACAGGTACCGGGCAGGCGCCGACAGCTATTTTCAAGCCTACTGGGATGGGGCCGTAACACGCGACGGACAGGGATCAGACCGCAACTGGATGGCCATTGGGGCGGGGGTCTCGCTCGAACTCAGCAATGCCTTTGTACAAGTGGATCTGGCCATGCCCTATTCGGGCACTTCCTTTGATGCCCGAAGCAGCATTCTTCACTTGGGCTACACGGGACGTTTTTGAATAAATTGCAACTGCCGTGCATCGCCCATTTCCATTCCGTCCAAGGCCCTCCGCAGGATCGGTCCTCATCTTCGCCCTGACCGCTTTTTTGTTGGGCTGCACCTCCTCCGGGAAATTGGAGAATGAGGGGAATTTGGCAGCACTTTACCAACCCGACGGCAGCGCTCTGGATCCAAGGATACAGCTTCGGCACGTATCCGACAGCAGCTTGCGCATCGACCTGGAGATCGACAGGGAGCAACTCCTTTACATGAAAGGCAGCACGGACAAGAAATTCAAATCCCATCTGGATGTGACCTATCGTCTTTTGGGACCTCAGCGTGCCATCCTCGACAGCGGGCGGGCCGTATTGCGGGATCAAAAGGATGCTGAAGAATCGGGAATACTTCGGGCATCGATCATGCTAAAAGGAATCAGCGGACTCGAAAAAGCCCAATTGGAGATCAGATATGATGACGTGAACCGCAAAAGTGGATCGAGCTACCTGCGGACCGTCACATTCTCTGATCCTTTGAGCCGATCATTCTTCGAGAAAAGGAGCTTGGATGGGCGCTCCTCCTCAAGTAGCTGGTTGAAGGATCAGGCTCCATTCACTGTGCACTATCTGCCAAAAGACACCATGCTTTTCGTTCGGGTATACTCCAGAGATTTCCCCATTGCCATTCCGCCCTATGCGCGGATGAAGGACGAATCCTTCGATTTCACTCCGGACAGTCTGTTCACTGTGCGCAGTGGAGACACGCTCACGCTCACCCAGGAAGGCATCTACCATTTCCAGGTGGATACTTCCCAAAACGACGGGTTCACCCTTTTCCGCTACCCTTCTGGCTTTCCAAAAGTCATTTCCCATTCGGCCATGGCGCACCCGCTTCGCTACATCAGCACCCAAAAGGAATACGAAGAACTCGCTCAGCATGAGAAAGCAGCGGATTTTCAAAAGGCCGTGGACAGCTTTTGGCTCAAAGCAGCGGGAAGCATTGAAAGAGGGCAGGAATTGGTGGCGGGCTATTACGGACGTGTGCAGCTGGCCAATGAAAGGTTCAGTTCCTACGTCGAGGGATGGAAGACCGACCGGGGCATCATCTACACCATCTACGGACCACCAAGTGAAGTCTACCGGAACGACAAAGGCGAGACCTGGGTGTATGGAAGCTCAAGCAGCATGCTCTCCTATACCTTCAACTTCATTCACGTCAGCAATCCATTCACTGACAACGATTATGCGCTGAACCGTCTTTCTGAATACCGCTATGGCTGGGGAAAAGCCGTAAGCGGCTGGCGTAACGGAAAAGTGTACGGGATCAAGGACATCCAAAGGGAACAAAACGCACGCGATGCACAACTCCGAAGGCAACGAGTTGCCCCTACTGTTTGGTATTAGGCCATTGATGGAAGCCATTGAGGCGGGGAAGAACTTCGACAAGATCTTTCTCAAGAAGGGAGAACGCAGTGACTCCTTCAGGGAACTCATGCAAATGATCAAAGAGCACGATCTGTTCTTCCAAACCGTCCCGGAAGAGAAACTCAATCGGCTGACCCGAAAGAATCACCAGGGGGTCGTGGCCTTTCTGACCCATGTGGAGTACCAGCGGATCGAACAGGTACTTCCGGCGATCTACGAAAGTGGAGAAGAGCCACTGATCGTTTTGCTCGACCGCATCACGGATGTGCGCAATTTTGGTGCGATCGCCCGAAGCGCAGAATGCATGGGCGCCCACGCGCTGGTGGTTCCCATGCGCGGCATGGCTCCGGCAAGCGGAGATGCGATCAAGGCTTCCGCCGGCGCCCTGATGCGCATCCCGGTATGCAGAGAAAGCCACCTGAAGGAAAGCATTCAACTCATGAAAGACTCCGGACTGAAGATCGTCTCCTGCACAGAGAAAGGTGAGGATTCGCTGTTTGAAACCGACCTGAGTGGCCCGGTCTGTCTGATCATGGGATCGGAAGAAGATGGTGTTTCGGGTGAATACCTCAAACGCTCTGACCACAGGTGTTTCATTCCGATGTCCGGACACACCTCTTCCCTGAACGTATCTGTTGCCTCTGGAATATTCTTGGCCGAGGTCTGCCGAAATCGTTAAATCACTATCTCAGTGAGCTTTGAATCAGTAACTTGTTGCCCTATTTCTTTTACAAAACGCTTTTGCCCTCCTGCCATGAGAAAACTTCTTACGCTCTTGTTCGTCGGCTTTTTTGCTTTGCTTCAGGCTCAACAGAAGCAGCTGCACTTCAGATCCACCACCTGGACCGTTGAACAGCAAGCCAATCTGAGCCTGCCCTCGAGCAGCATGGATCCTGCAGACGGTCATTACTACGGCCTCATCGTCTTTGCTGAAATACCTGATGGCTTCAGGCAGAAGGAATATTTCGCACAAGGAGTGGAGTTGTCAGGATACCTTCCCAACAACGCATTCTATGCGCGCATTTCCGACCAGGGTATGAGCTACCTCCAGATGCAAAGTGACATCTGGGCCCTGCTTCCTGTGCCCAGTGCGGTCAAATCGTCCTACCGCATCCAAAATACTTCCTGGCACGAGGAATGTCTGCTTCCCGATGGACGTATCCGGGCGCATGTGCATCTCTACGGGGGCGCCGACATGACCCAACTGCTTCAGCAGCATCAGGAGATCGAACTGCTCTCCAATGAATCAGGTGCTGACGCCTACGCCGTTGGGGTACATCCGAGTGACATCAACGCTCTGCTGGCCCATCCGTCCGTATTGTTCCTGGAAGAATTCGATCAGAAGGGAACGCCGGAGAACTTCAAAAGCCGTGCAATGAGCCGCCTGAACAAGGTGCAATCCACCACAGGACTGAACTATGACGGGAGCGGATCGGTCGTGGGCCACGGAGACGATGGCGATATCGGTCCCCACATCGACTACACCGGGAGGATCGTGTACAACCGCTCGGGAACAAGCTCTGGAAATCATGGAGACCACGTGGCCGGAACCATCCTCGGCGGAGGCATCTACGATCCGGATGGAATGGGGCTGGCACCCGGTGCAGATCTGGTCTATTCATCCTATCCAGCCAATTTCACCTCGGTGGATCAGGATTATGTGAATTACAATGTCCGGATCACCACTTCCTCTTATTCGAATGGGTGCAACGCAGGTTATACGAGTACCACTCAGCAGGTGGACAACGATATTCTGCAGAATCCCAAACTCATGCATGTCTTTTCTGCTGGAAACTCGGCTACGTCGGATTGCGGCTATGGCGCAGGCAGTGGATGGGGCAACATCACTGGTGGACACAAAGCAGGAAAGAATGTGATCGCTTCCGCGAGCATGACCTCCTCCGATGTGATCTCCAGCTTCTCGAGTCGCGGGCCAGCTTCCGATGGCCGGATCAAGCCCGATGTGGCTGCCTTGGGATCCAATGTGTATTCCTCGGTCGCAGGCAATGGCTACGCAAATTATTCAGGCACCTCCATGGCCTGCCCGGGCGTATCTGGTGGAATGGCGGTGCTGCTTCAGGCGTACAAGGATGTGCACGGACAGGAACCCGACGGCGGGCTGCTCAAAGCCATCATACAGAACACCGCAGACGACATTGGCAACGCCGGTCCTGACTTCATTTACGGCTACGGCCGAATGAACATCGAACGGGGTGTGGAACTCATTTCGAACAGCCAGTTCCTCACTGGCAGCATTGCACAGGGAGGCTCTTCTGCTCACTCGATACCCGTTCCCGCCAATGTTTCGAAACTCAAGGTCATGGTCTACTGGACCGATCCGGCAGCCAGCCCATCCTCTGGTCGTGCGCTGGTCAACAACATCGACTGCTATGTGGAACGCTCCGGACAAACCTGGAATCCATGGGTTCTCGATCCAACGCCGAACGCCACAGCACTCTCCAGCCCTGCGGTCCGCGCAGTGGATAGCCTGAACAACATGGAGCAAGTGACCATCGACAATCCCACCCAAGGCGACCATATCGTTCGGGTGAGTGGCACGGCGATCCCTCAGGGACCACAGACCTATTATGTGGTCTACAGCTACGAAATGAATGGCATATCCGTGGACTTCCCTTCTTCGGGCGTGGCCATCGAGCCCGGTCAGAGCACAACGATCCGATGGAATGCATCTCCTTCTACATCAGGATTTTCGCTGGAATACAGCCTGAATGGAGGAGGTTCATGGTCTTCCATTGGAACGGCTGGATCCTCAGCGCGTCAACTCAACTGGACGCCGCCATCTTCCGCGGCAACGGGCAATGCTCGGATCCGGATCAGCAGAGGGGGAACGACGGCTGTGGGTTCTGACTTTACCCTGATCGGTCAGCCGGACAACATTCAATTCCTTTGGACCTGCCCTGATTCCACTTACTTAAGCTGGAATTCCGTTTCCGGTGCTGTTGGCTACCAAGTCAATATGTTGGGATCGAGAAATATGGACTCCCTTTCGTCCTCAACCACCAACAACGCAGTGGTCAATGGCGTACCCTCGGCGCAGTCGGTCTGGTTCAGCGTGCAGGCAATAACGCCTCAGGGAACCCTGGGCAAACGCTCCATAGCCAAAGAACGTCCTGCCGGACTCGTCAGTTGCCCGGCCACTTGTATACTGAGCGGCACCGTGGTCCTGAACTCGGCTTCCACCACCAGTCTGGACCTGGACCTATCCAATCCGCTGACCTCCGCCCAGAGCTATCAGATCGAATATGGTCCTGCCGGGTTTGTTCGCGGCAGCGGAACGACCCTTACTTCCACCACCTCCAATTTTGTGATCAGCGGACTCACCGCTTCCACCGTTTACGACGTATATGTCGAAGCCCTGTGTACAAACGGACAGTACACCAATGCGGCATCCGGCACTTTCTCGACTGCTTGCGCCACCTTCAACCTGCCCTACAGCAGCGACATGAGTCTGGCGGCCTTCAGTTGCTGGGTGGCTTCCGACCCCAACTTTGTGTACATCAATGCCGACTGCCCAAGTGCAGGCAACTCCGAACTGACCCTCTGGGGTCAGGCTGGCCTCTATGCAGAATCTGCAGATATCATGACAGGAGGCGCAGGAACGATCACAGTGAGCTACGATTACTACGACCCACAGGTCAGCCCGTGCGGAGAGAATGCTGATGCGGGAGAACAGGTGGCCATAGGCTGGGTCGAACCCAACGGCACCTTCAACCAAATGGCTGTTTACGACGGTGGTTCAGCGCCGACATCGCAGACCTCTGATCAATTCGTGATCACCCTGAGCGGGCAGAGCAGCATCCGCATCAGGATGCAGGTGCTCTCCGGTACAAGCAGCCAATTCGACAACTGGGCGTTCGACAATCTGCTGGTCACAGGAGGTGGAAGTGTTTGCGCACCACCAACTGCTTTGACCGCTGCAAACATCGGGAGCAACTCAGCAGACCTGAGCTGGTCCGCTGGAAACACAGGATCCACAGCCTGGGTCATCGAGTACGGTCTGGCCGGATTCAACCTGGGCTCGGGAAGCTCTATCAGCAACGGCTCCACCTCGTATTCTCTCAGCGGACTGAACCCGAATACGGCCTATGAATATGTCGTTACAGAGACCTGTTCCGACGGAACACAAAGCGTAAGCAGCACGCGCTACGCCTTCTCTACAACGCCAGTGGCATGTACGCCTTTTGCTGCACCTTACAGCGAAGATTTCGAAACGGCCATTCTCGGAGCACAAACCGACTTTGGAAACTGCTGGACATCGAGCAACGGCTCAGGCAATCCCTTGTGGATCGCCGATCAGGGAGGAACGCCCTCTGTGGGAACCGGACCATTGGGAGACCACACCACGGGTTCAGGAACCTACCTCTTCACTGAAACCTCCTCTCCAGCTTCCACTGGAGATACGGTCATGCTGTTGTCTCCGCAGATCGACCTGAGCGCACTGACCTCACCTATGCTCGAGTTCTATTACCACATGTTCGGTGCGGCCATGGGCAGCCTGCACGTGGATGTATCCGATGGCAGCGGTTGGACCCGCGGACTGCTCACCCTTTCAGGTCAGCAGCAGAGCGTACAAAGCGATCCCTACAACAGAGCTCAGGTATTGCTCAATGGGTTCAGCGGTACGGTTCAGATACGGTTCCGATCTGTACGTGGAAGCAGCTATACCAGCGATATGGCACTGGATGATGTCTCCGTATTGGAAGCTCCACTTTGTCCAGACCCTTCATCGGTCAGCGTTTCGAACATCACGCAAAATGGAGCACAGCTGGCTTGGGCCGGTGCTTCTTCCAGCTATGAGATCGAATACGGAACCACTGGCTTTGCTTTGGGCAACGGCAGCCAGATCAGCTCGTCCACCAATTCGACCACGCTCACGGGCTTGAATGCCTCCACAACCTACGATGTCTATGTGCGCGGAAATTGCGGAAGCAACGGAACGAGCAATTGGACCGGACCGGTATCATTTTCAACAGCAGTTTGCGGCGCAAGCAACCTTTGCACCTATACCGTGAGTATGACCGACACCTATGGTGATGGATGGAACGGTGCGGTCGTCGATGTGGTGCAAGGGGGGGTGACCGTGGCCAGCTTTGGGTCTTCATTCACCACCGGCTCTGGACCGGTAACGGTAGCCATCGATCTGTGCGACGGACTTTCCACCTCGGTGGTGGCTGCTCAACCGGGCGGTTACCCCACAGAGGTGGGTTTTGTGATCAGCGACCCCAATAGTGTGGCCGTGCTGAGCCATTCTGCAGGAAGCTCATTTGCCAGCGGATTCAACTTTGGAAGTTTCACCAGCAGCTGTGCTCCGATTACTTGTCCCGATCCAGCCGCCTTTGCAGTATCCAATGTGCTCTCCTCGAGCGCAGACTTAAGCTGGACAGGATCGGCAACTGCCTACGAAGTAGAATATGGACTTTCCGGCTTCAGCCAGGGAAATGGCAGCCTGCTGACCACGGCCAATACGACCATCGGCCTCAGTGGCCTGACCGCCAACACAGCCTATGACGCATATGTGCGTGCGGACTGTGGAACCAACGGTTACAGCCTTTGGACAGGTCCTGTTTCATTTACAACAGCCTCTGTGGCCTGCAGTGCGGTAAGCGCGCCTTACAGTGAGGATTTTGAAACGGCCATTCTCGGAGCACAAACCGACTTTGGAAACTGCTGGACATCGAGCAACGGCTCAGGCAATCCCTTGTGGATCGCCGATCAGGGAGGAACGCCCTCTGTGGGAACCGGACCATTGGGAGACCACACCACGGGTTCAGGAACCTACCTCTTCACTGAAACCTCCTCTCCAGCTTCCACTGGAGATACGGTCATGCTGTTGTCTCCGCAGATCGACCTGAGCGCACTGACCTCACCTATGCTCGAGTTCTATTACCACATGTTCGGTGCGGCCATGGGCAGCCTGCACGTGGATGTATCCGATGGCAGCGGTTGGACCCGCGGACTGCTCACCCTTTCAGGTCAGCAGCAGAGCGTACAAAGCGATCCCTACAACAGAGCTCAGGTATTGCTCAATGGGTTCAGCGGTACGGTTCAGATACGGTTCCGATCTGTACGTGGAAGCAGCTATACCAGCGATATGGCACTGGATGATGTCTCCGTATTGGAAGCTCCACTTTGTCCAGACCCTTCATCGGTCAGCGTTTCGAACATCACGCAAAATGGAGCACAGCTGGCTTGGGCCGGTGCTTCTTCCAGCTATGAGATCGAATACGGAACCACTGGCTTTGCTTTGGGCAACGGCAGCCAGATCAGCTCGTCCACCAATTCGACCACGCTCACGGGCTTGAATGCCTCCACAACCTACGATGTCTATGTGCGCGGAAATTGCGGAAGCAACGGAACGAGCAATTGGACCGGACCGCTGAGCTTCACTACGCTTTGCGCCTCGGCCTCGATCCCCTACCTACGGGATTTTGACGGCAGCAACTGGCCTCCGCTCTGCTGGGATCTTTCGGGCGGGACACGTACCGTGCTGCAAAACAGCAGCGACTATATGGAAGGCAATTTCTGGGGCTGGACTTCGGGCAATTATGCACTGGCCACCACAGAACCCATCAGCATTTCTTCGGATGCCCGAATAAAGTACCGCTGGGCACACTTATATAATAGTACCTATCCGAACGACCAACTGATCGTGATGGTTCGTTTGGCCACCTCGTCTTCCTGGGACACTTTGGTCAGCCACATTGGGCCCACCTTCAGCAGCCCAAATGCGACCAGTACCACCCCTCCTGCCGATTCCGATTTCATTCAGGAGATCGTGAACCTCGATGCAGGAACCTACACGGGCAAGGATGTGGTCTTCCAATTGGTCTTCAACTCAGGATATGGACCGGATGTCTTTGTAGATGACTTCATTGTGGAGCCGATGCCGGCTTGTCCAGATCCGACAGCGATCACAGCTTCAGCAATTACTGCCACCTCGGCGGACCTGAGCTGGGCCAATGGAATATCCTCGGCCAGTGAATGGTACATTGAATATGGGCCTGCTGGTTTCCCCATGGGATCGGGAACAGTGCTCACGGCCAATTCCAACCCATACACCCTGACAGGCCTCAACCCGGCGACCGCATACACAGCCTATGTGTCAGAGCTCTGCCAGAATGGTGTGGACACCTCGGCTTATTCATTACCGGTAAGTTTCTATACTTCTTGTGTGACTGCTTCATTGCCCTACAACACAGGCTTCACAGCTGTAGCTCCAGGCATAACAGGGTCCATTCCACTCACTCCTCTTTCGAACTGCTGGGAGATCGGTGGAGCAGGTATACCACGCTGGGAGACCGAAGATGCATCCGGAGTGAATGAGAATTCACTGAATACGGGGCCATTCTACGATGCGACCACACCAGGTACAAGCGGTGGAATGTACCTCTATCTCGAGTGTTCCGGTGGCAGCCTGGGCGATACAGCAGCGGCCAAAATGGTTCCTGTAGATCTCGGAGCAGGCAACACCGACCTGGAGTTCTACTACCATATGTACGGAGCTTCCATGGGCAAGCTGTATGTTCAGATCAACGACGGAAGCGGATGGACCACACTTGATACCCTCGCAGGTCAGCAACAGACGGCGGGATCTGACAGCTTCCAGCAGCGCATCGTTCCACTCACTGGATATTCGGGTATTGTGTCCATCAAATTCCTTGGAGAACGGGGAAGCAGTTTCACCAGCGATATGGCCATCGACGAGATCAGTGTGGTCATGAACGGAAATCCGAGCTGCCTATCGCCCACCGCGCTCACCGCTTCAAATATCAGCGCAACCGGCGCTACCTTGAGCTGGACCGCAGGAAATTCGGGCTACAGCAATCATGTGATCGAATACGGGCCTGCAGGATTCGCTCAAGGTTCGGGCAATGTGGTCACCAGCTTCGGGCCACCGCTTTGGTTCCTCACAGGATTGAGTCCCAACACCGCGTATGAGTATTATGTGATCGAAGTGTGCGGAAACGGTGGACAAAGTGTTCCGAGTGCACGATTCAGCTTTACAACAGCACCGGCACCGAGCTGTCAGCCACCAACCAATCTGAGTGCCGGTAACATCAGCACCTCCGGAGCCACCTTGAGCTGGACCGCAGGAAACACCTCTTACACTGAGCATGCGCTGGAATATGGACCTGTTGGTTTTGCGCAAGGTTCGGGAACAGCGATCACGGGCATCAAGTCATTGACCACAACGCTCTCGGGATTGAGCCCCAACACACAGTATGAGTTCTATGTGACCGAAGACTGTGGAAATGGCAGCCAAAGCAGCCCAAGTGCGCGCTTCGCATTCACCACGGCCCCGTTGGCCTGTGTTGCCCCGGGCAATCTCAATGCCAGCAACATCACGCACAATTCGGCCCAGTTGAGCTGGACAGCCGGTGGCACGGAGACCCAATGGGAAGTCAGTATCGACCTCACCGGATTGGGTACGGTGTTCGGTGCCCGGTACATCGTGAATGCGCCTTCTTTCTCCGCAACCAATCTGACGGCATCGGTCACCTACGACTTCTTTGTTCGTTCGCTCTGCACCGCCGGAGACAGCAGCGACTGGTCTGGACCCTACACTTTCGCAACCAGTGTTCCTCCACCTCCACCAGCGGCATGCCTGGCCATTGACTCCATCTCGATCCTGAACGCCAAGCAAGGTTCCATGCGCGCGCACTTCGCCGCTGCTCCGGGTACCATTCGCCGCATGCAATTCATGCCGGTAGGTGATTCACTGAACCTTCGTACCAAGGCCATCGCTTCATCCAGCCAGACGATCAAGAACTTCAATGCCACGCCTTTCTTCAATAAGGATGTGGCCGTTTGGTTGCAGTTGGACACAACGGGCAATGGAGACTGGTCGACACAGGGCTGTGGAGACACACTCTTCCTCCCCTGTAAGGACCAGACCCTGCAGATGGTCGAGCAACGAGCTGCGACCTGTGCCGCAGACTCGGTCATGGTGCGTGCAGGTTATGCAGGCGGATATGGCACACCCACCATCCTTTGGAGCAATGGAGCCACCACCAAACGCACCTTTGCCCAGCAGGGACAAACCCTGACCGTGACCATCACGGATGCTTCCGGATGTGCAGTCTCTGATTCGATAACTGCCTCTACCCTGGACAACACGGCTGTTCCGAACAACTGGACCTTGCTCAAGGGCGGACCCACCATTTTCAATGGAAGCTTCACAGCACCCAATCTGCCTTCAGGAGCTACCCTGATCGGTTACCGGATGGCCTATCGCCTTAGAGGCACACAGACCTGGACGAATACGCCGCTGAGCCAGAACACCACCATCTCCGTGGACTTTACCGGCTCCGGACTGCCAGGTGGCAACTACGAATTCGTGGCCTTTACGCGTTACCGGCTGAATGGGGTAGCGACCAATTCCAACTTCACCTGCCGGATCGCCAAAGGCTACAACGGCTCTGGAGGAAAGCGCGCCTCAGCCTCGGCGAACGGCACGGATGAAAATGCCATACGCATCTACCCCAACCCCGTGGAAAACACCTTGTATGTCTCCGCCGGATCGGGCGCAGAGATCAGCCTGCTGGATGCGAGTGGAAAAACCATCGCCGTGCAGAC